>CALQZN010000012.1 GCA_943349675.1 Candidatus Nomurabacteria bacterium
GTCTCCGTTAATTGGAGTTATCATTTTAACAACAGGCTCAGACTCGCCCGTGAGTGACGCCTCGTCGATCTTAAGCCCACTCACAGCCAGCAGTCGCGCATCAGCAGGCACTTTTTCGCCCTCTTGCAGCAAGATGATATCACCCACGACCACTTCTTTGTCGGGAATAACAATCTCTTCTTTGTCGCGGAGTACTGTGGCAGTTGTTGCGACAAATTTTTTGAGCGCGCGCAATGTGTTTTGCGCACGACCCTCTTGCACCGCACCCACAACTGCATTAAAGACAAGTACAAACAAAATAATCAATGCATCTACTGCCTCACCCAGCAAAAACAATACCGCACCCGCACCAAACAACACGTAAATAAGAGGACTTTTAAACTGCTGCAAAAAAATAACAAACACACTGTCGACTTTTGCGTCAGGCAGCGCGTTGCTGCCGTAGACTCTAAGGCGACGCACAGCCTCGTTGACACTAAGGCCCGCATCACTCGTTTTGAGCGAGTCAAAAATCTGCTGCGGCTCTTGTGTATGCCATATTTGCACTATATACCAATCATAATATGGAACGCGTTTTTGAGTTGGTTTAACACGGGGAAAAGTTTAGCCGTTATGCGCGCGAAGCAATGCGACTCATATATTTCCACGTAAAATAGAAGAATGCGCCAGCAAAAATTCCTTCAAAAACAAAATCTTTGTATGCATACACCTCTGGATCAACGATCTCAAAAGTAACCCCCAAAACTACTAGACAGAGGGCAGCGAGCCCCAGGAGGATACCTATTGGAAACGTGATACCCACGTAGCGATACCAAAAATCCTTCCTGTCACCTTTTTTGTTTGCAACATAGGCAACAAAAACCGTCCCCACGTTCAAAATAAACACAAGAACGATGTTTAGGATCTTAAGATAAGCTGGTTCATATATGGTTTGGATTGTAGAAAACAGAATGTAATACAGTGACACACAGATACTTGCAACAAAAGCTGCAGCATAAAACCAGTATTCTTTTTTACCAATCTTATGCGCACGCAAATCAGCAGCCATTTGCCCAGGATTTATTATTCTCATACCGCACATACTACAGGATTAATCACAGAAAAACTACATGGTTATACGCGCAACATAGGCTGCTGCAGCAGTAACGACCGCGCCCCATGCACGTTTAGGTAAACGGGTTCTCGCCGCGGATTACTCGTATAAGCACGATGACAATAGCAATCACGAGCAGCACGTGTATCAAGCCTCCGATGGTGTAGGAAGTTACCAACCCAAGCAACCATAGAGCGACTAATATAGCGGCAATAGTTATCAACATATATTTTCTTTTAATTACTAACCCCCTATTTATCTCATACTCACCTGTAGTTTAGATGAGGATACTCCATTTAGAGCGACCTTTGGCAAAAATATCCTATCGATGGGATTATTAGTGCCACCAGTATTAAAAGGCTATAGAAACATTTGACATATAGAGTATCATAATGTATAATTAAGTTAGAGTTAGGAGAACTTCGTCATGAAGAGTGGTGTTGTCTTCCACGGCTCAGCAACGCATTGCATTGAGACCGTGGAACCCCGAAGGAACCTTCGCATCCAAACACACAGTGGAAAAGAAGTGATCGTTTTTGATCAACATTCTTTCCACGCCACCGTACACCGATGGATCGCCTTGGCGTACACCGATACCACAACCCCAACGTGCGCTATGGGAGTCGACTTGTACGGTGACCCCGCAGACAAAGTGGTGGGCATCTATGGCCCAGACTCTCTGGAAGCAAGTTTACAGCGCATGTACGGCAAAGGAGGTTATCTGTATAGTTTTTGCGCAACGCACTTCTTCCATACCACAGGCCTAGGAAACCTGGAGCTCATCACCAAAGACCCCATCCGACCCCTGAGCGTACTGCACATTCAGGACCCTGTTGGCGCCATGAAAGCAGAAGGGGTTACTTTTGAATTTATGCGCCGATAACTACAAGACCGAAAGCGAGCAATCGTGAGTAGGTCTTTTCTTTTTTAAAAGTGTTCTGGATTTTCTAGGTGTATAAGAGCGGTCACTACAGCTGCTTTATTTTGCTCCATTCGGGTGGTGCGGCCTCGGGTGAGCATACCGACGGTACCGCCTTCGGTTGCGCCCAGTTTTTCATTATCAGTGAGTCCAGCAGCTTTTACCGCCTGACTTCCATCTAGTCCTTTATTCAAAATTCCATCAATTACTTTTTTTGGCCACTCAAAAGCTGGCGAAAGGCCGAGGTGTACTTGTATACCATCAAAAATCGCACACACCGCAACTTCCATATACCCTGACTTGGTTTGTGGCACTTCCATCAAGCCGCCTTCAATCCCAAAACCATAGTCATGCCCCACCTGTGCTTGTTTGGCACGGTCAATAGCGCCGGCAACAGTCTCGGCCAAAGTTTTTGGATGGCCAAACTGCTCTATCTGTACGTCTACTCCCTCGACCTTTGCCTCAGCAAACATGGGGTAGTCTTGCAAAATTTCTGCCACAGCCCCTACTTTTGTTTTATTTTTTGACCCCACGCCGACGTTCATACCTTATATACTACTTACTTTCCCCTACTATCCAAATCCTCAAAACACACCGAGTTCATGCAGTAGCGCTTGCCCGTTTTGGTTGGGCCGTCATTAAACACGTGGCCCAAGTGCGAGCGGCATACTGCGCATGCAACTTCTGTGCGACGCATACCATGTGAAGTATCCGCAACTTCTTCTACTGCACCAGGCAGCGCTTGGTCAAAACTTGGCCAGCCGGTGCCCGAGTCAAACTTTGCATCGTCTTTAAAGAGCTGGTTGCCACACGCAGCACATTTGTAAAAACCATCTTTGCCTGGCTGTGCCAACTTGCCCGAAAAAGGCGCCTCAGTCCCCTTTTGTCGCAGCACCTTGTACTGCTCTGGCTTGAGCTTTTTCTTAAACTCTTCTTCGTTTTGGGGTGTTGTAGTCATACAGATATTATATCTAATTTTATGAAAAAATTTAGCCCCATTCCGACGAATCGGAATGGGGCTAAGGACTAAGTTCAAAGGGACTGAAGTCCCGAGGATCTTAGTCTTGAGAACTGACTTGCGACACGGCGAACGCGAACCCGCCGTCACGATCCCACCAGCTGCCAGGCCCGTCGTAGTACGCGTCGAGCCAGCGCCCACCGCCGTCACGGCGCGCGCTCAGCAAGCTCGGATCGCCGCCGGAGTCGTTGATCGGTTCGTGCATGGCAACGATCCAGATCAGACCCATGGCTTCGATCTCCTTGTCCGTGAACTTCTCACGGATGAGGCAGGCCAGTTCGGCGTTCGGCTTCGAAAGCTTGCGCTTGTCGGCCTCGGCGCGGATCTTCTTCGTGATCCGGTCGTTGTCCTCGAAGAGCATCCCCTTGAGGACGGCGACTTCGGTCGTCACGCCGTTGGTCGGCTTGAAATCCGGCGAACGGAGCACCTGTTTGGCGTAGTCTCCGACGCGGAAACCGTTGCCTTCCAGACGCTTGATCCAGTCCTCGCCGGTCGTGCCATCGCTGGTGACGCTGAAGTAGATGATGCCGTCTTCCTCACGCCACGAACGGGAGGGTGAAGAAACCGAGGGTTCGTCGCGGAGAAAACGGAGCGCCATGTCGTGGCCACCGAGCTTCTTGACGATGGCGTTGAGTTGGCCAGCCGTGAGGCTGGCAGATGCGAATTCGTTGCTCATTATTCTATCTCCTTGGGCTAATTTGCCCGTTTCGTTTTCCTCTAATCCGAGGAGGAACCATGGCCTGTGTGGTCATAGCGAGGAATGGCCTATTTTTAAGCCACTTTTCGCTATGACCACTCCAAGTCTTATCAAAGAGCTATGCTCAGTGTCATACACCTAAATACTGTGCTTGTCAATAGCACAAAAGCGACTTCACGGCCGGTTTTGTGCAGTATAGATATGAGATTTGAAACGTTTCTCACTCATGCCCTAATTATATAAATTCTCTAAGAACTAGACTAGTCCCTCGTCTGGCATCCAGACCGACTCGCAAGAAATGCCGGAGACTTGGGAGCGGTTGTAGACCTACTCGATCAAAAGAAATTGATAGAGATACGAACCTACAGCCAACGCTTCACAAACAATCCTAATGAGAAGTTCCTGCTAATGATCCTGGGATCTCAAGCCAAGCTCGAGAATGACAACAAGAGTATCAATGTGAAGCGTGGATTGAAGACCCGAGCTGAAATGGGTCTGTGGCCATCCGTTGCCCCTACGGGCTACCTCAGTCACCCAGACAGGACGATGAAATGTCATGTCATTGTCGATCCCTTGAGATCACATGTAATCAAAATGATGTTTGAGAAAGCTGCATATGAAAAGTTTAGCGGCCGACAAATGTTCCGTTGGCTTAAAGAAGAAGTTAAATTTACAACAAGGAACGATAAGCCGCTTACAATTAGTAATATTTATATAATCCTTCGAAATAATTTCTACATGGGGCTTATCGAGTATCCTCGTAAGTCAGGCAAGTGGTATGCCGGAAAACACGACCCACTCATAAGCCAAGAACTATTCAGAAAGGTTCAGGAAAAATTAGATACGAATAAACACGAAAGCAAGGGCGACAAGGAGTTCGCCTTCACTCGCCTCATGAAGTGCGGTATGTGTAAATCAGGAGTAACGGCTGAAGAAAAGTATAAAAACCTGGCAGATGGTTCAATCAGAAAATATATCTACTACGGGTGCACCAAATTTCATGACAAGAACTGCAAAAACACTTACTTACCTGAAACTGATCTAATCTATCAGCTTACTGAAATTATTGATCGCATAGACATCAATCAGGTCGGTGTTAAGGATAAGCTTGAAAAAGAGATCGAACGCTATGGAGATTTCAGAAGCAAAGTTTTAGGAATGACCGAGGATGACAAGATACGCCAGAATCGTCTAGATATTCGAGGCTACATGAAATACATTCTTGAGAAAGGGGCGATTCAGGAAAAACGAGAATTAATGCAATCGTTTACAAGTAGGTTAATTCTTATAAATAAGAGAGTGGTGCTGGAGTAAGATTATTGGAAATATTTGATCAAATAGCAATTTAAAAGATTACTGTAGTTTAGACCATGTCACGAAGATGTTTATAAATAGCATACATAGCCATGGTATCTAAACCACAATACTCTTTTAGATTTTTTGAAATCTCCTTCTTCTCTCCTGATGGAGTTGTCGGTGCAACCATGCGCCACCATTCATTAGACGCTTGACCTCCTTCTTGGATTTGAAGTGCTTTATACGAAAATTCAGGAGCCAAGACTGGCAAAACTTTTTTTATAGATGTTCGGCCTCTAAACCCATGATGTATGTAATGTTGTGCCACGAAGAGCTTTTCTAGATCAACCATAGCTCCGTTAAATTTTTCGAAGAATTGTGCGTGATGCGGTAATCGCTGTGCTATGTTTGCATTTATAAATGTCTTTTCAAAAGTTTCGTGCCATACGATAACAGATCCTCTCGTATAGACTTCTTTTAGCTTGAGGGAAACAGATTCAGAGGGGTCTGTAAATTCTTCGTGTAGAAACTCAATATGTTCAAGATCTCCATTGGGCTCCCGTAGGATATGTATTGAGAACTGAAATGGGATAAATTTATATGGCCCATAACCGCTGAAAGCTGGTATCGCAGGCGCGTAAGCCTCATAGTCAAAAAAATATAGTGGAAATTTTAAGGAACCAAGAAACTCTGATATCTCGGCAGTATCAATAACTGGCTTCTGTCGCTGGTGAGCATAAACTTGGTTTGCTTGTTTTTCTGAAAGTTTATGTAACTCAGGATCTACATCATCAAGATCAAAAATATTTTGTTCTACCAAATTACTAAGTTTAGTTTTATGAATACGGGAAATATCGTGAACTGAATATTCTGGAATATGTCCATTGGAATATTGAAAGGTTGTGCAATGGTTACGTCGAGTAGCGTAAACACAATCACAACCACCAGATGGTTCTGATTCTCGATTCAGATACTCTTTTGCAGCCTCCATTTTTGGCTCAAGTTCTGGAATACGCCCGTTTACTGCATCAGTGGCATCTTCTATCATGAAGAGTTCCTTTATGTTGATATCTCCAACCCGTACATACTCTTTATTCAAATGAATTAAATAGCAACGTCCAAGTGGCACATGCGCTCGTCTCATCACTGACACTTGGAAAGCAATATCTGTAATATGATCACGCTCCTTTTGATCAAGCTTCATTGAATTGGTCCCCTTCACTTCGTAGAGATCCCAAAGGCTTGTTGTCGGATTCCATTTCAATATATCGTTACGGACGATGAAGCCATCAACAATAAATGTTGCCTGGAAAATCGCCGCCATGCGTTCGGTCATCAAACGGACGGTATCTTCGACTGCGTGTTCGCCTCTCGTCGAGACTTCAATACCTTCAGTAAATAAATTGCGTGCAAAAGACTCCACCTCATTACCTTGCTCCATAAGATGCAAGTCAAATTCGGACGGTGTAAATTGTCCTTTTAATTCTGGTTTATGAAGTTTCAACCACGCATCTTTTGGACAATGCGAGAAATGTTGAAATGTAGTTTTTGAAATAAGTATCGACATTTAGTTACAAAACAATCTTACCCTTAGATTACCAAACCTACCCGTCTAGGTCACCAGGTACGATTTTTATGACTGCTGTGTCTCCTGAACAAAATCCGAACTTTTTTCCAACAAAATCCCGATGTGGAATGAATCGTTCCGCCACTGCCTCGCTTCACTCGGCAACACCAAAGAAAAATGTTCCTTGCTTCTCTGATTTGGCGGTGGTGAAATTTCTTCTAAAGTGGAAAGGACATTTTTCTTTGGTGTTCTGCCCTCCAAGTATTCGGGCAGGTGGCGGAACAATGCGGACGAAGTTTTGGCAAAACTATTTTTTGGGGAAAGGATTTGCCAAAACTTCGGCTCATTTGTTTTTGAATTCGGAAGTCGCAAATGGAAAAGGAGGGGTTTGGGGAGGAATTTTCCATTTGATCCTCTTTTTGTTTTGGGGGAATTCGGGGCGGACAAAAAACAGAAAAAACAAATTCAATTTCAATATTGTCTCGATCATTTCTCTGATAGTATTTGTCCTATGACTACGGAGTCCATCCTCGGCATTCGCCTCGGACATTTCCGCTAGGGCTACTCGCGCCTAGATGTCTAGGATTCCTGCTTATCCTCGCTCTACCGCTCTGCGGAGCGGGAGCGAGGGCAGGAGGCTGTTTGGGGGAAGGAAGGAATCCTTCCCCCAGCTTCGGTCTCCTCCTCGCAGTGGTTAGTTAAAGTATTCAGTGCTTTCGTTCGTCTTGTTGTTATTTAGAGCTTTCTGGCTTCGTTTAGCGTGCCTTCGGAGTCCGCCCTCGCACAACCCCCTTCCTCGTTTTCATATCGGTTGTATGTGGTGTCGCTTTCGCTACTAAACTTCTGAATTGCAAGATTACGGCGGCGCTCATCCTTTAGTCATGGACGCCCTAGCGGAAATGTCCGAGGCTCAAATACAAATGCGCTTGACCCACCCTCCCGTTCGCGCGCAATATCCCCGCCGTGGGGAAAAAGAGACGGCGGGGATGCTCCCTTAAATTACTTCACAACAATTTTTGAGATTTCTTCAATTTTCAATATCTCCGGACTTTCAGCTCCAGTATTTCTGTATATTTTGGCGTATTCATCACTAGCATTTCTAGCTAACTCAACAACTTTATCCAAATAATTAACACTGCTGTCTCTCTCAACATAAATTATATTTTTACCAAACTCTAACGCTTCTTTAATTTTCTTTTCAATTTCTTCGTATGACAAGCTGTCCGTTTGGGTATTAGTAGGTTTATATTCTATTTTATCTGCAATATGAGGCGTTATAACTGTAAATCCGGCAGGAGGAAGCTGTTCCAAGATACAACGCAAACTATTATCTGGCATTGAATTATCAACAACATAAAAAATGTGAGCACCTTTCTGACTTAATTCCCAAAATAGACGATGAAGAACTATCGCGATAAACCCGTTTGTGTATAAATCTATAATAGAAAAAGTTACAGCTTTTCTGTATAAAGTATCTGTGATTTTAGTTACTAAATCTTTGTTATTAACATCATTTTTATTTAAACCTCTGATCGTTTCCTTAACATAGTCCTCCCAAAAGTTTAGTAGCGCCATCGATTCATCATGGCTCACATCTCTTGTCTGTTGAATATAAGAGTCAATATTTTCAACTAAATCTGTAATTTTTTGTGGCTTTTCCATATAAGTATATTAACATTTTTTATTTTGAAACAATATCATCATAATATTTTGTAACCGTTTGATCCATCAGTGAAGTAAAAAGATATGTTGTTTCAACTATGCTTTTGTGGAGTAAAAAACTTTCGTTAGAAAACTTATTTGCGGAATATTTTTGTGCGGAGAATGTGGCTGTGGTATTACCAGCGAAGTGCAGAAAGGTCATACCTATTATCGTTGCACCAAAAAGAAAGGTGTTTGCGCACAAAAATATATCCGCGAAGAATTCCTCGCCGAACAAGTGAATGACACTATCAAAAAAGTTTCTTTGCCGTCTGAGTGGAAAGAATTCATGCTCGCTGAACTAGAAAAGGAACAAGCGAGCAGTTTCCACTCTGACGAGCTTTTCGTTCAAAATCTGAAAAATCAAATCAAAAGTGTTGAGGAGACGCTAGACAGGCTTCTTGACGCTCATTTGGACAGCACAATTACGAGCGAGGAGTATATCGCCAAGAAGCAAAAGCTCCTCAACCAAAAGATTAATTTTTCAGAGAAATTGAAAGATTTTGAACGAAAAGGCAATCGCTGGCTCGAACTTTCTCGTCAATTCATTTTAGACAGTAACCAAGCCATAATTATCGCTTCCGAAGAAAATCTCGAAGCTAAAAGAGATTTTCTTAAAAAGATTGGCTCGAACCCCCGCCTCGCGTCCCGCTCGCTCTTTTTGGATTTCAAAAACCCTTGGCGAATTCTGGCGGAAACCCCCGTCGCGTCGCTTTGCGACGCTCCGAATTTGGGCGAAAAAACGAATTCTGAAAACTGGCTGGGATACAGGGATTCGAACCCCGATTAAAGGCTTCAAAGGCCTCTGTCCTACCATTAGACGATATCCCAATATTTGCCGAACCGCACAATAACTCCTTGAGAATAGCAAAAAATACGGATTTTGCGAACAGGGCGTAGTATATAGCCCATGTACACGCTCTATATTATTGAGTGCGCCGATGGGTCGCTCTATACTGGCATCACCACCGACCTAGCTCGTCGATTTAAAGAACATCAAAGTGGCAAAGGCGGGCATTACACAAGAGCCCACAAACCAGTGCGTATTATATATAGCGAAGAACATGCAAACCGCAGCCAGGCCTCTGTGCGCGAGGCAGCAGTTAAAAAACTCTCTCGCGAAGAAAAACTTGCGCTCGCACATGGCAGCAAGGCACGCTAAAAGTCCGCTATACTGCAATAAATGAAAGAAACTATCATTTTTGCGCCGGAAAAGGTAATCATCTGATTCAAAAACAGTATATACTGCAACACATGGATGAAGTGGTAGAAAAATTGGTGTACATGGTGCGGCATGGACAGAGTGAGGCAAATGCATCCGCAGTTTTTCAAGGATTACACTCCCCTTTGAGTGAAATAGGTCAAACTCAAGCCCAAAAAATTGCAGAGCGTGTTGGACACCTCGGGTGCGAAGCCCTCATCGCAAGCCCTCTTCTGCGCACCAAACAAACCGCCAAGGCTATCACCGCACTAACGGGTTTGGTGCCAGAGTATTCTGACCTTTTTAAAGATACTTTCGAAACGCCTCGTACATGGCATGTATGGGTCTACAACGACCACGCCCACCTGGGAGAATAGCCCGCTTCAGACAAACTACAGACACACGTTGTTAGTCTAGGCTCAGGATGCTTTAATAAAGGTAGGTCCTTCCTGTCCAACTAGCCTATATTCGCCTAACTATTTTCTCTATGTATAAAATTATTATCGCGGGCGCCGCTGCTGTACTTGTTTTAGGTGTAGGGGCATACTTCTTGCTCCCTACCGGCTTTTTTTCTGCAACTAACCCACCCTCTACTACTGTGGGATACACAACTCCACCCACCGCAACTTCCACCCAAACTAGTGGCAAGATTGTTATTGGTAAATCGGTCGAAGGGTGACTGGCCTCTATAGGAATTCCTGCAATAACCGTAGAGCTTTCGAGCCACACAAGCGTCGAGTGGGGAAAAATCTAGCTGGTGCCAAAGCACTTCTTGATCTTTATAGAAAGTAGATGAAAAAAGTTCTCCAGCACAAACAACTCATCGTAGCCGGCGTCTGGTTGCTGGTGTTAGTTAGTGTGCTGTATGTATACTTTTTTCATCAAGAGTTTTTGCACGTGCAGTTTGCACGCATTGCCGAGACTTCTATATTTTTGGCTTACGCAGTACTGCTACTTGTTGGGTCACTGCGGGGGTTTGTACTTATCCCCGCCACCTACCTTATAGTGCTTGGGCTACTTTTTTTCCCGCCCTGGCCTCTGTACTTTATTATCGTCGCCGGCATCATGATCTCGTCGGTGAGCGTGTACTACTTCTCTGAATTTTTGCATTTGGATTTGTTGTTTGAAAATAAATATCATCGGCAAGTTGCCTGGGTGCGGCGCGGCTTAGAGAAGTACGAGCTGCCAATAATCATCGGCTGGAGTGCATGCCCGTTTTTACCTACCGACCTTATCTGCTACATCTGCGGGACACTGCGCGTCGATATGTCTAAATTCCTTCTTGGACTCTTTATTGGCGAGACGATTATGTGCGGTGTCTACATTTTTGTTGGGCACCGCATTATGGAGTACTTACAGGTAGCGCCTCTGTTACAGTAACTTCCGTCTTTTTTTGACATAATATGCGGTATACTGTGCAGAATATATGCGCGCAGGGAAAAAGAAACTTAGCTCCGTCCACAAACACGCTTTTTTTGCAGTAGGGGCATTTGCCTTGTCTTTAGGTGGTATATACACCATGAGTTCATCAAGTTTATTCACCGTCACTTACGACCCACAAAAACCAGCAGTAAAAGACGAGGCGCCTGTGCCAAAAGCCCCCGTACTCGACAAAGTTGCGTACGATGCAAAAATCTTGGCCGTCGCCAATAACCCAGCTCCCAGCACAACTACCGCATCTAGCACCAAACCAACTCTTTGGCCACCTAAAACAGTCTATCCAAACCCTGGGGCGCTACTCCCCTTTAATCGCATCTTGGCGTACTACGGCAACTTTTACTCCAAACAAATGGGGGCACTAGGAGAGTACGAAGCAGACGACATGTTGGCGCGACTACAAGCAGAAGCAGCTCGCTTCGAGGCAGCAGACCCTGCCACGCCCGTGGTGCCTGCAATCGAGTATATTGCCGTTACTGCACAAGAAAGCCCTGGCAAAGACGGCAAATATCGCCTGCGTATGCCCGAAAGCCAGCTCGACCACGCGCTCGACCTAGCAAAACAAGTAAACGGCATTGTTATTTTGGATATTCAAATTGGCCTCAGTAGTCTAGAATCTGAGATTACTGACCTCGATAATTACTTGTCCAAGCCAGAGGTGCACTTGGCGCTTGACCCCGAGTTTGCAATGAAAAACGGTGCCAAACCCGGCACAGTCATTGGCTCCATGGACGCAGCAGATATCAACTACGCAGCCGAGCATTTGGCAAAATTGGTACGCGAACACAACCTGCCGCCCAAAATACTTATTGTGCATCGCTTTACCCACAACATGGTCAAGCGCTCAGAAGAGATACGCCCACTACCGGAGGTACAAATTGTCATGGTAATGGACGGGTGGGGTTCGCCCGCCAAAAAAATTGGCACCTACAACCAGGTTATATACCCCGAACCTGTGCAGTTTGCTGGCTTCAAGATTTTTTATAAAAACGATGTACGTCCGCCGAGCACACGGCTCCTTACTCCTGCAGAAGTTTTGGACCTCAGTCCGCAACCCCTGTTTATCCAGTACCAATAGCCCGCGGAGGTGTGGTACACTTTTTGAATGAAGGCTGAAGTACTGCGTCCATATTTTTTACTTTTTCTTTTGGTTTTGATGTTCGCCACAGTGGCCTATATCATCAAACCTTTTTTTGGGCCGCTGGTCTTGGCTACAATAGCCGCAGTCGTACTCCAACCAGTGTACGCCCGAGTGCTACGTGGCATACCAGGTCGCGGACTTGCAGCACTGTGTACCGTCTTTTTAACCAGTGTATGTATTGTGCTCCCCCTTTTTTTCTTGGGTACACAAATATTTGGCGAGATTCGTAACCTCTCGATGTCGTTTACAGCAACCAGCGGGCACACATACTTGTCCAACACTATAGAAAACGCAGGCACACTACTCGACAAAGCAATACCTGGCGCAGGCGCAGTTTTTGACACACTAGGCGGCAACCTCGACCAATATGCACGCGTGGCGCTGTCGTACATGGCAGCGCACCTAGGTAGTGTAGCTACAAGTGTTGCTGCATTCTTTCTTAACTTGCTGATTTTCTTTATCGCGTTTTACTACCTTCTTAAAGACGGCCCTGCCTTCAAGAAAGCAATTATCACCCTGAGCCCTTTGGCCGACAGTGACGACGAGTCTATTTTTAGCCGCCTAGAAGTAGCCACAAACTCAATAATTAAAGGGAGCTTCACTATTGGCCTATTACAAGGCGTACTTACTGGTTTTGGATTTTTCTTGTTCGGTATCCCTAACTTTGTGTTATGGGGCATGGTGGCAACCTTTTCTTCCTTTATACCGGGCATCGGCACATCACTGGTGCTCGTGCCCGGGGTCGCCTTCCTTCTTTTTACTGGGCACACCTCTATGGCACTGGGGCTTGCAGCATGGAGTATTTTGGCAGTTGGACTCATTGACAACTTTTTGGGCCCCCGACTTATGAGCCGCGGTACCGAGGTACATCCCTTATTGGTGTTACTTGGTGTACTTGGGGGGTTAGTGCTCTTTGGCCCGTTGGGGATCTTTTTGGGCCCTTTGACTATTAGCTTTTTGTTTGTGTTGCTTGGCATTTTGTCACGACCAGACAGATAATATAAAATAAAAATAGTATGGTAAAAATACTTGGCGCGGCTTTAGGTGTAGTTGTGGTAGTTGGAGGCATGGTGGTAGCCTACAAGTTTTTGTCAGGTGAGCAAAAGCCCTCTACAATGACAGCTCTTAGTACCTACACAGCAAGCACGACAGCACCCAACACACCAACCGTCACTTCCCCGATTACACAAACATCAGAGCCTATTACAAACACAGCCGTAACTAAAAAAATCATGACCGCAACACTACACACAAACAAAGGCACCATCACTCTAGAGTTTTATCCACAAAACGCCCCAAAAACAGTGGAGAATTTTATTAAACTTGCACAAAGCGGTTTTTACGACAGTACCAAATTCCACCGCGTCATCCGCGGCTTTATGAACCAAGGTGGCGACCCCCTAACAAAAGATGACTCACAAAAGGCTCGTTGGGGCACCGGCGGTCCAGGGTACAAGTTTAACGACGAAATAAGCGCTAACAACAGCAACACTGCTGGCACCGTAGCTATGGCAAATTCTGGCCCCAACACCCAAGGTAGCCAGTTCTTTATTAACGCAGTCGACAACCGCAACCTTGACCAAGGCTACACTGTGTTTGGTAAAGTTACCTCAGGCATGGATGTTGTGAGCGCTATAAACAACACCCCAACCGACTCTGCCGACCGACCACTGGAACCTGTAGTCCTTGAAAAGGTAACCCTTGACTGACATTCCTCAAAAGTATGCTACTATAGGTGCTCGGTCGTCTTTACTATGTAGTTAAGTGATAACATATATGGATCCAGAAGAAGTAAAGCCTGAGGAAACCCCAGTTGAAGAGCCTGCAATGCCAGCTCCTACTGAGGACGAAGAGACTGCAGCGTAAGCATCATTCTCGAAACAAAACCCCTCATCCGAGGGGTTTTGTTTTGCAGTGATACACAATACCCTAATTTGCATAATGGCTAAAGAAGATACAATAGTCCGGTTCGAAGATGTCTCGTTTGACTACGGACACAATAAACCTATTTTAAAAGAGGTCAGCTTTTCTGTGCGCCGTGGTACCAAAAACACCATCATGGGCCAAAATGGCGCCGGCAAAAGCACCCTACTGGACATCATTACCGGCGCCCACACCCCAGAGTCTGGGGTGGTGCACATAACGCACGGCTTAAAGGTTGCCCAAGCGCGCCAAGTAATCCCCAAAGAGCAGCTGGAAATGACGGTGCGAGAGTTTTTTGAATCGTGCTTCCCTACCAAGGTGTACGACATAGACCCTCGTATAGACAAAGTGCTGGATGCTGTGCATTTAGTTGCCGACCATGGAAAAAAGGTACGCGCATTTTCAGGTGGGCAACAAGCGCGACTTTTGCTGGCATCAGCACTTATACAAGACGCGGACTTGTTGCTGCTTGACGAGCCAACCAACAACCTCGACCACGCAGGCATAGAACATCTGACACAATTTTTAGTCAATTCAAAAAAGACATGCATTGTCATTTCGCACGATGCCGAATTTTTAAATGCCTTTACCAACGTCGTGCTGTACCTCGACGTCTTTACTCACAAAATCGAGCAGTATGCAGGTAACTACTTTGACACCATGGCACAAATCGCTGCCCGCATAGAAAAAGAGAACCGCAAAAATGCACTCCTTGCCAAAGAGATACAAGCCAACAAAGACAAAGCAAACTTTTTTGCCAACAAAGGTGGCCAAATGCGTTTGGTAGCACGCCGCATGCGCGACAAGGCAGAAGAGATGGAGGAAGAGATGGTTGATGTGCGCAAAGAAGACCGGACTATCCGTGCCTTTACCATCCCCTCGCAAGAAGGGCTTATTGGCGAAGTACTTGGCATCTCGTCGTATAAAGTAATCAAAGGTCACAAACCTGTAGTGCATAAAGCAAAAGTCTCACTTAAACGCGGGGGTCATTTACAGTTGGCTGGCCCCAACGGCATCGGCAAGAGCACATTGCTTGAGTCGCTCGCAAATGGCACCGCAGAGGGCGCTACCATACAAAAAGACGTTAAGGTTGGTTATTATCGACAAGACTTCTCAACACTTAACTTTGACGACACCGTCTACGACTCTTTGATGGCGGTGATGGACAAAAAAGACGAAGAAAGGATGCGCTCGGTTGCTGCTGGGTTTTTGCTCAGTGGCGAAGTGGTGCGCACTAAAATCGGCAGCCTCTCCGAGGGTCAAAAGGGTCTGGTTGCCTTTGCACGGCTGGTGCTCGAAAAACCCGGGCTGCTTATACTCGACGAGCCAACCAACCACATTAACTTCCGCCACTTGCCCGTTATTGCCGAAGCTTTAAATACCTACCAAGGCGCCATGATACTCGTGAGCCACGTGCCCGACTTTGTGGCTAAAATACGTATCGACGAGGTGCTAGATTTAGGAAAATAAACCACCCACAAGTCAGACTTGCGGGTTTGCCACACGATACAGCGCGAGTTCCAATGGGATTGCAGGGATGGGTGCGCGTGGGGTTTCAATAAGCGCTGTAATTAGTTCTGCCAAAAGGTTTGAGTTTATGGCAGCTCCCACGGGGCCCGCCAGCTCTGCCAACACAACTTGATCGCTTTCGCTAAACCGCTCGCTCAATTGTTTTTTAATCTCTGGCGCAAACCGTAGCAACAGCACGCTGCGCACTTTTGTCACGGCGAGCAATGTAAATACTTTGGGCTCCACTCCACCCTGCAGCGCTTTATGAAATGCCCCAACAGCTGCACCCGTGTCTTTGTTTGCAAGAGCTTGGAGAAACTCATTGACTGCTTTTGTAGATGGCGCACCCACAACACTGGCTACTTCATCTTCGGAGAGTTGCGCATCTTTTGAGACAGTGAGTACTTTTTGCAAAATCCCAAGCGTGTCGCGGAACGACCCTTCCCCCATCAAAGCTATCATCTCGGCACCTGCAGGCGAGAGTGTCGCTCCTTCTTTTTTTGTAACATCAAGCGCAAGTTTTTTGAGCGTCTCGTGCGACGGCTTTTTAAATTGGAATGTTTGGCAGCGCGAGATTATTGTATCGGGCACCCGGTCGAGCTCGGTTGTTGCCAACACAAATACTACGTGGCTAGGAGGTTCCTCGAGCGTCTTAAGGAGTGCTTGCCACGCTTGTGGTGTGAGCGCATGCGCCTCGTCTATGATGTAAAACTTGTATGTCGACTCAAACGGCAAGGTCGAAACCCCGTCACGGAGCTCACGTATCTCATCTATACCACGGTTGCTCGCGGCATCCATCTCGTAAATGTCTTGGTCGCTTGTACCGGTGGCATGTGCCAACGCACGCGCCATGGACGTTTTACCAGTCCCCCTGCCCCCTGCAAACAAATATGCATGCGCTATTTTTTTCTGCGCGACAGCCGCTTCCAGTACTTTGACTATTTGGTCTTGGTCTCGGAAGTCGTCAAAATTGCCTGGCCGGTATTTGCGATAGAGCGCAAGCGGCACACGTTCTTCCACTGCAGTTTTAGCCATAGCATTAGTATACCCGCCCAGAGCGAGCTTGCGTAGTCAAAAAAAAACACTATATTAGGAAACTTTTTTTACTACCTTTTTAACCGCTTTTTTGACACTCTTTTTTACTGCTTTTGTAGTCTTAGATGACTGCATATGCTGCCATGCGGCTTTGAGGTCTTTTGCCATTTGTACCAACTCTGCCGACGTCGCGCCCGACATTGCGGAGTAGCGTTTTACCACTTTGTCGACGATTTCTAGATATGTCTGTTTGTCGATGTCACCGAGCTTCTCGACTGCCTCAAGGACTTCTGCACGTGCTTTAAACATCCAGCTGCGTGCTAGTTTACGATGCTTTGCTGCATTTTTTGCCCCATACAACCAATACGCTGCCGCCGCAGTTGCAGCCGCTGCTGCCACCCCTACCCCCACCACACCCGCATTAGTCTTGCTGTCTTTTTTTGCTGCCATATTCTTGTTGTTATTGTAGTAAATATTATTCTGACACTGTTTTCTCTTCTGACTTTTTCTTTCTGCTCCGTGTGCCAAACCGGTATGTAACAAAACCAATCAGTAGGTCAATAATACCACGAACCTTTACCCCTTCTGTTTTGACTTGGGCGCGGAGCGCTTCGAAGTCTTGTTCCAAGTCGTCGCTTGCTTTGCGTACCTTGGCAGCGATTGCGCGCACGTCGCGCAAAATACCCACAACATGGTACGCTCCCCAAAGTACCGCTCCTGTAATAAGAACAACTGACACTGTGGTGACAAAAAAGAATATGTCTGCCTGTATCAGAGTACTCATACCTGTTTAGTATACACCGCCTGCCAAAAACTTCTCCACAACACTGCGCACCCCCGCAGCACTGTTTGTCTCCATGAGTTCCGTGCGCAACTCTTTTGCGCCAGGGAAGCCCTCGCAGTATGCTTTAAAATGCTTCTTCATTATCGCAAAATTTTTTATATCTCCCAGCAATTCTTCAAAAAGTTTTGCGTGCTCGACAGCAATACGTAGTTTTACTGACTCCAGAGGAAAAGCTTCCGCAAAAGTCCTCGGGTCTCCCTTGGTCGCCGTCATGCGGCCTTCGGGCCAGACTATTTGCTTTAGCTTTTCCTCTTCCGTACCCGATCCAAACAACCACGGTCTGCCAAAAATAGCGCGGCCAAGCATCGCCCCATCTGCACCACTTGTGGCGACACGCTCACGAGCATCTGCCACATCAACGCAGTCGCCATTACCGATGATAAGTGTTTTGCTCTTCATTTCGTTGCGTATTTCGACCGCACGCGCAACCCTCTCCCATCGCGCCGGCACCTTCGACATTTCTTTGCGGGTGCGTGCATGAATGGTCACCGCAGCAGGTTCTTCTGCCAAAATAACAGGCAGCCATGTGTCGAGCGAGTCTTTGTTATAGCCAAGGCGCGTTTTGACAGACACTGGCAGGTTGGGGGCGCCGCGCTTTGCCGCGCGGATAATTTCGCGGGCAACGTCCGGGTGTGTAATCATTTTTGCCCCTGCACCCTGCTTTTCTATACTTTTGTCGGGGCAGCCCATGTTTATGTCGATGCCGTCAAAGCCCATTTCTTGCGCCATTGCAGCAGCTTTTTCCATCGTTTCTGGGTTGCTGGTAAAAAACTGCGCCACAATTGGCCTCTCTGCCTCGCTGTAGAGCAAATCTTTGAGTAGTTTTTGCTTCCCTTCTTCAGTTGCAAAACACAATCCGTCGGCTGAGACAAATTCGGTCCAAATAACATCGGGCCCACCCGGTTTGCTGTACTTTGCTATCAAACGTCGAAATGCCGCGTCGGTGACGTTGGCTAAGGGCGCCAAGACAAAAAATGGCTTTGGCAGTGTATCCCAAAAGGTTTGCATACAGCCACCTTACTGTCCTTTAAGCTTGTAGTAAACCTTGTCGCCAAAACGCAGGTCGAGGTAGTCAAAATCTGTGAGTGAGTTTTTTGTAAACGGCGCTGCACCAAGTGCCAACGTAAGCCTTTCTACTATCCCTCCGCTCTCATCCTTAAGTCCAAACAACAACGCAAAATTGTTTGCAAACACCACTCGCACATTATCTCCTTTTACTATCACCTCAGATACTTGTAGTTTCGTATTTTTTTGTAGCGATTCTACAAGCGCCGGAAGTAGGCGAAATTGCTCAGGACTCAAAAATTGCCCGTGCACATTTTTGTCTGCACTCGCGGGCTCTAGTGTGCCGTAATACTTTTGATACGCATCGCCCGAGTACAGTGCGGCGGGGGCATACGCTAACCCGTTTTCATCTAAAAAGTAGCAACCGGTAGACGATGCCGAGTCACCGCACCACAAGGCAGCGGGGTGTCTCTCTACAACCCCAACCAAAATAGTGCGGAAGTCTTCTGCCTGCACAGTCACTGTTTTTATAGTAGAAAAATTCTGCAGTTTTTCTGCAATTGTTTGTTGCGGATACAAAAAAATATTCGACTTAGCAAATAGGTACAAGTGGCCGCCTGCAAGCTCTTCCCACACCGCTTGCTCAAGCGTTTCTTTATCTGCCGCTCGCACCCCACTCAGCGACACTGTGTTGATGCGCATAAACGGGGCCCAGGACAGCGCCACCAACCCCCCAACAAACACCAATAGCAAAAACAAAACAAAGATTGACGTAACGACTCGACGTCTCAAACGCCGCGCCTTGAGTCTTGATTCTCCAAGCTGTACCCGAGCCATATGTTTACGCTTTTACTATTTTCTCCTTGCCGCCCATGTACTGACGCAACACTTCAGGGATAGTGACACTACCGTCTTCGTTTTGGTAGTTTTCGAGTATTGCGATGAGTGTACGTCCTATCGCAAAAGCTGTGGCGTCGTTCATATGCACTGGCTCGCTCGTACCATCGCTGCGCTTTACTTTGGTGTTTAAGCGACGCGCCTGGAAGCCGCCAACATAGTCAGCACTATGCGTCTCACGATACGTATCTTGTC
>CALQZN010000013.1 GCA_943349675.1 Candidatus Nomurabacteria bacterium
GTGGTAAGTCGCCAAGCGGAGTACTTATGGAGATAGCCGAGCTGCCAAAGTCAGAGCATCCATTCTTTTTGGGAACTCAATATCATCCAGAGTTTCTCTCGCGCCCACTTACCCCGCACCCGTTGTTTGTTGGCTTTTTAAAAGCAGCAAAAGAACGCTCGCTTGGTGGTAAATAAATAACACGCATATGCCAGATGACCCTAAACATCCGCTGTTTTGGGTAGCGCCACTGTTACTCGTGGTTGTTGTATTCTTTGTATGGGTAACTGGGGCGCCTATTTTTGGGATGGGGCGAGAGGAGGTAAGGGTACAGGAAGTACCATCTGAGGCGCCCAAACTTTTGCCAACGCTTGCGACTGTACTGGTTGCGGGAGACATGATGTTTGACCGCAGTGTCCGTATGGCCATGGACGCTCAGGGAGGGGATTTTATATTTTCGTGTATTGCCGAGACGTTGCAAAGTGTCGACCTGGTTGTGGCAAATCTCGAAGGACCCATAACAAACAATGCGTCGGTGAGCGTTGGATCTGTCGTGGACACGCCAGAAAATTACACGTTTACCTTTGCGCCAGACACTGCAGCGCTACTGCGCCGGCACAATATTAAGCTTGTAAACCTCGGTAATAATCATATTTTAAATTTTGGCCAGTTGGGGGAAGATGCGACAAAAGAGTATTTGCGCGCCGCTGGGGTAGAGTACTTTGGTGACACTAAAAATAACACCGTTGCATATATTAATGTGCAGGGCGTACGGTTTGCGTTTATAAATTACAACGAGTTTGCGCCCGGTGGGTGGCGGGGGAGTGCGTCAACAACACTTACTCAAATTAAAGAAGCGCGCATGCAAGGATTTTTGCCCGTGGTGTATACGCACTGGGGTGACGAGTACAAAACCACAGCGCCAGAGCGGCTGCAGACACTTGCACGTCAATTTGTAGATGCTGGGGCAGAGATGATTATAGGCTCGCACCCGCACGTGGTCGAGCAATCAGAGCTATACAGCGGCAAGCATATCTACTATTCGCTTGGCAATTTTGTTTTTGATCAATACTTTTTGCCGGAGGTGCGGCGGGGACTCTTGCTCTCCATTACTTTTGCGCCGCAAGGTGTGTTGTCGGTCACAGAAATCCCAACAATACTCAGTCGCGACCGCAGGGTGTGTGTGGCTACGCAATAAAATAAAAAAACACCCCCGCTAGTATGCGGGGGTGAGGGTCACTTTTTTGCCTGGTTTGCTAGTTGCCAGGCTTGTTTCATGATGTTGCGCTTAGTCGCTGGACTCTCTTTTGTCGGTATACCGAGGTTGGTGAAGAGATGGTTAAAAAGGACGTCGACAGACCCTCGCTGTATGCCCATAACAGCTGCTACTTCAGCTATGGATATGTCTGGGTTGTTGCCAAGTAGGACGGCGAGTTGTTTCTGTCTGGCCCTGTGCAGGGTGGGGATTTTTTTGGCAACCTCTTGAATGTCAACGGAGGCGGCAGTAGGGTTTGGATTTTCTCCCACACGAGTGAGGTAGTCCCGGTTGTAGTGACCAAAGTGTATCTCCCCACCAGTTCGTCCGCTGGAGCCGGGGATACAATATTCGCTAGATATTTCGGCGGACATTGGCCTCTTTTCCGAATATCCTATTCCCGATGGAGAGTAGTCTTTTTGCCGTCGAGCAACAGCACCTTTTGTGGTATGGAAGTCGCAAAAACCTGTTTGTGGGTTGGTGCTGTGAGCCAGCTCATCAGTGTGCCCTTGGCTTATGCAGGCGGTGCATAGCCGTAGGGGTGATGCACACTGTGTTCTGCAGCAGCTCTGTAGATTGCGTTGGTATGCACTGGTTATCCCGGTACAGTTTATGGGGTTGATATGCGCCCCAATTGCGGGGCAATGGTGCCAACCACTAGGTGCCGGGGGGACAGACCCTTTACTTGCTGGCATGGTAGTCCTCCTATGTTTAGACCTGTCAAAGGTCGCCTAGGTCTAGTGGGCAGTATGCCGTGTTTTGTAAAGATTGCAATTGGATAGAACTTACGCAGTAGGAGCCCTTATAATAAAAAATCCCCCGACACTTTGGTTGGGGGATTTTTTGGGTAGGTTAGGGAATATTTATACCAAGTACCCGAGCCACGAGAGGTACACGCCAATGAGGGCGGTAAAGCCACCAGCCCAGGGGATAAGTTTAGATTTAACAGTCCAGTCGCCAGCTTTGTCTGCCAACTTTGGTGCGATAGTAAGTATTGCGCCTTTTACAAAAAGTCCCCATCCGAGCAAGCTTATAACAATTTCCGGCAATGTCCCCCAGGTATTGTGTGCACCGATGTGTGCGGCGCCTGCGCCAACAGCCATCATGCCAAATACAAGTGTGGCAAACTTTTCTTTTTCTAAGTCGCGATAGATTTTGATGTAGTAGCCACGGCTAACAAAAATACCAATACCAACTGCAAGGATCGTTGGGCCCCATATTTGCGCAAGAAATAGCGTTGTCTCCATATACTAAATGTCGTTTACGTACGGTTAATAACTAATACTGTAATCTTACCACTGCTTTTTAGGTAGAGGAGTTCTGTGCTTGAAATAAGGGCATTTTCTCGCTATGATGCGCCTACGTTGCGGTTTTTGCCGTAATATTGCGGGATCATCTAGCGGTAGGATGCGACTCTCTGAAAGTCGTCACCTTGGTTCGAATCCAAGTCCCGCAGCAAGCGCGCAGATGGCCACCCGCAAGTTTAACTTGCGGGTGTTCAAACTAGTAGATATTGTAAAAAATAAAAAGCGAGCTGGTGGCTCGCTTTTTTGGGTTACAGCGTGCGCAGGAGTATGTCCAGATCACACCATGATGTGACGCGCACAGCGCCCTCTGGTTGCAGCTCGCCCTCGCGTCGATCGAAAAAAATACGGTAAGGTACAACCATTTCAAGGCTTGCCAGCGCGGCCGGTGTGTCATCGACAAAAACGTCTGGCTTCAGCCTCTGTTCGCGGCACAGCTCGCCCTTTTTGGATGGGCTGTCGCAAAAGTGGAGGCAGTTCTTGGGTACCCCGGTGATTTGCCAAAAGTGCCAATACTCAAGCCAAGACAGTATCCGATCCCGCATTTCTGCGTCTGTCGCAGCCGAAACAAGGCAGACATGCGGGAACTTTGCCAGCGTGTTGCGCATTTGTATGAGAGGAGCTACTGGCAAGATTTCTGCATCGGGCTGTAACTTGAGAGCCGCCCACATGTCTGGGGTGATGCGGGTCGGCACGTTTATGATGACGCCGCCTACGTCCACGCCAATGCTTTGCATCGAGTCATCTCCTTGCTTTGAGTGATCTCAAAAGATCACGCTGCACTAGTCATACAAAGTATTTGGCCAAAACACAAGCGGCATAATTCTAAATCTCTGACCTTTTCCTAATCTACTGGATACACTGCACGCAGTTTGGTAGTCTTTAGTATATGGAAATCAAAAAAATGATGGTCGCGGGGACGCGTGGTGCGGGGCTTAATGTACGCAATGTTGCGGGCAGTGCACCACAAACTTACCGAGCGAGGCGTGTATGTGCTAATGTTCTGCAGAACATTAGAATAAGAAATATTAAAAAAATTCAACTCTGAAATGATATACTTGTTATATACAAAATAAGCACAGTATATTCGTGCTTATGGGTTTTGTGGTCCTGTTTTTACTAATGTGGATAGTGTTCCCCAAGAGCACGTAATCGCCCCCGCACAAGCACAAGGCGAGTGGATGACAGAAAACTTCGTACCGTTTAAGGTTGAGCTCACAGTGCCACAAACCTACATAGGCCCTGCAACGCTGGTGTTGCACAAAGACAACCCCTCGGGTCTCCCCGATCATGAGGCGTCTGTGTCCTTTCCTATCACCATAGAGTACTAAGTGCCAAGGTGGTGTATACTGGCCCGTACTGTTTTCTGTATTACCAAAACTAAGGGGTATTTCCGTATGAATCAATTCCAAAGTGCACTCGAGCAGTTGGGCCGCGCAGTGGTAGTTAAACCTTTTGACTCTACACTTATTGAGCGTCTTTCGGTGCCCGAGCGTGAGGTGCGTGTGTCCATACCGGTGTTGATGGATGATGGTACTACAAAACTATTTGAAGGGTATCGTGTGCAGCATTCGAGTTTGCGCGGGCCATACAAAGGTGGCATCCGCTACCACGAACAAGCGGACAATAATGAAGTACGCGCGCTGGCGTTTTGGATGACGCTCAAGTGTGCGATTGCAAACATCCCTATGGGTGGTGGCAAAGGCGGTGTGACGGTTAATCCAAAATTACTTTCCAAAACAGAACTCGAGCGTTTGTCTCGTGGGTTTGTGCGCATGCTGTACCCAGTGTTTGGTCCGCATGTAGACGTGCCTGCGCCGGACGTGAATACAACACCCGAGATTTTAGGTTGGATGGCAGATGAGTACGCATTGCTTACGGGCGATACTACAGGCGCCGCGTTTACTGGCAAGCCGGTGGGTAGGGGTGGATCAGAGGGCCGTGGGCAGGCCACAGGTATGGGTGGTTTTTATGTGTTCGAGGCGCTTAAAGAGTTTCTACACTTGCCGGGTGAATGCCGGGTTGTGGTGCAGGGGATGGGCAACGTGGGCGGCAATGCAGCGTCGATATTTCAAAAACATGGGCACAAAATAATTGCAATTTCCGACTCCAGGGGTGGCATTGTAAACGAGTCTGGGCTCGATATAGCGGCAGTAGAGGCATATAAAAAAGAAACAGGAACGTTGGTTGGGTTCCCAGGTAGCCGCACAATATCGAATACAGAACTGTTGGAGTTGCTGTGTGATGTGCTCATTCCTGCGGCGCTTGAAAATCAAATTACAAAAGAGAACGCTTCTCGTATACAAACCAAACTCGTGCTCGAATTGGCAAATGGCCCTACTACTCCCGAGGCAGACGATATACTACTTGCACGCGGCATCCCCGTTATCCCCGATATTTTGGCAAATGCTGGTGGAGTAGTTGTATCTACGTTTGAGTGGGAACAGAATTTAAAAAACGAACATTGGACAGAAGAAGTGGTGCTGCAAAAATTGCAGCAGCTGCTTGCAAAAGAGGCTGTGCATGTATGGAAGCATGCAACAGAACTTAAAACCGACCTGCGTCGCGCGGCGTTTGTTGTTGCACTGTCGCGACTAGATGCGACTCTCCGCAAAGCACAGTAAAGGTTTGCTATACTAATATCACATGCAAGACAACCTCTCAGCCCACCCCGAAGGGCATAGAGGCGGTGATAGTACACAACTCAATTGGCTACGTGCCGCAGTTTTGGGCGCCAACGACGGTATTGTTTCGGTGGCTGCGGTTATTGTGGGTGTGGTTGGTGCTGCCGCAAGTGTTGATTTTATTTTGACTGCAGGTATTGCGGCGCTCGTTGGAGGCGCCTTGTCTATGGCAGTAGGAGAGTACGTGTCAGTTAGCACTCAACGTGATACCGAAAAAGCCCTGCTCCAGAAAGAGCGGTTTGAGCTCGACAACTACCCCGAACAAGAATTTGAAGAACTTGCAGATATTTATCAAAAAAAGGGTCTCTCGAGCGAAACTGCACATGTCGTTGCACGTGAGCTGACTGCCAAAGATGCCTTTGCCGCACACGTGGATGCAGAGCTTGGTATTGACCCACGCGACCTAACCAATCCGTGGCATGCAGCCTATGCGTCCGCAGCTTCTTTTCTTGTAGGAGGCCTTATCCCCCTTGCGATGGTGTTTGCGCCAGAGAACATACGCATTGTCGCTATTTTTGCTGGGGTACTTATCGCGCTGGCCATCACGGGTAGTGTCAGTGCTTATGTGGGTGGTGCAAACAAAACAACCGCTACGGTGCGCAACTTGGCTGGCGGCGCCTTGGCTATGCTTATCACCTTTGGTGTTGGTAAGCTTTTTGGCATTGTGGGGTTATAATAGCGGCATGAAATTAAAATACCTGCCACTCATTATTGGTATCGGGCTTCCGCTTTTGTGTGTGGCGCTGTTGTCGGCAGTTATTTACATTCCGCAGCAGTCGCTCAAACCTGCGCATGATTTTGTATATAGTCACAAATCTGAATATTCGTCTACCGCCACATACTCATACTCTGTGGTAAACGGAAAGGTCACTCGGGATGTGCGGGATGGGTACAATACGGACGCGAGTCTTTCTCCCGACGCAGAAACCGGAGGTTTGTACTTGTACGACGTAGAGACCGACACTGCGCGGCCACTGCTCTGGGCAGAAGCAAAAACCCTCTCTTTCGAGCCAAATAACTTGTCGAGCGACGGGTACGGAGTTGATTATGGCTCTCGCAGTTCGGGCATACTCGAGCTTTTTGGAGACGGTGACCGTAATAACGTATACGTTACAAAGGGTAATGTCCGCCGAGCTTTGCCGGGTGTGACAGATAATCAATATCGATATAGCTACGGTTTTACATTTATAGGCTGGGTACAATAAATAACACATATGGATAAAAAACAAATCATCTCATTGTTAGAGACGCAATTAGCTGCGGGTACTATAACGCGGGACGACCTTTCGGCGCTCGCAAGCGGAGAAGCGATGCCAGTTGTATCAACTGTCTCTGCTCCTTATACTACCTCAACGCCTACTGCGGCAGTGCCTCAAAAACAAGAGGGGAATCATTCAAAATATGTGGTGTACGCACTGTATGCCATAGGCGCTGTAACTGCCCTTGCGGGGATTACTATTTTGATAGCCCAAAATTGGGAGCAGATTGGTTTCTTGGGGCGAGTACTTGTGACCGCTGGTATTGCGTTTGTATCCTACGCAATCGCACTTTTATTAGGCAAACACGAACATCGGGTAATTGCGCAAGTGCTCTTTGCCATCTCTGCAGGTTTAGCGCCCCTGGGTGTGTACGTATTTTTGGAAGAGATGAGAGTCGACTTTACGCTCGAGACGCAAATGCTTATAGCGGGAATGTTGGCTGTAATATATGGTGCAGCGTTGCTCGTAAGTAAGCGGCCGCTGCTCGTTTTGGTTACAACAGCTTTTGCTACGTGGTTATATTGGGCGTACGTGTTTCAGATACTCACTAATGCGGCTTCTTTTGAAGAAGAAATGCTTAAATGGGCAAGTATAGTGTCGGGGGTGGCATATATATGTATTGGGTATGGGTACCGCGCACTGTCAACAATAGAGGACTCTGTAGATAAACGTGCAGTTGTTGGTTTCTTGTACACCCTCGGTACACTAGCGGTCTTAGGTGGCGCTAGTATGCTCGGTGGAGTATTTGACCTTGCGTTTATTGGGTTACTTTTTGTAACTTTCTACGCAAGTGTATTTTTGAGGAGTCGAGGAATGCTCGGGCTCTCTGCAATATTCCTTATCGTGCACCTAATCAAACTCACTGGACTCTATTTCGTAGGCTCGCTAGGTTGGCCCATTGCACTTATTGGTATCGGATTCTTAGTCATTGGTGTTGGCTACGGCACATACTACCTCAACCGCCACTTTATAGCGGCTAAATAATTTAGGCTTTGCCCTCAAACCGCTCACGCACGTCGCGGCCGGGCCATCGGTGGTAGAGCAGTGGTATAAGCACCAATGTAAGTATCATCGAGAATGCTAGACCAAACATAATCGCAAATGCGAGTGGCCCCCAAATGGCCGATGCAAAGGACAGTGGGATCATGCCCACGACAGTTACCACGGTTGTAAGGATTATAGGGCGGAAGCGAGTTGCAGATGCTGCGACCACAACATCGGTCAGACTTTGCCCCGGGTTTTTTTTGCCGATGCGCGCAATTGAATCCATCAAAATAATTGCATGGTTTATGATGACGCCCGCCAACGCAATCACGCCGAGCATCGACGGCAAGGACAGGGGCGAGCCGGTGAGCATAAGTCCCACAAGTACGCCGATGAGCGAGAAGGGGATAATAGCCAGCAAGTACAGCGAGTGGCGGAATGAGTTAAATTCCAAAACCAAAATACCAAGCATAAGCGCTGCGCCTGCCAACAAGGCGAGCCCCATTTCAGTAAACGACTTGTTAACATCTTCGCTTTCGCCACCAATTTTCATCACCACGCCCTCAGGTAGTGAACTGCTCTCTATATTTTTGCGAAATACATTTGTGATCTCAATTGGGTTGGCGCCCGTTGCTGCATCTGCAGTCAGTGACGCTATGCGCGTACCATCTTCGTGGCGAATGACAGTGTTTGCTGGTTCGTAGGAAATAACCGCGATATTAGAGAGAGGTACGGGCCCACGCGCGCCGGTTACCTGCAGGCTGCGTACTGCGTCAATGGACACCTCTGTCGTTTCTGAAGGTTCTTTGTAGCCAGGATTTAAGTCGAGTTTGGTGCGTACTTCAATATCAGTCGCTCCACGGATGTCGGTTGCTTTGGTGCCATAGAGTGCAGTACGCAGCACGTCGGCAACAGCCAAAGGTGACACGCCAAGCTCGGCAGCACGCGCGGTATCCAAAGACACAACAAATTCGGCGCTATTGTCGCGCATAGATGTGTTGATGTTTGTGGTGCCTGGGGTGTCGGTAAGTACGCGCTGTACAAGAGTGGTTGCATCAGTTAAGGCTCCCAGATCGTCCCCCGAGAGTGTGATACTGACCGCTGCGGCGCTTGGTGGGCCACCTGCAGGCTCGGACACGGTGATGCGTGCCGAGGTTATCTCGTCCAATTTGTTGCGCAAACTTTCAACTATCTCAGCGCTCGTCTCCTTTTTGTCGGGGTTTAGGTTAACGGTAATGTTACCAGCCCGGCTGCCCGAGAGGCCGCTTTGTGCAAACGAACTACCATTACCTACTTCGGTAACAAACGAGTCGACGCGAGCATCGGTGTACAACATTTCTTCCACCTCACGTACTGCCAAGTCAGTGTCGGAGAGGCTGCTGCCTTGCGGCTTTTCTACCTCAATAGTTATCAAATTGCCGTTTTCGGCAGGGAAGAATACTACTTTAACAGCGCCAATCATAGGTAGAGAGAGCGCCATAAAAAATAAAATAACAATACCGGCCAAAAAACGATTTTCGTTTTTACGGTTACCCAAAATACGGCGCAAAAATCCTTCGTACCACTGCTTAGCTCGCGTGTTGTATTCTTCTTGCTTCTCTTCCATGCGTGAAAGTGTGGGGCGGATTATGTACATCGCAATAAGTGGCACAAACCCCAGTGCTACCAAAATAGATGCAAGCAACACAAAGATAACAGTAAACGGAATAGATGCTAAAAATTTGCCAACAATACCCGAGAGGAAAAATAAAGGAACAAATACAGCGATGGTGGTAAAGGTGCCTGCAACCAGTGGCCATGCGTACTCTTTAATTGCCATAATGGCCGCTTGGCGTTTGTCGCGAACTTCGACAAAGTGCGTGTGTATGGCTTCCACGACCACAATGCCGGAGTCCACCAAAATACCTATGGCCAAAATGAGCGAAAAGAGCGAAATAAAGTTAATGGTGTTGCCTGAGGCGTAGATGCCAATAAAAGCTATAAGGAAAGAAAGGGGGATGGACAGTGCCGCAGCAACGGACTCGCGCCAACCTAGTGTCAAAAACAACATAAGCATCACCAGTGCAACGGTCTCGAGCCCTACGCTCGAGAGTTCGGAGAGGTCTTTTTGCACATCTTTTGCTGCATCGTACGAGATAACCGTTTTGGTGCCTGCAAGTGGACCATTTTCCAGTTCTACAAGTTTTGCTTTTAGTACGTTACCCGTCTCGACAATGTTGCCGCCGCGGCTTTTAAAAACCGACAGGCTAAGTGCGGGGGACGATGGTGCGCCGCCGACCGACACACGCGAGTAGGTGCGCGCATCTTCCAGGCCGTCTATGACATTTGCTACATCGCGCACGTGCAATATAGCACCGCCAGGGGCCATAAACGCAACGCTGCCAACGTCCTCGGTGCCGCGTAGTCCTGCTTCGAGCCGCACCGAGTAAGATATGTTGTTTGTCACAATAGACCCAAGTGGCGCCGCAACACCAGACGCTCGTATGGCCGCAGTAACGTCAGACAGAGAGAGGCCATATTGACGAAGTTTTGTTTGCTCAACCACAACGCTTACTTGGCGCTCTCGTACACCAGAGAGTGATACTGACGATACGCCGCTTACACGCTCCAGTTCGTCTTTGACACTATTCCCCAGTGCAGTAAGTTCAGCTGGGCTCAGGTCGCCAGAGATGGATGCAATAAGTATAGGTTGGTCGGCAAAGTTAACGTCAGTGACATTTGGGTCTTCTGCTTCGGCTGGCAACTCTGCCTTCACTTTATCTACTTCGTCTTTAAGTAGTTGGATAGATTTGTCGATGTTTGCCGACGCGGTAAACTCAACAGAAATAGACGAAACCCCGTCGCCTGAAGTGGAGGTAACTTTTGATACGTTCTCGACCCCAAGTACTCGGTCTTCTATTTTGTTAGTAATAAGGCGTTCAACATCTTCGCTGGATGCGCCGGGCAAAATAGTAGTGATGATACCGATAGGTATCTGGATTTCTGGAGACGACTCTTTTGGGATAGCAAGCGCGGCGTACACGCCAGCAGCAATAAGCACTATCCCAAGCAGGATAGTAAAGTTGTGTTTGGTAATAAAAAATACCCAAAATTTTGTCATACTTGTATTTACTGTAGCGGAGTAACCTTTTCGCCTTCAACCAACCCGCGCGCATCCGTCACAATAATAAGGTCTACAGAGATAGGTGATGTAATTTCAATACGGTCACCGTGGACGTCGCCTACCTCTACCTCTTGTGCAACCAGGCGGCCGTCACTTACAGTAAAGGTGATGCGTCGCTCGGTCATAAGTTTGACTGCTGCAAGTGGCAGTGTTGTGGGGCCAAGTGCCCGCGGCGCCACAGAGACGACTCCAACGTGGACAGACTGCCCGTTTACAAGTGTGCTATTTGGCGCTGCTGCGATGCGTACCTCTATTTGTTTGCGTACAGGGTCAAGTGCAGGGGCCACAGAGGTGATGGTGCCGCTGCCTTGACCGAGCGATACACGGCTGCCAACAGTAAGTAGGTCGCGGTCGGCTTGTGAGACATAGGTCACTACTTCCAGCGAGCCATTTTGTGCAACGGTTGCTACGTGGCTAAAGGCGGTTACATAGTCGCCAACACGCAATGGTAAAAAGTTTACAGTGCCACTAAGCGGCGCGCGGACAACTGTTTTTTCAAAATTGGCTTGTGCGCCATGGAGCGCCCCGAGCGCTTGTTTAACTACTGCATCTGCAGAACCCACTGTTGGGTTTGTTTGTGTTTGGCCCACAGATGCCGCGGTTGCTGCTGCGCGGTACGCACTGCGCGCTGCAGAAATTGCAGTTAGTTGTGCATCAACAGTTGTGCGGGCAGTTGCAAGCGCTGCGAGTTGGTCGCTAGTCGCGTTTGAGGTTCGTTGGTTGGTTGCACGAGCAAGTTCGATAATGAGATCTGAAATAGCGCGTGTGTTTGCCTCGGCGCCCGTAAGTAGGGTTTCTGGGTTGGTGTTTTGTGCAGTGCCCAGCGCACGACCCCATACATTCATGTCGTCGGTAATACGTGCACGGGCACGCGGTAGCGCGTCGTTTGGTCCAGGGGGTGAGTTTACAAGAAGTGCTGGCCCTATAGCTGTAGGTGACCCAAAAAAAGTGTCGATATATGTGTGGAGTGTCGCGTCAAGTGTAGTGTAACTACTGCGAAATAAGTTGCGTACAGAGGTCTCCGCTTCTGACAGTGACAGAGTTGTGTTTTGATTTTGACGCTGCGTAATAGTGCGGGCGGCAAGTGCCGCTTCGTAGGCACCTTCTGCTTGCAGTACCGATGCGCGCTCAGATGCATTGTCAATTTCTGCAATAATAAACCCGGCAGGGACAGCCCTGCCAAGTGTTGTGTGTACGGCACGGACGGTGCCGCCGCTTTGTGCTAAAATATTTGCTTCTGTTACGGATCGTACTGTACCGATAAAGTCGCCACCACTTTCGCCACCACTAAGTTCGCCTACGCTTTTAAGTACAACGCTACGCGATTTGTTAGCAGCCTCAATTGCTGGGCCACCAGTTAATAGAGAAAAAATACCCCACAGTGCGCCCAGGGCTACAAGTGCAATTACAGCTTGCTGCCACAAACGGAGCGCCCGATAGCGTGCCCACAGTACGCCTACTTTGCTGCGTGCAGACACAAAAAAGTTCCCCGCCCGAGCCCACAGTGAACGTATATCCATATATATGTATTATAACAAACCTAGCGATTTTGTCAATGTCCCTTGGGTTATACATATATAGCGTTGTCAGTATGTTTGGGGTGTCTGTATAATGGGGGGATTACTAGTATTTATTTTTAATAAGATTTATGCCTTCCTGCAAAATACGCATCCTGTCCACTATTGTTATGGCATTCGGGTTTGCTTTTTTTACTCATCCTCTCATTGTTTCGGCTAACGCAGTGCCAAACGGGCTCACGTTGGTCGATGAAACATCACAGTGGCAAAACAGAACGACGATACTTAAGAATTTTCTCAACCTCTATCATGCTGATGTGGTGTATGAAGCAGGGAAAACGTACCCATACAGTATGTGGTTTTTTGGTTGGTCGGTAGGAGGGACTGATCCTCAGGACGTGAATACGTATCGGATCTGTAACCCAGGGTATCTTGGGTGTGACTCAATCTTCTATGCTCGTTCAATTGACGGCGATTCTTGGCAAGTATACTCCGGTAGGGATGCAAGCGGTAACCCGAGATTTTTAGACGACACCACAGCCGGTAACGTTAGCTCATGGGTACCTGTTATTAGCTCGGGGACAACGCTCACTGATCAATTTCACAGTGGTGATCCATCAGTGGTTAGCGTAAACGGTACGTATTACATGGTATACACCGCGAGTGGCGCATCGGGCGAGCATGCCAATATTTATGGTGCAGTTTCGACTGATGGATTTACTTGGACAAAATCACCAGCACCCGTGTTCATCTATTCTGACGAATACTCTTCGCCAGATCCAGTAAATTTTGGCAACTATGCGCGGCCAACTCTCTTGTATGAAAACGGTACGTTTAAAATATGGTTTGATTACTGGACTACTGCATGGGGAACAAGTATGGGGTACGCAGAATTTGCGAGTCAAACTCCAAATAGGGATAGTTTTCTCAACGGAATCTTCACCCCGATTCGAGCGGGGAATAATCCACAAATAACAGATTGGACGAATCCCGACGTGATCCGTGTCGGTAACACCTACTACTCATTTGCAGTGGCGGTAGAGCCACACCTTACGCCGAGGGGTAGTCATACGAGCGATCCAAATGGCGCCATGTGGCAGGGACAGTACATCGTTGAAGCAACCTCACCTGACGGCATCAATTGGAATGTTGTGGGGTACATAGATTCCGATAGCGACTGTGGTGCGACATCACTCCCTCGAGCTTATGTCGTAGGGAATACCATGTACCTCACGTACGCATGTCAGCGAGGCGGTACTCCCCAGTACGATTTTCGTTTTAAAGAAATTCGTCGAATGTCGCGACCAATTACGTCTTCGGTCTTTCCCGCTCCTGCTCCCGCTAACGCCTTCACAACGTCGTGCCCAGTGCTTTCCCGTAGACTCGAGCTTGGGAGCAGGGATACTCCAGTATCAGGAACTCAGGTTAGTCAGTTGCAGGCGTTTCTAACCCGACACTTCAATCTTGCTCCAGATGTTCTCTCGGGTGGATATTTTGGGTCGTTGACGCGGCAGTTTGTGACGGAATTTCAACAAGCGCAGGGACTACCTTCGATAGGGGCAGTCGGACCCGCAACACGTGAGAGGATATCTGTTATTTGTGGAGGCACTGTCGATCCAGTAATCACTCCTCGGGCAGAACCTTCTATTCATCCCACCGGCTCCCTCAGCATGTCGCCAACCTGCACCATCCCCGCGGGCCAAACCGCGTGCCAGCCATATTTTGACTGGATAACTACTAACACGTACCCAGGTAGTGCAGGAAGTGTAACGTTCAACATTATCGGCGGTAGTGCCTATCCGTCAGAGACAACATATGCGAGTCATCCGTCACCAACGGGCAATGGGGGACATGGTGCGGTTCTTTCTGCGGGCGCGTACACAATCAAACTTTATGGCTTTAGCAAGGAAGCAAATACATGGGTACTACTTGACCAGAAAAATGTTGTGGTGAGTGGACAGACTGCGGCGCCTGTGTCGACCTCTGCGCCAACATCAAATCAACCTTCTCCTTTTGCCGCCCCTACTGCAAACAAACTCCCCACCGGATACTTTGATGTCGCAAATTGCACCAGTGTAGATGGATGGGCATTCGACCCCAACGCCTCGTCCACCCCAATTAGTGTAAATATAAAAGAGGGGAGCACCGGCCGCATATTAGGCACAGCAAACGTACCTCGAGGAGACGTAAACGCTATCATGGGCGTTAGTGGGAATCATGGATTTTCTTTCCCTATACCTGCCAGCCTTAAAGATGGCTTACCACATTCTCTCAAGGCGTATGCGATAGACCTTCAGACGGGAGCTGAGACTGCTCTTGGACCAGCTGGCACAAAGACCATCACTTGTGGTGTTAGTACGACCATCCCCCCATCAGCAAGCGCTTCTGTAAAAACAGAGCAAACAGCCTCTGTGCTTACTCCGTTGCAAAGAATCATGGGGAGTATGTTGCAAATATTCCGCTAAGTGTCTCCGTGTATCTTTCCCCTAGGTATACACTTTTTGGAGAGAATACAATAGTATAAGCAGATGCGGAATTTTTTGTGGTACGGGTTTTTGGTTGTGGTTGGACTTTTTGCGCTCGTAGGGGTGCTGTTTGTTGCCGTGTTTGTAGGGATGCGGTTTGGTATCTTTAATGTGCGAGGCTCAAGCCTGGAGCGCAATGCCTTTTTTATGCCTAACCAAAATAGCACCGTGTTGGCAGAAGATGTACCCGACTGTTTAGACGCGTCACTCCCAACCTGCGACTGGAAGGCAACTCCACAGTGGGTGGCCATTAAAGGCGGGCTTATCAAAGATCAAGAGGTAATCGCAAAAGTAAGCATGCAGACCGGTGTGTCACCACGTATGATTGCGGCTACTGCAGTGCCCGAGCAGATGCGCTTTTTTACCGCAGAGCGCGAGGTGTTTAAACGGTACTTTGAGCCGCTTAAAATTTTAGGGTCACTTACACAGTTCTCTCTTGGTGTGTCGGGTATCAAGCAAGAAACCGCAAAGCAAATCGAGCTCCATGCTGCAAGCACAACGTCGCCGTTTTACCCAGGTGCTGGCATGACTGCACTTATTACATATCAAACAGACGTCGACCGTGACACCGAGTTGTACAACCGTCTCACTAACGCCGGCGACCATTACTATTCCTACCTCTACACTGCGCTGTATATAAAAGAGATAGAGGCGCAATGGAGTAGGGCAGGGTTTTCTATAAAAAGCAGTCCAGGTGCGGTGGTGACGCTTTTTAATATTGGATTTCAAAATTCGCGGCCACATGCGGCCCCTGCTGTGGGTGGCGCAACAATAGTGGTAGGTGGTACGAGCTATACGTACGGCCAGTTGGGTGAAAGTTTTTATAACTCAGACGAGTTGACCGACATTTTTCCTAAATAAAAAAAGAACGAGCACTTAATTGTGCTCGCGTAGTCTAGTTGCGATGGTGCCTCCATGGCCGGTAGTGTGGTCGCTGGTATGGCTGCACCGGGCGATGATAGTGCGTTGGCGGTTGGTAGTATTGCATTGGCGGCGGCCTGTAATAGTGCCGCGGCGGGCTATAGTTGTATCCTGGCGCTACCAACACGCTAGGATGTGTGTAGCCGTAGCCGTACGAGGGGGTGTCAACAATACTGGTCTCCATGGTGCAGCCTGAGACAAGGGTGGCAAGTAGTAACAAAACGTAACGCATCCTCTCCTCCAAAGACCAATCTCTAAAATAATAGTACGCAAAATATTTTTTGTCAATAAATTATCCTGCTCTGTATGTTTTTGTACACACCTTAATTATTTGAATGGTATACTACTTTTTGTAATGAAAAAGTTTTTGCCAAGCAAAATAGTAATTGGAGTTTTTGTTTTGCTTTGTGTACTTGGAGGTGCCGGATACTATTGGCTGCAGACCAAAAGTACAGCGGTAGAGGTTGTGTACAAAACACCTCATGAGGCAGACGTATACGTGCGCTTTGACATGGAGGCATACGACAAACTGCAGCAAAACTTCTGGATGAAGACCGAAGACAAGGATTTGGCACAACTTTTTCAACTTGCGCTCCAAAAAGCAACCAACGCAACATCGGCGCCCGCACTTCTCTCGCCAGACCGCAGCGGCGTTGCGGGTATGTTGGCCACGGCATTTGCTGCTGCAACTAGTACTCAAGCCAAAGTAGACTTGGCACGAAATGTGCTTATCGTAGGACTCTATAACTTGCCCCCCAATGGTCGCAGTGGGCTCTTATCTGATAAACAAGAAAAAGAGCTGCGCCAAAATGTTGCCAACGTAAACCCGGCAAAAGACCTTTACCAAGACTTAGGGCTTGCTAAAGGCGCTAGTGTCGAACAAGTTGCTGCAGCTGCAGCAAGTAAAGAGGCAATACTTAAAAACAGTACTGCCCCCGAAGCAAAAGAGGAGCTTAAAAAAGTTTCGTATGCTAAAGAGGTGTTGACTGCGTCTCAGAGTAAAGCGCTGTATGACGAACAAAGAATAGAGCCCACAGCTTTTAGTCGTATACTAGGCAAAACACTCTATTTTAATCTAACCAAAATCTCTCCAACTACTTTGCAAGAATTTGCGGTGGCGGTCGAAGCGGCGTCAACAACACCAGGGCTCGATAGCATGATACTCGACCTGCGTGGCAATGTGGGTGGCTCACTCGATTTTACGCAATACTTCCTTGGACTTTTTATTGGCAAAGACCAGTATGCGTTTGACCTCTTCCATCAGGGTGAGTACACAGTGCAACGCACCGCGCTCCCGCAATTTGACCGTTTAAATAGATACAAAGATATTGCGTTGTTGACCGATGGCAACACGCAGTCCACCGCGGAGCTTACTACTGTTGCATTTAAGCGGTTTAAACTGGGGCATGTCGTGGGGACAAAAACGCGCGGATGGGGGACGGTAGAAAATACGTACGCCTTGGAAACTCCTATAGAGCTTGATGTAAAATATTCGCTACTGCTAGTTAACAACATTACACTGCGTGGCGATAATCAGCCTGTGGAGGGTAGGGGGGTTGAACCAGATGTCGACACTTCTAAAGCGGGCTGGCAAAATGACTTGTCTAAGTACTTTACTTCTCCTTCGCTTATACAAGCTCTACGCACGGTTGCTGCCAAGCCGCCGCTGCAGTAGCTGTCCCCAACGGTTATTTGACTTTTTAATAAAAAGTGGGAATCTGAATTCAGCTAGTCGCACGCTACGTGCAACAAAAACCGGTGCAATCCTGCACAGGTCATCTCGAATAAGGGAGCGTACCCATGTTTAACCGTTTCTTCGGGGCGCTGGTGGCGTTCCTGGTTTCTTTTTCGTCGTTCGTCCAGGCCCAAGGGATTCGTTTCGAAAACCCCACGAGGTTTGATGCCTTTGGGCTGCATCTTGATCTTGGAGCATTCAATAGGAATACTGAAAGTTGCGGCACGCCTCAAGGTGACGGCAAGCCAAAATATATTTTTTGGGAACACGGGAAGAAAG
>CALQZN010000014.1 GCA_943349675.1 Candidatus Nomurabacteria bacterium
CTTGTTGCCGGGTATTTTTGGTGGATATACAGGCAGTGTCTCATATGTAGAAGTAAAGAATGGGGAGTCGTTTGAGACGGTGTATATGCATTTGCCGGTTAATCCACTGGAGCTACGGTATGTCGAAATCTGGAATGAAAATACTACACAGTAAACGGGCAAGCATCGCGCTTGCGTTTTTGATTGTTGCGGCTGGCTTTTTGTTTGGGTTTTGGCCGCTAGCACTTGTGGGTGTGGTGCTTGCTGTTGCCTTGGGGCATTGGGTGAGTGCGATGCTGTTTGGACTACTTTTAGATGTTGCGTACGGTGTACCTGTAGGTTTTTTTCATGTTGTGTACTTTCCAATCACTCTTTTTGCTGTTGTAAGTGTGGTAGTCCGCAGCGCTCTCATGGGTCGCATCCGCACAACGCAGACAGATACGCTATAATGACCGCCTAATGTGGCGGATGTTCAAAAAAAGACGCGGTAGACTAACGGCAGAGATTCATCCAGACGAGATACTCATTGACTCGTCAAACTTGCCCGACTTTGACCGGGACCAGTTTGAAGGGCGTTTGGAAAAACCGCTCAGTAGCCGGTCGTTTGTGTTTGCAGGTGGTGCAGTAGTGTTGATTTTTTTGCTTTTGCTTGGGCGAGCGGGGACGTTGCAGGTCCTGCGCGGCGATGCGTATGCTGAGCGTGCACGTAACAACCAACTATCAGAGGAAACTATTTTTGCCGACCGAGGCATTATTGCCGACCGTAAGGGAGTTTTTTTGGCATATAACGAGAGGAGTGTGCAAGATTTTGCAGCGCGCGTGTACGCCCCAATGCAAGGGTTGGCGCATGTTGTAGGGTACGTACGGCTTCCTGCTAAAGACTCCTCTGATGTGTATTTTCGAAGTGTGTTTGAAGGTGTTGATGGTGTAGAGCATGCATTTAATACCGAGCTCGGGGGCGTAAACGGTATCAAACTCACCGAGACAGATGTGCTCGGCAAAGTGGTGTCAGAGAGTGTGGTCGAGCCACCCATACCTGGCAAAAAAATCACCCTATCAATTGACGCTGCGGTGACCCAAGGGTTGTACAACGCAATAGCAGAGCGAGCGCACAGCTCAAACTTTCAAGGTGGAGCGGCGGTGATTATGGATATACAGACAGGGGAGTTGTTGGCACTCACCAGTTACCCCGAGTTTTCGCAAAACGCAGTTACAGGAGGTGATGCTGCGGTGCTTAAGGAAATAAATGCGGATAAACGACAGCCATTCTTGGACCGTGCAGTGGACGGGCTGTATGCGCCAGGCTCCATTGTTAAGCCTATTGTTGCAGCGGCTGCTTTGACTGAAGGAGTGATAGATGAGTACAAACAAATACTCTCTACTGGGGCACTAACAGTGCCTAACCCATACGACCCAAAAAAGCCAACCATATTTCGCGACTGGCGGGTAAACGGCTGGACCGATGCGCGTCGGGCAATTGCGGTGTCGTCGGACATATACTTTTATCAAGTTGGTGGCGGGTTTGGCGACCAAAAAGGTCTAGGGATAGAAAAACTAGGGAACTATTACCGCATGTTTGGGTTTGGCACAGACGCTGGGTTGGCCGGCTTTAGTAGCAAAGGGGGTAATGTGCCTAGTCAAGCGTGGAAAGCTAAAACATTCCCCAGCGACCCTGTGTGGCGCGTGGGCAACACCTACCACACTGCTATTGGCCAGTACGGCATGCAGGTAACGCCACTGCAAGCAGCGCGCACAGCTGCTGTATTTGCAAACGGTGGTACGTTGTTGACCCCAACACTTATTGCGTCGACCACTCCGTCGGGGACGAAACTTCCGCTATCGGCTCATGTGCTAAATGTTTCGCGCGAGGGTATGCGTATGAGTGTAAGCGAGGGGGTTGCGCAGTCAGTTAAATTTGACTTCGTGCACATTGCCGCAAAAACCGGTACGGCGCAGGTGGGTGTGCACAACGAATTTATGAATTCGTGGTTGATAGGATTTTTCCCTTACGAACATCCGCGGTATGCATTTGCTGTAGTGCTTGAGCGCGGACCTGCAGGGACGCTTATGGGGGCGCCATCTGCAATGAACACGTTCTTCCTTTGGCTTAAAGCAAACGCCCCAGAGTATTTGGAGTAGTTGCTTTTTGTGGCTTCGGGGGGTAGACTTATCCCTCGACGGCCACTTCTTTTGGGCCACCCTTCTAACAATTAAACTTTTAAAAAATGACTGAAGAACTTATCTCACAAGAAAAATTTGAAGAGCTGACAAAAGAGCTTGAAGAGCTCCACACCAAACGCCGCAAAGAGGTTGCCGAGCAGCTGGAGTATGCTCGCTCACTTGGCGACTTGTCGGAAAATGCAGAATATCAAGAGGCGCGCGAAATGCAGGCAGCGGTAGAAGAGCGCGTGCAAAAACTCGAGGCAATTCTGAAAAATGCAAAAATTGTCCGCGGCGTCAAAGGTGACACTGTGGGGATGGGTACAACGGTGAGTGTGCAAAACCTAAACGGTGACGACAAACACACGTACACTATTGTGGGTGCTGAAGAGGCAGATTTGTTTGCGGGCAAAATTTCGTACCATTCGCCCTTGGGTAGTGCGCTTATGGGCAAAAAGAAAGGGGATGAGTTTTCGTTTCATACTCCAAAAGGCGCACAGAAGTATAAAATTCTAAAAGTTGAGTAAAAATCTCCTGTCTTGATAAGGTGGAGCAGTGCGGTATGCTGTAGATATGTTTTGGGCAGACAGGATAGCGGGCGAAGTAGAGGCTCGCTTTGGGAAGAACCCCGGCCGCCCTTTGATTGTGCGTGATGAAAAAACGGCCTCTGGGCGTGTACATGTTGGGTCTATGCGTGGGGTGATGATACATGGCACAGTCTCACAAGCGCTTAAAGATCGTGGGATCGACAACACATTCTTGTATGAAATAAATGACACCGACCCCATGGACGGCTTCCCTGTGTATTTGCCAGAAGAGTTTAAGCAGTACATGGGGTTCCCGCTCTTCCGCATTCCGTCGCCGGACGGTATTGCAAAAAATTTCGCAGACTATTTTGCAACAGAGTTTAAACAGGTTATAGAGTCTAGCGGTTTTACTCCAACGTTTTACAATGTCAGCGAGCTATATTTGTCGGGCAAAATGGACGAGTCTATCCGCGAAGCGCTCACGCATGCGGGCGAGATACGCCGCATCTACCTTGAGGTGTCGGGTTCGCAAAAACCAGAAAACTGGTATCCGCTTTCGGTTATTTGTGAGAATTGCGGCAAAGTGGGTACTACAAAAGTGACAAGCTTTGATGGGACGTACGTCACGTACGTATGCGATCCTCATGCAGTCGAATGGGCACAGGGGTGCAGTCATGCGGGGAAAGTTTCGCCGTATGGAGGCAACGCAACGCTCCCGTTTAAAGTAGAGTGGCCCGCAAAGTGGAAGGTCGTGGGTGTGGATATCGAGGGTGGTGGCAAAGACCACTCGACCCGCGGCGGCACGCGCGACGTGGGGGGACATATTGCGCGAGAAGTGTTCCGCTATGAACCGCCGTTCGACGTCCCGTACGAATTCTTTTTGGTAGGCGGCAAAAAAATGTCGTCGTCCAAAGGTCGTGGTAGTAGTGCTCGCGAAATTGCAGACCTTTTGCCACCAAAAATATTTCGCCTCGCTATACTATCGAAAGACATAAACCAAGCCATTAATTTTGATCCAGAAGGGGACACCATACCCGTGCTGTACGACTTGTATGACAAATTGGCACAAGGGTTTGCAACAACAAAAGACGACGATTATGCACGGCTGTTTACCTTGGCTCATGCCGGTGTGGTGCCGCCAAGCGGATTTTTGCCACGGTTTTCGCAGGTAGCATTTATTATACAGATGCCGCACATGCAACTAGAGAAGGAGATGGCGGCACTAAAGGGCAGCCCGCTTACTGATGCAGAAAATGCCGAGGTTGAGGAGCGGGCAGTATATGCAAAGCGCTGGCTCGACCTGTATGCACCAGAAAAGTTTGTCTTTAAACTGCAAGAGTCTTTGCCTGAAGCTGCAAAAAACTTGAATGATGTACAAAAAAAGGCACTTGGTATGTTGGCCGAGTATATACAAGAGTCGGAAGCAATGCCAAGTGGGGAAGATGTGCACCACTTCTTGCACGGCCTTAAAGACAGTGTACCCATTGCCCCAGGGGAGCTTTTTAAAGCTATCTACCTAGTATTTTTAGCAAAAGAAAGTGGCCCTAAAGCGGGATGGTTCCTTTCGAGTCTTAATAAGGAATTAGTTCTGAAACTTCTTGGAGAAGCGGCGTAAATAATCTACATATAACAAAACACAAAAAGCCCCTATGGAAGGGGCTTTTTGTGTGGATAAGTTTGGAGCTTAGTGGGGTAAAGTAGCATATAATGTCTTTTAGTGGGACGAAGTGGGATGTCCTCCGAAATACCCTTATGCTGATTGGCGAATATCTACACACTCTCGACAGTAAAAAGCGCCTCTCGCTGCCTGCGAAGTTTCGCAAAGAGGTAGGGAAGAAGGTGGTTATTACTCGCGGGCTTGATTCGTGCTTGTTTATGTTCCCTGAAAAAGCGTGGAATAACATTGCACAAAAGCTTGCAAATTTGCCCTTTGGCCAAGCAGACACTCGTGGCATGAGCCGTTTTTTGCTAGCGGGTGCAGTTGAGACTGATGTTGATGGCGCTGGCCGCATCTTGGTACCAGACTTTCTTAAAGACTTTGCCGACTTGCGCTCCCGTGTGGTGTTGGCAGGAGTCTCGGACCGTATTGAGATCTGGAACGAAAAAACATGGGAGGAATATAAACGCCGTATTGAAAAAGGTGCCGACCAGATGGCCGAAAAAATGGGTGACCTTGGAATTTTGTAATATATGACTACAGCTACTTTGACTCCTGCTCGTGTATCGCATCGCTCCAGTCGAGGGGAGGGTGGTAGGGTGCATGAGCAGAAGTCAGGACGGGTGGAACATACCAGCGTGATGGTTAAAGAGGTGCTCGAACAATTAGATGTACAAAAGGGTGACACAGTGCTCGATGCGACCGCAGGGCAAGGAGGGCACAGTGCGGCGATGCTGTCAGCACAGCCTAGTATCAAACTTTTAGCACTCGACGCTGACCCTGTTGCTGTCTCGCTTGCGCGCGAGCGCTTGCATGTATTTGGCGCAAAAGCACAGGTGGTGGAGGCAAATTTTAATGACATCGAAAAAGTCCTTAAAAAAAACAAACTACAAACAATAGACAAAGTCTTGTTTGACTTGGGATGGAACTCGGGCCAGCTTGCCTCAGGGAGAGGTTTTTCTTTTTTGCATGACGAGCCGCTCAATATGAGCTACGGCAAACGCTCTGCATCTGGATTTATCGCAAGCGAAATTTTAAATAAATGGAACGAAGAGACGCTTGCAGATGTGTTGTATGGCTATGGAGAAGAGCGTTACTCTCGCCGCATTGCCAAGGCTATTGTGGCCAGGCGTGACATAGAGCCCATCAAAACAACTATAGAGCTTGTCGAAATAATCAAAGATGCTGTGCCTGCTGGCTACCGCCATGGCCGCCTCCATTTTGCTACTCGCTCGTTCCAGGCGTTGCGCATTGCCGTCAATGACGAACTAGGGGTGGTGGAGCGCGGCGTTACAGCAGCCTTTAACCATTTGTCTGTGAATGGGAGAGTCGCGGTTATTACCTTCCATAGCATCGAAGATCGTGCGGTAAAGCGACTCTTTGCGGGATGGGTTAAAGCAAAGACGGCGCGCCTTGTGGTCAAAAAGCCGCTGGTGCCCAGCCGAGCGGAAATTATTACTAACCCCCGTGCGCGTAGTGCAAAACTGCGTGTGATTGAAAAAATATGCAACGAACAATAACAAACACTCTTGTCTTACAGCACTACTTTCCTCGTATTGCAGCGAGCCTAGGAGGACTGTGTGCACTGGCAATATTTTTGTACGGTGTCTTTTTGTTGTTGGCTGTAATGCATACAGCAGCACGTACGAGTGTGGAGAGAGAAATAACTGCTACAGTAGCGGTATTGGGGGACTTAGAGGCGCAGTACCTGGCTGGGACAAAAAAACTTACTCACGAGCGTGCCGTGGAGCTTGGGATGGTTGTGCCGCAAAGTGTGTCGGTGGTCTTTACTGCAGGCGCTGGGGTGCTTGGTCGAGCGGACGTAGAGGTGTTGTCACTGCGGCAGTAGCTTACACTACCCATGAATAAACGTTTTCTTGGCCGCACACGAGTCATTACACTCTTTTTTATTTTGATTGTGCTTGTGATTGTGGGGCGTTTGTATGTGCTGCAAGTGGTGCGTGGTCATGCATATGCTACCCGCGCAAACGCGCAATTTTTGCCCCAGACAAGCTCCCTTCTTGACAGGGGTACTATTTACTTTACGGATAAAAACGATACTCAAATAACTGCCGCTACACTTAAAACTGGCTACGCTTTGGCAGTAAACCCATCTAAAGTAGAGGACGCAGAAGTGTTATACGAGGCACTTAAAGATGTGACGACTTTATCGCACGAGGAATTTATTGCCAAAGCAACAAAGAAGGGGAGTCAGTACCAACTAGTTGCCCAACATTTAGACAGCAAGCGCGGGATGGAGCTGCAAGCAAAACAACTACCAGGGCTCATCCTCCAGCAAGACCATTGGCGGCTGTACCCTGGCGGGGCTCTTGCAGCACAGACGCTGGGGTTTGTTGCGTACAATGCAGACAACAGGCAAGAGGGGCGCTATGGCTTGGAGCGATTTTATAATACAACCCTTGAGCGAGAACATAACGACCTATATGCAAACTTTTTTGTGGAGCTTTTTGGTGGGATACAACAACTAACAAGTAATGCACAGCAAGGTGACCTTGTGACTACCATCGAACCATCGGTGCAGGCCGAGTTGGAGCGGCAACTAACAAAGTACGACGAAGCATGGCACCCAAAACTCTCGGGTGGCATCATTATGAACCCTCAAACAGGTGAGATATACGCCATGGCCGTGTCGCCGACGTTTGACCTAAATGCGTTTAATAAAGAAACAAACCCGCTTATTTATGCAAACCCTATGGTGCAAAACGTGTACGAGATGGGCTCTATTATCAAACCCCTTACCATGGCGGCTGGTATTGACTCGGGTGTTGTAATAGAAACTACCACCTACAACGACACTGGATGTATTGTTGTGGATACTAAAAAAATCTGTAACTTTGACCTCAAGGCTCGCGGCACCGTCCCTATGCAAGAAATTTTGAGTCAATCGCTCAATGTGGGTGTGTCGTATATTGCGACAAAAATGGGTGGGGAGGTGATGCGGACTTATTTTTTAGAAAAATATCAACTAGGGAGTACCACAAATATAGATTTGCCAGGCGAAGTGGGAGGAATTGTAAACAACTTGGAAAGTCCGCGCCAGGTTGAGTATGATACTGCGTCCTTTGGGCAGGGTATTGCGCTCACGCCCATTACCACAGTGCGGGCCTTGTCTGTTGTTGCTAACGGAGGGTTTTTGGTGACACCCCATGTAGTGCGTGCGGTGCGACCCAGAAGTGGTGCGGTTAGGGCACTTCCGTTGCCCGACAAGGTTGCAGTGCTTAAACCGCAAACAGCAACTGTTGTGAGCCGTATGCTCACCAAGGTAGTGGACGACGCGCTTACTCAAGGCGCCTACAAACTCGACCATTACAGCGTTGCGGCAAAGACAGGTACTGCGCAGATTGCGAACCCAGGAGGTGGCGGGTATTATAGCGATAGGTTCTTGCACAGTTTTTTTGGGTACTTCCCATCGTACGGTGCGCAGTTTGTTATATTCTTGTTTGCAGTGGAGCCCGTGGGTGCGCCGTATGCGTCGACTACCTTGGCGCCACCTTGGCACTCGCTCACACAATTTCTTATTAACTATTACAACATTCCCCCTGACCGGTAGGTCTTACTATGCGATTATTTTTTAGAAAAGCAGTGGTCGCTATCCTTATATTGGAAGCTCAGTTGGTGGTCCGTAAGTACAAGCCGCGCATTGTTGCTGTTACTGGGAGTGTAGGGAAGACGTCAACTAAAGATGCTATTTTTGCAGTGTTAGCAGACAACCAGCATGTGCGCAAAAGTGACAAAAGTTTTAATAGCGAAATAGGCCTCCCTCTTACCATTTTAGGCTGCCCCAATGCGTGGAATAACCCACTACGATGGCTGCAAAATATTTTTGATGGATTTTTGTTATTGGTTTTACCTAGTCGTTATCCTGCGTGGTTGGTGCTTGAAGTTGGGGCAGACAGACCGGGTGACATTAGTGGTGTGGCAAAGTGGTTGCCAGTTGATGTGGCTGTTATTACACGTCTGCCCGAGGTGCCAGTCCATGTAGAATTTTTTGACTCACCAGAGGAGGTGGTAGAGGAAAAGGCAGCGCTCATCCAGGCAGTTAAACCAGGAGGCACGGTTGTTTTGTATGCCGACGATGCTCGCGCCCAAATGTTGCGGAGGCGTGCGGAGGCGCGGAGTCTACAGGTACGCACTTTTGGTTTTACTGCAGCAGACGTACAAGGTAGCGACTTTACTTTTGTTGATGAGACAGTTTCTTGTGGTGCGCGCCCCATTGGCATGTCTATGCGCATTACTATGGACGGTGGCAGTGCCCCATATGTAGCCACAGGAGTTTTGGGTGCTCATTCTTTGTTGCCTATGCTTGCAGCTGTAGCTGTGGGTGGTGCCCTTGGTAAAGGTTTGGCTGAATTAGTTGCATCACTTGGGCAGTATGAGCCACCTCCTGGTCGGATGCACTTATTGCCGGGTATCAAAGATACTCTTATTATTGACGACACCTACAATTCTTCTCCTGCGGCAACAGCAGCTGCTCTCGATACCGTCTTGGCACTTAAAGCACACATGAATGGCCGGCAGATACTAGTATTGGCCGACATGTTGGAGTTGGGGCGCCACAGTGTCGACGAACATCGCAAAATTGGCGCACAAGCAGCAAAAGTGGCTGATGTGTTGGTGACTGTTGGGTTTCGAGCGCGCGACATTGCCGGAGCAGCACTAGACAACGGGTTGCCAGATGGATCTATATTTCAATACGAAGATGCATCAAAAGCAGGGGATGAATTGGCCGCTATGCTTATGCCGTGCGACAGCGTACTCGTAAAAGGCTCGCAAAGTATGCGTATGGAGAAGACAGTTGAACATCTAATGCGCGACCCTGAGCGTGCCGGAGAGTTGTTGGTACGGCAAGATGTTGATTGGAAGAAAAAATAATTTTTTATGCGCATACTAGTAACAGGAGGGACGGGTTTTGTAGGGTCAAATATTGCCAATGCGCTGGCGAGGGAGGGCCACGATGTGTGGGTGACAGGGAGTATGCACGAGCGCCCGCTGCCGGGGTTTGAGGGAAAAATTTTATATACGGGCATTATGGGAATAGATTGGGACAGGGTGGGCCAGATAGACGCGGTGCTACATCAAGGGGCTATTTCGGACACGCGGGTGCATGACCGCGCCGAGATGTTGCGGGCAAATTTTGAAACATCTAAGGCAGTGTTTGAGTATGCTGCAGGGCATGGTTGCAAACACATCGTATACGCATCATCGACTGCAGTGTATGGTGTCTTGCCTCCGCTGTATAAAGAGGATGGGCCTGTTGCGCCGGTTAATGTGTACGGCGAATCGAAAGTTTTAGTTGATGAGTATGCTAAAACATTTGCACAGGCGCATCCAGATATCGCTGTGGTGGGGCTACGGTACTGCAATGTGTACGGCCCAGGCGAGGCATACAAAGGTAAAACGTCGACCATGATTTACCAGTTTGCGCAGCAAATGCTAAAGGGGAATCCAAAATTATTTGAGCATGGCGAGCAAAGGCGCGACTATATCTATATTAAAGATGTGGTGCGGGCAAACATGCTTGCCCTTGAGGCAAAGACAAGTGGGCTTTTTAATTGTGGCTCGGGTACTGCAACAACGTTTAATGATATTGTTGTATTGCTTAACCAAACACTGAGCCTGAACCGTATGTCAGAATATATTCCAAATCCTTACAGTGCGTCTGAATATCAGTCGTACACACAGTGCGATATTTCCCAGATACAAGAAAAATTGGGCTTTACACCCAGCTACGACATCGCATCTGGTATTAAAGATTATTTTGAAAGTGGGGAGTTGGTAGACAAAAATCGTTAGCGATAGAGCAAAATGCCGTAGACGACCGTGCCGTTTAAAATCGCCATCAATCCGTTGGCGATAGTTATGGGTACCTCTTTGTGTACTAACCCATACAAAGTCCATACAAGGTTGATGCAACAAAGCAGGGTCCAGGTAGGGAGCGAGAGGCTAGAAACGTCGCGTGTCTCAAAAAGTTGGAGCACTTGTGGCAACAAGGCTAGCGGTGCGGCAACTGCTACAAAATACATTACATAGTCCAAAACTCTTTTAAAAAAGCGGGGGTTGGGATATTTTTCTAAATTTTTATATATCCGCTTACGAATATGTACATGATGGAAGCTCACAAGGGTAAGTGTAGCACCTGTGTGACTACTATGAACGGGCATGGTGTTTATAGATTTTCTTTAATTTTTCCATACAGCCAGCCGAGTGACGAGCCAATGAGAAAACAAATTGTTCCAATTATTGCGGCTGATAGTACACCTAGAACAATAAGATTGAAAAATGGAACATCACCTCCTTCAGCCATACCCCAAGCACCAAAAAACACACCCGGGTTAAGGTACATCAGCCAATCGTCGTTGACGCAGAAAGAACCAAAGCAGTTATTAAGGAAAACCATTTCCAAAACTGAAAGTAAAATATATAAGACCAAGAGTGAAATGCCCCCTCTCAGCCAATAGCGTTTTTGCATACAGGGTTATAGTAACACCTTACTTTCTTTAGAAATTAAGTGGATAGCTTCGTACCTAAATTTTACAAGTTTTGGTGGTGGGTGTGGCGAGGGATGATAATCGCGGCGATGATGTACGCGACTACTCCAGGGACGACGCCAGTAAAAATCACTACCAATAGCCAAACAACACGCAAGAGTACTGGATCGATGTTTAAAAATTCTCCAAACCCACCATAAATACCAGCAAATATTTTGTTACTGTCGCTTTTGTATAGTCTTTTATGGTCCATGCCCTAAGTATATCAATTTTCAGGTCTTTTTCGACTTATCCACACCCACACTTACGAAGGACTGACCTTCGTATAAAAAAGTGGGGATAACTTTTTGAGGAGGGAATCGGTCACAAGTCGAATTTGCTCGTCAGCAAACTCGCTCGCGACCCCGGCTCGCGGTTTTGCAAGTGCAAAACATCGCTGCGCCCGTCACAAAAGCAGAAAATCCCGCGCAGGCGGGATGTTTCTGTCTTTTGTGACCCTATGGGGAATCGAACCCCAATTTACGCCGTGAGAGGGCGCTGTCCTAACCGTTAGACGATAGGGCCGAGTGAGTGAGCGGTGAAAGTCAGACTTTCAACTGCGAGCGAACGAGGTTCTATACGAATGTATAGGGCCTAAACTCAGCACCACCACATCGTAACAGAAAAGGGAAGGTAGGGCAAAAAAGATGGCTGTACTTGAGGTACAGCCGAGGTAAACACTATTTGTGTGATGTTGGCCGAAATGGCGGCCCGTCCCAGTTGGCGTCGTAGCCTGGCGCCATGGTGAGCTTTCCTTCCTGCACACTCTTGACCCAGTTGTCTTGGAATGTACGCTCAATTGGAGCGCACCCCGATAGAGAGATGATGGACAGTAGTATCAAAACGCTCGCTAGATACACTGCCGGGTCTTTTGCCAGTATTTTCATGGAGTAACTCCATATGTGACCGCTGCTATAATACTATTAAATCAATTTTTGTCAATAACTTACGTTAAAAAAATAGCCACCCTTGAATAAAGGGTGGCTCGGTGGTCAGGGTGCAGTGGTGGATGGATATAGCCATGCCCACAATGGTCTAGCGAGAGTACCAGCTGTAATGCCAGCTGCAGCAACTGCCAGTGCGCCAAGATTATCCACCGCCATTCCATATAGCATCATAGGTATGGTGGTGGGAGGGTGGCATCCCAGTTCGCCACAGATAGCTTTTTCCAGATGTTCACGAAGTATGTCGTCTACTTCCTTGCCGACCACATACTTGCCACCCGCTCCAACAAACCGCACGGTGATGCCTTTTTCGGCAAAGGCCGTCCGTATGTGTGCAGCGAGAGAATCGTAGAAGCTGTTGTAGTCCGTAAGGAGTTTGCGTAGTTGTGTGTCGGCAGTTACCGAACATATGTGTCTGGTAAGCAAAACTCTCCCTGTCGTTGCCATGTAGTCAGCTAACTTCCGTGCGTGAAGTACGGGAGAGTCGGGTGTGGCATATACACCTGCTTCCAGTAGATACGTCGCGGCATGGGCGGGCTCTATGGCCAGGTTGAGCATTAGAGGGATGCCAACTCCGACGCCCCCTTTGACCTGGCAATTGAACGTCTCTTGGGGCTGTAACCCTAAGGTTACGTTGTCCAAATTCACCAGCACCACTTGCGTGGGGGCCGGTGTCGAAGGTCCCGCTTGTCGGTAGGGGATCTCCAGCGCCTTGCCGGGAGGAACAGTGTATATCGCCAATTCTTTCGGCGTAAGTGTTTGAAGATGAATCTGCCCAGGTACTTCAAAATATATTCCTGTGCTGGCATATGCCCACAGGTGCAGAGTCTCTTGATCTGGTTGTGCGTGTGCTGGATCTACCACGCCCATTAATAAGGCGGTGACTACGGCTAGTAAACGAGACATTATGAGGCTCCTGTGATAGGCAGGGAAGCGATCCCTTTGGGTTGAAGAAGAACGCTGACGTTATTATGATACGTAAAGTGCCAACTAGTCAATAGAGAGCTAGTAATCTGCATACTTAAAGACCGCGTTATACTACAGAGGTATGCACGTACTATTTTTGACCTCCAACCCTGAGTTTTTAGAAGAGGGCGGCAAAGAGCAAAAATTCCTTGATGGGCTCGTCAGCGCAGCAGAGACGCTGCATATTGTAGTGCTCGCCGGGCGCGGACAGCAAGTCAAAAAACTCAATGAGCATACCTGGGTATACCCGGTACACTCTTTTTTTGGTTTTAAAGCATTTTCGATGATGCGGGTGGCGCGTTTTCAAATGTCATGGCAAAAAGAATTTCGTGCCCATATAATTTATTCTGATGATGTGCACGCCAGTGGTTGGGCAGGTGCATGGTTGGCATTTTGGTACGATAAAGTATGGGTGGTTAACGTGCGGTCGTATGAGTGGGGCGCACGGGCCCTACGCCGGCGCCCTCTGGGTTTTTTAAGTACCATGCCGCTGTCGCTTGTGTTGTCTTTAGCCCACAAGATATGTATATTTTCTGACCTAACACGACTCTATTTGTCTATAACCGCGGCACATAGAGAAGATAAAATTGTTGTATTTCCTCGACTGTACGATACAGAAACGTTTGAAAAAGATTTGCCGCTGGTGGACATGAAGGCAAGGTATCCTGCCATAAACTTTTCATTACTTGTGGCATCAACGCTCAATTATCACAAAAGACTGTCGCTAGCACTTTCTATCGTCGTACTTCTACGTAAAAATCAATACTACGCCAAAGCAGGACTCATTGTTGTGGGGCTCGGGGGGAGCAAAATGTGGTGGCGTGTGCGCGCGTGGCTGCGGGGGCTTGGCCGCTGGGTCCATTTTGAAAATCCACAGATGCTCAACTCGGCTTTAAAAAGCACAAACCTTTTTTTACATCTTGCCAGTGGAGAAGAAAATGAGGATGCGTTTATCCGTGCTGCGGTTGCATATAGCCCCATAATCGCAGTGGATACTAAAATCACGCATACGCTGATTAAAGATGGTGTAAACGGGATTATAGTACACGAGCCCACTGCGGAGGCGTTTGTGCAAGCCATTGTAAAAATGAATCAAAGCTCAGAGCGCGAAATATTTCGGGTTAACTCAAGTTTGTATGCGGCACAGACCATGGTGGCAAGTAAGCAAGAAATAGTTGCGGCACTGCAAGCGCTATGGGAGTACCAAGAAGCGCCACCTGTTATAGAAGAGATGCCTCCGCTTGACCCACACCCCATAACACCTCCGCCTCCTACGCGATGGGAAAAGTTTAAAGAGATTTTGAAGGAAATGTTTCCGAGTAAGGACCCCGGTTTAGAAGTTTCAAATAAGTTTGATTAGAAGAAACTAAAGAGGTATTACGCAAACAGTGCATCCACCACTTCTTTAACCAGGGTGCCGTCGGCTTTGCCTTTGAGGTCTTTCATCAAGGCGCCCATGAGTTGATTCTTTTTTGTAGCATCAGTAATACCAAGTTCTGCAGCTTTTGCTTTTGCAGCCGCTAGCACGTCGTCGGCAGACATTTGTACGGGGAGCATCGCTTCGAGTATTACAAGCTCTGCTTTTTCTACCTCTGCCAAGTCCGGGCGCCCACCTTTTTCAAACTGCTCTATAGAGTCGCGGCGTTGTTTTGCTGCGCGCCGAACGAGCGCCATGATGTCATCTTCTGCCAACTCATCGGTTGGTTTTTTGCTTTTGGCTACTAGGTCGTTGGTAACCATGGTCATGATGCCGCGGATAACCGAAAGACGCACCGTGTCTTTTGCGCGCATCGCGTCTTTCATCTGATCGCGTAAGTCGTTTTGTGTCATTTGGGCATTCTATCATGTAGAATGAAGGCATGGAATGGTTAATTATTGTGTTGTTGGTCGCTAACTTGGGGCTGGTGGCATACTTTTTTTTGCGGCCAAAAGCAGATGCTCCCGCCGACACACAGGGGCTTATGTTGCTGCAAAATCAACTTGCAGAATTGACCCGTGCAATGGACAGTAAATTGGGCGAAGGGACAAAAAACATGTCTGACTTTATGTCGTCACAGTCCACCCAAATTAGCCAGCAGTCCGACCAAGCACGTGCGCTCATGGCCACCATCACCAAACAAATTGGCGATCAACTCATAGAGGTAGTTAAAGGTGTGACGCAAACTCAAGAGTCGACAAAGCAAGTGTTTGTCATTGCCGAGCAGCTTTCCAACTTAGAGAAGGTGCTCAAAAATCAAAAACAGCGCGGTAACTTAGGCGAGGCAAGTTTGGAGTTGGTGATGAGCAACATTTTGCCACCCGGTGCCTACGCCATGCAGTACGAGTTCCCCGGTGGCGAGACGGTGGACGCCATTATTCGTACCCCAGAGGGGATCATCCCCGTGGATGCAAAATTTCCACTGGAAAATTATACGCGCCTGCAGGACGAAAAAGACGATATTCGCCGCATAGAGTTTGAAGAAGCGTTTAAACGCGACCTCAAAAAGCGCATCGACGAAACAAGCAAATACGTGCGTCCTAAAGACGGTACGCTTTCTTTTGCTTTTATGTATATTCCGGCCGAGAGTATCTACTATGACCTGTTGAACGACGGAGTGGGGGCAGTTAATACGCGCAGTTTGCTGGACTATGCGCAAAACGATCGCAAGGTGATTATTGTCTCGCCAACTACATTTGCAGCCTACTTACAGTCGGTATTGTACGGGTTTAGAGCATTTAAGATAGAAGAGCAGGCAAAAGATATTGCCAAGAACGTAGAAGCTCTGGGGCGGCACATAAACGCCTATCAGGACTATTACAAAAAACTAGGAGCCTCGCTCTCGACCACTATCAACCACTACAACGCGGGCACTAAAGAGCTCGGAAAGATAGAGAAGGATGTACTTAAAATAGACGCCTCGACAGACATTAATGTCGATATCCCGTTACTCGATAAGCCTATTTTGGAGGGTAAGGAGTAGGGGGCAGCAGCCCAAGACCCTTGCGCCCGTCCCTTGAGTACTGTATATTGTGCAGGTCATGGCAACAGGAACAAAAGCACCAGAAACAAAGGAATTTGCGGTAATCCAGACCGGCGGTAAGCAATATATCGTCTCGGAAGGGGATACACTCAAAATCGAGAAGATTATTGGCGACCACAAAGTGGGCGACTCTATTACCTTTAGTGATGTGCTTTTGGTTGACGACGGCTCCAACACCACTATTGGCACCCCAACTATCCCGGGTGCAAAAGTCTCTGCAGAGATTCAAAAAATTGCCAAAGCTAAAAAAGTGGTGGTTATTAAATACAAAGCGAAAAGTAACTATTTTAAAAAGCGCGGCCATCGCCAGCCATACTTTGAGGTAAAGATAACCAAACTCTCCTAGGAGTTGTGGCAAAAATAAAAGCACGCGACAGGATGTCGCGTTTTTTTGTGCTCTAGTTGGTTCTGGTGTGCAGCCAATTCTGAGCAGTTTGAAGCAGCGTACACCCGCGCAAATCCTGGTGTATCCAGGTGGTGCTTAGTGTTCGTTCTCCTTCGTTCAAGATCAGGTAGCCAAAAAATACAACAGTTTCGGCGGGGGTCTCAGGCATACGGCAGCCGAGTATAATTTTCCCCTTCAAATAATCATTGTGGAATGTGTAGCTATCAATAGGCTTGAGTGTTGGGTCTGCTTCCATGGCAGCTGCAATAGCTTTGGCGACCGCCCCTTCGTTTATTGCGCGTTTTTGTTTGGCTGTAAAGAACTGAACCTCTGGCATGACTTCCTCGCCTATAGAAATATCCGGCCGCGATTGACCTACTTTCCACCATACTAAATATAAACATAGCGGTACAAATTTATAGAAATAATAGACAAAATTATTGCAATTTGTTATAAATCTAACAAATGAAAACGGTTGCCCAAGTTGTAGAAGAGGTGCTCGAGCGTTCGCCTTTTTTACTCGAAGCATTAAGCGAAGGTGTGGCAAATAATGCTCAAGTTGCACGCAAAATCAGGCCCCAGATAGAAGAGGTGTTGTACGAAAAGGTGTCGGAGGCTTCTGTTGCTATGGCCGTACATCGTTTGGCAAAACAATTTAAAAAGCCTTCCTACGGCACCCATATGCTCAAAAAACTGCACGACCTTACGGTGCGCTCTAACTTAGTAGAA
>CALQZN010000015.1 GCA_943349675.1 Candidatus Nomurabacteria bacterium
TAATGAGTGCAAACAGTAAGGCAAGGAGGAGGTTTGTGCCTGGACCCGAGGCAGCAACAAGAGTCTCACCAAATTTGCCACGCAGGTTGTATGGGTTGTAAGGCACAGGTTTTGCGTATCCAATAAGCAATGGCGAGCCAGTTACCGCCAAAAGCGCAGGTAAGAGGATAGAACCTATAGGGTCTATGTGTGCTATAGGGTTGAGTGTCAGCCGCCCTGCCAGGCGGGCAGTTGGGTCGCCAAGGTAGTTGGCCATATAGCCGTGGGCTACTTCGTGCAAAATGACCGATACCACAAGTACAACTATAGAGAAAATGATTTCTGGTTGCATATTTACCAAAGAATGATACCATGCAAAAGCTTAGGCACACCATATGGCGAAAATCTGCCCAATCACCGATAAAACCTCAAAAGTTGCTGGCGGCTACAGCAACCGTATTCGTGCAACCAAATTTAACCCTACAGGTAAGGTGCGCAAACAGCCAAACCTCCAAAAAAAGCGTATTTTTGTACCAGAGCTAGGTAAAACTCTTACCCTCACTATCTCGACCCAGGCAATCAAGACTATTGCCAAAAACGGGGCCTACAAGACACTCAAAAAAGCTGGGATTATCTAAAACTCTCTTCGGTATAAAAAATAAACGCCGTCCCTGAAACCAGGGCGGCGTTTTGCGTTAGTAGTGGTTGAAACAAAAGCGATCCAAACCTTCACAACCGGTACAACCGGCGCACGGGTCGAAGCTCCTGGTACGAGCGGGGGCGGGCAAATGACTGTCGGTAAAGGCGTAGTCCCAAACCCCGTCCAACCCCAAAGGCGCGTCGGACGCATGGGGCGAATCTCCGTCACTTCGATGCGTGGTCGACATTTCGCGTCTCCCTAGAGTAGGTTTGTTTCAAGTCGGCAAAGGTCAGACTGTCTGCAACAATACAATACACTTATAATGGCGGCAAGGTTACTTTTGCACCCGCCACACACTTTTTCCATCTGATTTAAGTACAATAGTCCCCTCTTGGTCTGTGCGTAGTACCTGTACCCCATGCGCCGCAAGCGTGTCGAGCGTTGGCTGCGCGGGGTGGCCGTACGTATTACGTGCACCGACAGATATCGCGGCAAACGCTGGCGCCACAGCCGCCACAAATGCATCGCTGCTGGAATATTTGGATCCATGATGCGCCACTTTTAAAACGTCACTTTTCAACTCCCCGGCTCCCAGGTCGAGCAAATGTTTTTCCATCTCTGCTGACATGTCGCAAGTTAAGAGCATCGACACGTCCCCATACACCAAGCGCGCAACAACACATCCTTCGTTAGCGATATTTTGATTAAGCCTCGACACATCACGGTCTGGATAGAGCACCTCCAACGTGGCTCCCCCACCCAAGTCCAGTGTCATGCCGCGACGGGCAATGTAGCGAGGGATATTGTTGTCGGTAATTTCTTGCTCAAGCACTGTAGCCGCCTCTGTGTCTTTTGGGATACCAGGCTCCACAAATGCCCCAACGCTATAGCGGCCCACCACATCAACAAAGCCGCCAATGTGGTCGAGGTCGGGATGCGTTTCAATAAGCGCATCAAGTGAGCGGTCAAAAAATGGCATTACCTTGGGCAGCTGCTGCAACAGCGCACTTCCGGGCCCGCCATCTACAACCACTTGCACCCCTGTTGGTGATTCTATGTATATAGCATCGCCTTGTCCCACGTCGAGCACCGCCACAGTAAGTACGCCCCGGGGTGCCGCCGCAAACACAAGTGCCCACACCCCAATACAAAAAAGAGTGAGTGCCCCTAAAAACAATGATAACAGGTGCCGAAGATGCGGTTTAAAATAGTGCACGTAATGTACTATACAAGAAAAAATACCGCTCCGTAGGATGCGAAGCGGTACACTATTGGAGCACCGAGGGGGAACCGTCGTCGTCGAATCGATACAAACCCCAAACTAAAGGAGGTGCCCCGAGACGACGCAGTATCTGCGAGAAACCCCATGCGGCATAGAGCAGCCACTTCCCCGGATCAACCGATGTATACCCAACGCCTATACGAAAGTCGCGCGAGTAGCGGTGGTGGCGGTTGTGGCCCGAGGCTTCTCCGACAGAAAGCAGACTTGGGATACCGAATAGCCACCAAGGACTATCTCTTGAGGAGTTTTTGCCGCCAAATGGCCGGGGTCCGACTATGTGGCTCAACGAGTTTATCTGCCAGGTGCAGTGGTACTGGCACACCAGCCGCAAAAAACCTGCGATCATTATACCTCCCCAAAAGTCTCCCCACAGCGAGGCGACAAGGCCAGGCACCAAAACACCAAGCGCAAACCCGGCAGGAATGGCGCGCTCACTTTGCCACTTCACAAGGGCGATGATGCGTTTTTCGGCCGGCGTTTTACCGCGCAACAGCCACGGCGCATCTCGAGCGCTCAGTTGAGGATTTTTGAAGCATACCCATAGCATGTGCGCCCACAACCAGCCATGCATAGGACTGTACGGATCCTTCTCAGTATCTGGGTACTGATGGTGCCGCACATGCAGCATCACCCCGGTAAGCAGCGGACCTTGCATCGTTGCGGCAAAGAAGACAATCGTTAGCGCGTGCCACAAGAACGACGCGCTATAGGCCCGGTGCGTGTAAAGCGAGTGGGCGCCAGTGCGGATAGCGAGGTGGCAGAGAAAGAACACAGCGATAGCAAGAAGTATGGTGTATGTGGGCGCAAACACAGACGCGTACCACGCACCAACCACCCCCACAGCGTGAACGCCAGCAAGCAACCAAACCACCTTCCAATCAACCCCAAGTTTCCACGCATGGTCCGGTATCTGTATGAACGACATGACGTCCTCCCAAAAAGGAACAAGTTTCCCTGCTGAAAATCGTACCATTCATGAAAGAAACTAGAAACAGTGCTATCGTATACTTGATTACTCAACTAACCCCACCTATATGGAATATACACCGAAGACATTCATCATCCCCGAACTTGATGGCATATCAAAAAAGTCTGTCGAGGATCACTTGGGGCTTTATGCTGGATATGTCAAAAATCTTAACCTCATACACGAAATTGTTGAGAATCAGAATAACCCCGAGTACGCTCGTCGCGAAGCCTTCCGTAGACAAGGTTTCGAGTTTGGCGGCATGCGCAACCATGAAATTTATTTCGCAAGCTTCGAGGGTGGTCCTCAGTCTCTCTCTCCTGATTCCTCACTTTATAAAAAAATTACAGAGTGGTGTGGATCGTTTGATACATTCATGACCATCTTCAAGGGTCTTGCCATGACTCGTGGTGTTGGTTGGAACATGCTTGGTTATGATTCTGTTACTGACACTCTAGTCCAGTACTGGGTCGACGAACAACATATGGGACATCTGCCTACCGTCACCCCCATCATCGCTCTTGATGTTTGGGAGCATGCCTACTTGCTCGACCACGGCACCACGGGCCGTGGAGCCTATATTGACGCCTTTTTTAAAAATCTTAACTGGTCTGTGCTGGAGAAGCGCTTTGCTGATATCGCTTAATAGCAAACCACGTCAGTGGCACGTACACTCCGCACAGTATCCAACCCGAAAACTCGGGAACAATTGCAATACTAAACGGCAGGTGCGCAGTCGTTGCTGCAACCCACAACACCCACCCGAGCAACCCTTCCGCTAAGATGGCGGGCACAAAACCTAGCAATGGCGTTACAAGCCCGAGCAACCCCGCCACAAAACCCAAAAGCATGGTTGCGGGAACAAGCGGCAATACGAGCACGTTTGCTGGCAATGCAAAAAATGACAAAACGCCCGAGAAGTACAAAAGTGCTGGCAACAAAAACAATTGCACCGCTATAGTAGACGCTGCAATAGAGCGCACTGATGGAAATTGCGGGAGGAATTTCGGCAACCACTGCTCTACCCACGGCGAGAGCGTGATAAGTCCAAACGTTGCAAGCACACTCAAAATAAACGACGGGTCATGGAGTAGTGCGTATGGATTCCAAAGTACCATCGCCACTACCGCCACAGCCAACGCTCGCAAGGCCAAAGCGCTGCGGTTGTAGTACCGCGCCAACAAAGTAATAAGCGCCATAAGTAGCGCACGCACAGTTGCAGTACCCGAGCCAGCCATGAGTGCGAAAAAGATCATGAGCACGCCACCCACCCCAAACTGTAAACCGCGTGGCAGCGGTGCCAACATTCGAAACACCGCGTCTGCGACTATAGCAATGTTGTATCCAGACAAAACCACCACGTGTATAAGCCCACTCGCCACAAACGCATCCGTTACTTCCTGTGGGATCCCGTACTTCTCACCTAGCAGCATCCCTGCCATGAGCGCCCCTTGAGGCTCGGGCAACAACCTCTCTAAAGAGCGCTCAAAAACATGCTTGATTGAAAACAATACGCCTTGCAGCGACCAGCCCGCAGGTTGCAGTACCTCTACTTTTGCATACGACATTTGCGCCGAGATACCCTGCACGGCCAAATAACTTGGGTAGTCAAACATATGGCCCGTATCTGTGTCAAAGGCTTCGGGTAGTGTTATTTTTCCTGTCGCATGAATCATGTCTCCATACGCAACATGCGCGTCTCTATCTGCAAGCACCAACAGCGTACCTTTTGCAGGAACATTGTTTACCATGTCTACCGCGACAACAAGCCGGAGCGACCGCTCGCGTCTGTCGGGGTCGTTGAGCACGTTCCCTACTACCTCTGCTTGCCCCACATATGGCACAAGTGTTTCTTGTACTTGGTTTACTACAAACAAATCAGCACGCACTACCCCCAGCGCCAGCGCAGCACACACAATCGATCCAATAAAAAACTTTTTATTACTAAAAATTGCACCAAAAAAGGCGGCCAACGCCGCCACTCCTGTTAACAGGCTCGCGCACAACAGTCCCACTCCACACACAAACACTAGGGCCACTCCAGCGCACACACTTGCCACAGCGGTGTACAAAAAATGACTCATAAAGAGCTACCGGGTAGAAAAATCTTTAATGATCGCCACTTCTTCTGCGACAGATGTAGCTTTTTTAAACCGTGCCTGCTTGCCGCGCACTCGGGCCTCACATTCGCTCCAGGTTTTGTGCACTTTAATCTGACCGTCCACCTTGCTGACGTACGAATATGCTTTTGCGTTTGAGCGACTTTTTGCTGCAGATTTTTTCTCTTTTTTTTCTTCGTTATGTAGCGTCACGGTGATGTCTATCTCGTACCCTGCTCGCGGACCACAGTACAGAGTAACCTTCTCCCCCAGCGCAAAATCAGATGCAATAGTGTCTACTCGCTCGTTACCCACGACCCCAATATGCCCGCCAACGTAGCGCCAATCAATTTTATCTTTACACACCTCTTTTGCTGCTACGAGCGCCTGCCAAAGGTCTTGATTTAATACCTCTTTTTTTTCTTTGGTTATCCAACCGCGCGACTGCCACCCTTTTACCCACTTAGTAATACCGTTTATGACGTAGGAGGAATCAGTGTGTAGAGCAATTGGTTGTGTGGGAAGTGTTGCTGCGTACTTGAGCGCTTCTATCGCCGCCATAAGCTCCATCCTGTTATTTGTGGTGTGCGGCTCATTCCCACCCAACTCACACACCGTTTGCGAGTTGGCAACGAGCGCGCCCCATCCACCCCGGCCCGGGTTCCCCTTTGACGCACCGTCTGTATAAATTGTTATCTCTTCCACAAGTTTATAGTACATCAACTACACGCACCCTTGGGCCCCCGCGCCAATCCATCTCTACATGCCCCACAACATCGGCCCGCATACCCTCAACGAGTGGTTTTTGGAACGACTCGGGTGTAGAGAAAAATGCAATACCCATAGCTGAAGCGGCTCCTTGCGACAAAGATAGTTCAAGATGGTCTTTATTTTTGCCAAATACTTTAAGTTTCGAAATAATCAGGCCAGAAAACATGAATAAAGGTTTTACGTTGTCTATGCCAAATGGAGCAAGCTTAGGAAGTTGGCGGTGGGCCTGCCATACTTCAGCCAAACCAAGCTGACGGTCGACCATAACTTCAGGCTCTTGTGCAACACTTGCAAGCAGCACTTCACACGCTTGTGCCAAACGTGGCGCCAACTCATGCACACGAGCTTCGTCGAGCGAAAATCCTCCCGATGCTGTGTGCCCACCATAATGCGCAAACAAATCCTCTGCATGTTGCATGAGTGCGACCACGCTCACTCTACCATCCGACCTACAGGAGCCGCGCAACACCTCACCACCTTCTCGCCCCCACAAAAAGACTGGCTTGCCGTGCGTCTGCATCAGCGAGTTTGCCACCAACCCCAAAATCCCTGGCCGCCAGTTAGGACTACCCATCACAATCACAGGAGCCTCAGCATTCACGCTCGTTAAGCGCTTATTTACTTCTTTAACAGTCGAAGCAACCACACCTTTGCGTTCATCGTTTATAGCGTTAAGTACGCGAGCGTGCTCTTTTGCCTCTTCAATAGTTTGGCTACGCAAAAGCATTGCGGCACTCTCGGGTGAGCCCATGCGCGACGCAGCGTTAATACGGGGCGCAATCATAAACCCAATATCATCTTCTGTAAGGGCGCCTGGTTTGATGCGCAATAGTGCCAGCAGCGCTGCCAATCCGGGGCGGCGGTTACGTCGCATCACCAACAGTCCACAGCGCGCGAGCATCCTATTTTCCCCAACCAACGGCACCATGTCCGACATAGTGCCAAGCCCCACTAAGTCGAGTAGCCACTTTTCCCGCCCCAAAATATAGTTACCCGCCGTCCCATCTGCGCGCATTTTTTGCAAGACTCCTTGCACCAACTTCCACGCCACCCCCGCACCGCAAAGCCCATCGAATGGGTATGCACTGTCGGGGCGTTTTGGATTTATCACCGCAAACGCAGGAGGAAGATCGAGCGTAGGCGGAAGATTAGGAGCAAATGGTCTGGCCTCGCCTTGCCGACTAGCAGGTTGTCGGCGAGCGAGGAGATCCGAGGACCTTTGCGAAGAATCTTCCGCCGAAGCTTCTTGTTCAGAAATTTTTGACTTTGTTGTGACTAAGTGGTGATCCGTCACAATCACGTCTATTCCCTGTTCGTTTGCAAACGCAATGGACTCGTGCTCGGTGGTGCCCAAATCAACAGTCATCACAAGCGTCATCCCTTCTTCTTTAAGCTCTGCAAGCCCCGCAGTGTTTAACCCATAGCCCTCTTTGTGCCGATGCGGGATATAGTGCCTAACCGACAATCCAATGTCGCGCAAAAATTCTGTCAGCAAGACGCCGCCGGGGATACCGTCGCAGTCATAGTCGCTCCATACGGCAACTTTTTCTCCTTTTGCCTTAGCGAGCAAAATACGATCGACAGATTTTTGCATATCAGGCAACAAAAATGGATCGTGGGAGTCTCGGTCAAAGTCCGGCTCCAAAAAATGAGCTATAGCATCGTCATCTGTAACACCGCGAGCGTGGAGCAGGTCAGGAATAAGGTCTTCGTGCGCTCGCTCCCGTACGCGGTATTTTTTCATCAAATTTAGTATACTGTAAGCGAAGCGAAAGTTCTTGAAAAAAGTCTAGGCGGGGGCGTGCCGCTTTTTAAGGAGCAGAACGACTATAAAAAGTGGGGATAAAGACTTTTTTCAAGAACTTTCGCGAAGTATTTTTCATGGAAAACTGTATTTTTTGCAAAATAGCGGCCGGGGACATACCCGCCAACAAAGTGTACGAAGACGATAAAATCGTCGCCTTTTTAGATATTAACCCCAAAGCCCCGGGCCACACCCTCCTCATACCCAAAACTCACCACCAGTGGTTCCAAGACCTGCCTGACGATATATATGACGCTCTGTTTCGTGCTGCAAAAAAAGTTGCACAGGACCTAAAGGTTCAAAACAACGCCGACTACGTACGGCTTGGTATTGTGGGCACCGATGTGCCACACGCTCACATCCACATGGTGCCTCAAAAATTGAGCGACAAAAAAGTCCAGGGACTTTAATTTTTAAGCGCCTCAATAGCCGGTAGTGTGCCGTCAGCCAAAAACTGGAGCATCGCCCCACCACCCGTTGAAACAAAAATACGTTCAGGGTCAAACTTCATACTGGACAGCGCTGCTGCCGTGTCTCCCCCACCCACTACTGCTTTTGCCTTGCCTTCTACTAGTGCTTTTGCCAACAGCAGTGTCCCATCAATAAATCCATCTTCATATACGCCCATGGGGCCATTCCACAAAACAAACGGTGCTTCGGTGATTTTTTTTGCCCATGCAAGCGCGGTAAGGGGCCCAATATCTACTGCCCGCTCGTTTACACGTATGTCGTTTACAAGAGTACTGCGCTCAGCTTTTTGCTCTACGTCTCCAACAATTAAGTCAGTTGGAAGTTTAATACGCTCATCTTCTGCTAAAAGTGGCGGCACTGGTTGATTAGAAACAACAGAGCCACCAACCGGGTAGCCACGTGCTTTTAGCATATCGTTTGCGAGTGCTCCCCCCAGTAGCAATTCGCCGTACACTCCCATCAATTTAGTAAACAGGGGTATCTTTGTTTCAAATTTAGCGCCACCTATAACAGCCAGGGCACCCTTGGGCGGCACTAGTGCCGACTGCAAATGTTCTACCTCATTCAAGAGCCCCAAACCCGCAGCACTGGGGAGCAGTGTTGGCAACAATACCATCGACGCATGAGCACGATGCGAGTTAGCAAACGCATCGTTTATATACACATCTCCTTGTGCAGCAAGCTCCTGTGCAAAGCTCTGGTCGTTTGCATCTTCCCGCGCATCAAAACGCAGATTCTCCAGCATCTCTATGTTTGAGGAGTCCACCAATTCACGCAGGCGCGCGAGCACTGGCGCTACACGCAGAGCATCTTCCGCCTTACCTTCTGGCCTGCCTAGGTGTGTCAGCACAATGATTTTTGCCGCACCACGCTCAAGCAGCAGTTTGATAGTTGGCAGCGCTGCTTGTATACGCGCATCATCCACCACCTTGCCCTCTTTGACGGGCACATTAAAGTCGGTACGCAATAGCACGCGCTTACCCTGCACCTCCAAGTCCTGCACACTTTTTATTTCTTGCATACGCGTAGTATTTCTGTAAATGAATCAATATCAGCACTTGCCCGCCCTACTAAAAAACCTGCGATGTCGCCCTCCTTCAGTAACTCAGTAGCATTACTCGCATCAACCGAGCCGCCGTAGAGTATGGGTATCTTAACCCCCACACTTCGACCCAATATGTCTGCTAAGTTTTTGCGTATAAATATAACCATCTCGCGCAAGTCTGCGGGATGCACTGCCTCGGCTGCATTTTTGCCAATAGCCCACACCGGCTCGTAGGCTACCACTATTTTTTTTGCCAGTATTTTTGTACCCCCGTTTGCCAACGCGCTTACCAACTGTCCCGCAATGACAGAAAAATGTGCACCAGCTGGGTCACGCTCTGTCTCCCCTACACACAGCACCACTACAAGACCCGCCTCGTGCGCAGATTCTATTTGTGCACGCACCGCCTCCTGACTTTCATGCGCATCTCTGCGACGCTCTGAATGCCCCACAATAACCCAGGTAGCGCCCGCGGCTTTAAGCATAGTCGCTGACACATCGCCTGTGTGCGGCCCATCGGTATACGCAGAGAGTGTTTGCCCTGCCACTCGCACGGACGAGCCTTTAGTCGCTAGCGACACGGTGGGCAAAAGCGTAGATGACGGCGCCAACACAACATCAGCAGACGCTGTGCGCAGCTTGCGTTTAAGAGAGAGGGCAAACTTTTTAGCAGTCTCCGGCTTTTCGACGTACATCTTCCAGTTTGCAACAACAAGAGGCTTCTTCATCCAAGAACTATACCGCCTCTACTGCTGCTGTGCCACCTCTACAACCTCTTCTGTAGTGGTTTGGCCTTGTGCAGCCTTGGCTATACCGTCTTCCACCAACGTGAGCATCCCTTCTTCTCGCGCAGCAGCCTCCAGCACCTCAAAACTTTCTTCTCGCGAGACAAGCTCTTTAAGCACCTCCGACGTACTCATCACTTCTTGGAGGCCAAGCGTGCCTTGGTATCCACCTCGGCACTGACTGCAAGGTTCGGCACGAAAAAATGCAATATCTTTCCACAGCGTATGTGCGTCAACCTTATGTTCTGCTTTAAGCAGCGCCAGGATTCGGGCAAAATCAGCCTGTGTCTCTAATACGTCAACATCTTCACGCATCAGTCGTTGTGGTACGTGTTTTTTTGGACAAAGCTTACGCACTACCCGCAGCCCTACAGATGCGCGCAACGTTGCTGCAAGCGTAAGTGGAGAGACTCCAAAATCAAGGAGTGCCTGTACCCCTTTTGCAGCAGTAGCTGCTGTGACCCCCGCCAACACCAACGCGCCTCTGTTTGCAGCCTCAAGTGCCAGTAGTGCTGTTTCTGCATCACGAATGTCTCCAACCATCACAACGTTTGGATCTTGCCGAAGTACTGCCCGCAGCGCCGCAGCAAATGACAACCCAACATCATCTGCAACCGTTGTTTGTGCAACAAAAGGCAAATACAACTCCACCTTGTCCTCTACGCTTGCCAAGCTTTTTCCAGAGTTACTTAGCATGTCGAGCAGCGTATACAGAAGTGTTGTTTTGCCAGCTCCAGCGGGCCCGCAGACTAAAAAAAGACCCCGCCCTTCTGACAGCATTTTGTGTATGGTTTGGCGCGAGACAATAGAAAATCCAAGAGAGTCGAGCGTAAAACCTCGCCTTCCGACCTGCTCATGCATAATATGTAGGGCTACTTTTTCTCCATATACAGCGCCCACCACGGGGACAGTCGACACGTGTACAGAAACATATTCATGTTCGTTCCCCACCCCAACACGGAACCTCCCTTCTTGTGGGGCCACGGTGCCCAGCTGCAACTGCGCAAGGAATTTGAGGCGTAAAATAATACTTTGCACAGCAGCCATAGGTATGTGCATTGCGTCGTATACAGACGTACCGATGCGATACCGAACCAAAACGTTTGCTTCGCGTGGCTCTATATACATAGCACTAGCTTGTTGATATAGAGCATGCCCAATAAGTGCATCCACCACACCACGCACCGGCAGACGCTCAGCAACCACCGCGTAGTCGTCGTTTTGTTGCACTGCAGCAACCATAGACGCCTCGCGAGCAATACGTGCCCCGAACAAATCTTTGAGATTTTTTTGATAGTGGAGCAGTGCCCGAGTCATAGACTCGCGGTCCGTCAAACGGGGTAAAATTTTGTATTTTGTGTGTAGCTGCAGTGGCTCAAGCGCTTCCAAATCTCCAATATCAAGCAGTGCAACCTCCAAGATTCCGTCCCCCACCTTGTACGCCACAAGTCCGCGGGCGCGCGCAAGTGCTTCAGGTATAGTGGCGAGCGCCTCTGTGGAAACTTCGTCTGGGGTAAAGCGCACAAAAGGGATACCCAAACCACGCGCCATAGCACGACGTACTTCATCCTCTCCAAGCACTCCAGTTTCTATTAAAACTCTCGACAAGGGCGTCCCACTATCTTCTGCCATCTGCACCGCAGCATCTAACTGCGATCGCGACAAAATCCCGGCGTCAAGCAAAAAGTCTCGTAGCTGCTCTTCTTCTGCATACATTACTTACTTAGTATACCGCCCCGCACTAAAACTTCGCACACAAAAATTACACCTCAATATAACTCGGGATCAGGTTAACAATTACACTAGCAGACTTGGACCCGTAGGCATTGCTACAGGTAAGAGTAAAAGTGGTTTGTGCAGTAAGTGCTGTGGAGTCAATATCAGTACCCAAGAGTGCCGTAGAAGAGAACCCGTTTTGACCTGTGAGTGTACATGAAGTTGCCGCACTACTGGTCCAGGTGAGTTTGGTGGAGGTGTTTTTGCGTACACGAGTTGGATCAGCAGAGAGTGTAACAGTTGGGAGACACAGGGTGTCTGATGGAGTAACTGCGCTACATGTACCGTTGCAAAGGATGGTGCCACTACCTGCCATACCACATGCGTTCGTGGCAGGAACTGATGGGCAGGTATTGCCATACGTTGCAGGCATAGCAGGGGCCGAGACTGAGCAGACACCTGCACTGTTGTACGTACCACTGTTACTTTGACCGCATGCATTGGTTGGGGTACACGGACCACCTACTAACACACAGGCACCACTTGAACAGACACTGCCACTGCCACAGGACGGAGTACAAAGACTTGTCACATTCACATTCGTCCACCCACCGCAGTTGTTGGTTTCGTCTGACTCAGCAATAAGACCGTTGGGGTTACCGTTTGTACCAGCGCTGTTTTCTTTGTCTGCACACACACGCATACCGTAGGTACCAGCTGCAGGGAAGGTGTAGGTTTGGGTTGCAGTGCCGTTTCCTCCTGCTGCCAAGGCAGACATAGTGGTTGCAGCCAAGTCAGTGATTGTCTCTGCAGCGTGAGCAATGTTGAAGAGTTTTGCAAAGAAGTTTTGTGGAGTGTAGCCTACTGTACCACTCTTTACTTGGTAGAAGTTCTTGAAGCCAATACCAGTGGAACCACCACCAGTGTTGGTGACTGTGGCAGAGAATGTGGTGGCAGTACCAGCAATCGCCGAAGTGGGGGTTATGCCGGAAACAGTAAGGTCAGCAGAATTGGAATTGACTACCTGTATTTCACTATCCAGCAACACCCAATTGTTTGCACTCAAACTAAAACCATACAGTTTAATTGTGTAACTACCTTCAGAGAGTGCTGCCCCGTACCCATTCGTACCGGATGCCGGGGTGCTACCCCTTCCAGCATATGCTGTCTCTGTGGCATAAACGCCAGTCCCTGCATTATTGATGATATTAAAAGCAACTCTTCCATCACTTCCTTGGTAGGTATTGGCAGTAGCCCAGTCGAAGTAGGGCTGACAGGTAGTCTGTCCCGCTGCAATGGTACAAGGGTTTGTTTTGAGGGTGAGGGTACCGGTGAGGGGAGGAGTACACGTACCATCTCCGGCTCGAATAAATTCATAATGCGTATTCGGATCAGGAACAGCGTCATGCCGCCACCACTCCCACGGATTGTTTGTGTCACGGCCCGTGGTGCAATACGTGGTCCAAGGAGAGTACTGCCACCACAAGTCGACCGCACTTCCCGATGGGGCCGTAACATTTACATTGTTGCCTAGAGTGTAGTAATTACACCCACCTCCAACACAGTACGAAACACTGTGATTATCCGGGACAGACGATGTCACGTTATATCCCCCAGGGGTAAGACCGGTGATGAAATAAGGGTTGGTACCACTAGAAGGAGATTGATTGCCTCCTTGTACTGTAATCGTCTGCTCAGCAAAGCCCGGCTGACGAGCTGAGTCGACTTTATACCCCTGGACACCGGCGGTTGGTATAGTACACGTTGGCCCAGTAACAGGACTGGCCACTTGAAAATACGTCCACGTACTATCGGCGTATTTAAGTTCGATAGGCCAATATTGTGTCCCGGCAGAGCCCGTGAATGTTGTCGAGTACGTGCCGCCACTAGATGAAATGTTGTTTATCTCTGCCTTTACCGAACCCTCTGGATTATTTAAATCTGTCACAAATATTACTCTAAAACCTTGTATGCCAGACCCACTTGGGGCAGCTTTTATACTTGCAGTAAAAACATATTGCCCAGCAGAGTTGCAGGTAATGGTTGGTGTACCACTAAAACACGCAGCAACGCCTTGTCCTAAACCTATAGATTCTGGCGCAAAAGCTGCTGTTGGACGAGAAGGCTCTGTATACTGTGCTGCAAAAACAGCGAGAAACACTATGAAAGCGGCAATGCTCAGACTCTTCAAATGTGTACGCACTGATGCGTACATTTTTTGCAAAAAATACTTTGTATTGCGGCGTAAACTCATATAAAAGTAGGGAGCACGACCTCATTAGTATACAGCACCACTTGCACGCCCATACGCAATACTAGTGTGCATATCCCCACACAACTATTCTCGTATATATCCTGCGTTAGCTTTCAACAAGTTGTCTTGTATAGAATTTTTAAAGTGCAACATAGCATCCGCAGCAAGAGCAGGGTTATTGCCTGAATATGCGCGCACCCACTCCTGCGTAGTCATATGTTCTGCCAACGCAAGCGCTTTGGCAAACGAGGATTGAGCATCTGTATATTTTTGTTGATTAAGTTGAGCCAAACCTAGCGAGTTCCATAACCATGCGACATCTGACGCAGATTGTACCCTCTGCATCGATTGCATAATCACCGCCTCTGACTCTGCGTACTTACCCTCTTTAGCCAACACAAACGCTAAATCATTGTAGCCGCCCCACTCCGCAGGCGCCCAGGCAACAAAATTTCTAAAATCCTCCTCTGCCGCAGGCAGGTTGTTCATACTTATATAGATAAGTCCGCGTATATAGAGCGCGCGTAGATTCGCAGGGTTGGCCGCAAGTTCGGCATTTATTTCTTGAAGAGCCTTTGTAAATTTGCCTTGCACAAAATAGATACGCGCAAGTTGGTAGTGCCCCCAAAGCACTTTTGGATCGTATCTGAGCGCTATTTGAAAAGACCACGCCGCCTTGTCTACATCGTATGCTCCTGCACCGTAATAATAATATCCCGCCTGTAGAGCTAATTTCCCATCAGCTCGATTCAAATGATACGCAGTATCCTTATATCCTTCCTCCCATAACGAATATACAAGGTTTTTATATACAGGAGTATGTGGGATAAACGTAACGCAGCTAATCCCTATTAGTAAAAACAGGCTTCCTACAATTTGTAACCGACTAAATGTGCGTCGCATATGTTACTATTGATGCTCGTCAACCAGCGCTGCAGCGTTAAACTGTTCTATGTTATTCCCTTCCAAAGGCAAATCTTCGTACGCCCAGTTTTGGAGCCCGCCCTGCACATGTATTAAGTTTCTAAATCCCCAGTTTTCTAAATACCCATACGCAATAGCCGCAAGCCGACCACTGGTGCAAATAAGAGCTATCTTTTTACCAGTCTTGGGTAGCGTGTAATGTTCGTCATATAGGTTTTCGATAGGAATATTTATCGACCCCTTTGCGTGCGCTGTTTGATATATGGAGGAGCTCCGTACGTCGACAAAGATATACTCGTCCGGATTTTCTAAATACTCTGCATAAAAATCTTTAGGCTCCATTGTGTCCATGGCTGGCGAAATAAGGTTGTAGTGTCGAAGTGGCGTCAGGTAAATAGCAAGCGCAGTTACTATAACGATTCCAACAATACCTAGCGCAACACCAATTCCCTTTTTTGTATAATTTAGAATTTTCATACCTAATGTACGTACAATATCGCCTCTATCTGGATTCAATTTGAGCATCCGCGTTGAGTAAGTATCGAATACCTTCTCGTAACTGGGAATAATAATTACCTCGCACAACCAACGCACGGTGTGCCGACTTAAGCACCTCCGTTGGAGTCATACTAACACCCGCAATAGACGCCTCTACCCTGTCTTGTTCTACTCTCTCTACGCCCCTGTCTTGTATCATACACTCCTTATATGCATCAGCCTCAACACCCGAGTGCACAGCTGCGTTTGTAAGCGCAGACGCGTCACCCTTTACCCCATTTCGCTCAAACATATAGTTTGCAAACTTCCAAAATGCACTTTCTCCCCCTAGCTGGTACACACACTCGGACGCCTCTGCCTCTACTTTTGTCCCCGGTTGAGACGCAAAAGGGAAATGTCGGAACGCTACAACGATCTTGCCGGGATATTCTGCTTGAAGTTTTGGTATATTTTCGCCAAAAAGATGCCTACAGTAGGGGCATGAAAAATCTGAATATACTATCAATTGTATTGGTGCGCCCACATCACCTATCGTATGGTCCCTTTGCGTTACCGAACGCACTATAAGGGACGTATCCTTCTCCGTACTAAAACGTTGCGCAGCTACCTTATTTTCATTCATTTGGTAGACACCAAACACCACAAAAATAGCAGCTACTACACCGGCCACAATCCACACACTAGTCGGTATTTTTTTAATCAGCTTTTGCACGTACAAAATCTGTTTCCACCCATCCGAGCGTTAAAAGGTATGCCTTGAAGGCAGGGTCAATGGTACCCATCCGTACAAGCGCTTCCTTGCTCGTGCTCAATACAGGACTAGTGCGAGCTATTTTGTAAAAATAAACAACATTTTTATCAATTTGCGCACTATTTGCAACAGAAAATACAGCGAGTAGTTTCTGGAGATCTCCTGCCCTTTCTTGGCCGAAATTCATAACCAAAAATAGGGCGTATTTAAATACAAAGAAATTTCCAGGCAATACATTATTTACGCCTGCATAACTAAGCGCTTTTTTGTGCAACGCTTCGGCCTGCTCATTGGTATACCCTGGGACATTCGAAGCTGCCAACTGGCCGACCACCAACGCCTCGCGGGAATAAATTTCTCCAAAAAGTGCCGCTTCAGTAGGGTCATTCTTTACCTGCTCCATATATTGATTTGCTTTTAACAACGCCAAACTAGCAGCTGCAATAGCGGTTTTGCCCTCTGGAGTAGTGCTGGCACCCTTTAGCGTATAGAACAATTCACCCGAGTAACTATTTGCTATAAAACTTTCTGTTAGTGCGATTGGATAGAAACTAGACGCATATTCAAACAATTTTCTATACGCAAGTTTTTCGTCGCCAACCATAAAATCTTTGTACGGCGCATCTTTAAAGATCTCATCTGTAATGATTTTTGTAGAACCGTAGTACGTATGGTACATTCGCCCCATCTCTTGTACCGAATAAGCTTTAATGATGTTCGTGTACGCCGGGTTAGCCGCAACCTCTTTAAACATCTGTATCGCAGGGACATATTGGCCAGAAAATTCCAACATAAGGCCTATATTAAATTTTATCTGCGCCTCTTGCACCGAATCAGTTGCGCCGCCTAATGCTGTTTTGTAGGACGTGAGCGCTTCTGAGTACTTCCCTTGTTTTCTATAAAAGTTAGCTTTATTAAAATCTG
>CALQZN010000016.1 GCA_943349675.1 Candidatus Nomurabacteria bacterium
CGCTCAGTGTCACGATTCTTTTTTACGGGCAATGGTTGTTTAGGCATGTGTGAGCCGATGTGGTCCATTGCACCCATTAGTATACCAAACCCTTCGGGCTTTATTTTTTATAAAAAAATGGTATTGTGTGAGTTATGAAAGACAGTGTCGTACAGATGGGCGCCTTGGTGTTACGCGACATAGCAAAACCGGTTGCAAAGCAGGAGTTTGGCACCAAAGAGCTTGCTGCCACAGTAAAGAAGATGCAAAAACTCGTTGCCGCCGAGGAGTTTGGCGTTGCGATTGCGGCGCCGCAAATTGGTGTCTCCAAACGGATTTTTATACTGGCCGACAAAGCCTTCGACCCCACCCTAGCACCAGACAAAATTGCTACTGCTAAAAAAATATTCATAAATCCAGAAATTATCCGACTCTCGCGCAAAAAGGAAGAGATGGCAGAGGGTTGTTTGTCTGTCCGTGGCAAATACGGTACGGTCATCCGCCATGAAAAAGCAAGTATCAAAGCGTACGACCAAGAAGGCCACGTGTTTGTCTACCACGCCACAGGGCTTATTGCACAAATATTCCAACACGAGTACGACCACCTAGACGGCATACTGTATGTCGACAAGGCAGAGAAATTACGCAACGAAAAAGAAAGCGCTCAAATAAAGAAAGAGATCTCTAACAAGAAGTAACATATGTCTACAAAAAAACCACTCTTTGTCTTTTTTGGTACACCAGAACTCTCGGTGTGCGTGCTTGATGCGCTCGAGGTGCGTGGGCAACTACCAGCACTCATTGTCACCGCGCCCCCAAAACCTCAAGGGCGAGGACTTACCATAACCCCCACCCCAGTAGCACTGTGGGCGGCAGAGCACACTATTGACGTGGTAACCCCAGAGCGCCTTGATGACGCCTTTGTACAAATGCTCGGCAACAGCGATTGGGATGTGTTTGTAGTAGCTATGTATGCAAAACTGTTGCCGCAAAGCGTACTTACGCTACCACGACGCGGTACGCTCAATGTGCATCCATCGTTGCTGCCTAAGTTCCGCGGACCGTCCCCCGTACTCTCGGCCATTTTGGCAGACGAACGCATAGGCGGCGTGACCATTATGCAACTCACCGAAAAAATGGACGCAGGGCCCATTGTTGCGCAAGCACGCATTGAAATAGATGAGGATACAGGAGATGGCGGCTGGCCACCAAAAGGGAGCGAGTTTGAAAAGTTTTTAGCGACAGAAGGCGGTAATTTGTTGGCCGAAACTCTGGAACCGTGGATAGCCGGTGACGTACCAGCAGAACCGCAAGACGAAGCCGCAGCAACGTACACAAAAAAATTTTCTCCAGAAGATGCGCTCATCGACCCAAGTGGCGACCCGCGCGAGGAGCTGCTTAAAATCCGCGCATTCGACAAAAGTCCTCGTGCGCACTTTTTTCATAACGGTAAACGAATAATCGTCACCGACGCGGCAATAGTCGACAGTAAACTCAAAATCCTCCGCGTGATCCCCGAAGGAAAGCAGGAGACGGATTGGAAATAACTTTTATATTTTGGAGCGAAATCCGCGGATATACTCTTTTACCCGCATCGCACTGCGGCGGAAGATGTGTTGACGCTTCTTTTTTAGCTGCGACAAATCCTGCGCCAACTCCCCCGCAGCAATGTCGATTGCTTCGTGCAACGTGTCTCCTTGCGCCTCAACCCGGTGGACACCGCCATAGAGTGCCAAGGTAAACTCTGTACGATATTTTTTACCCTCTTGATTTGTGGCATATTCTAACTCAACGTCAATATGGGTTGAATTTTCTTGAAAAAACTTTTCGCTCACACTCAACTTTTTTTCTACATAGCTACGGATTTCGTCAGAGATATCTATACCAGTACCCTTGATGTTGTATTGCATAGTATTTTTATTTAGATCAGTAAGAGGTGCTTGTGCTAAACCCCGAGCTGGCGGGAGGTGGCTCTTTGGATGATGGCGCGACTACAAGTACGATAAGCGCCACCACCTCTATAACTCCTATAACACCGAGTAGGATGTATGCGCGTCTAGCCCCTGGTTGCATAGGTACAGTGTACCATCTGTGACCAACCTACTATAGAAATAAAGAAAAGCCGCTCTTGTGAGAGCGGCCAATAAAAACCAGTCATTACGCTTGGATGGAGTTACTTAATCTACAAATCAGCTTTTGCTTGCGCTCGTGCTCGACACTCGTCGACACACCGCCCTGTACGAAATTCAAAAGCGAAGGTGGTTGTCTCGAACCTGAAAACTGTGAAGCAGATAAAGACAAAACCGAGGTTTTTGCCTCAGTCTGTCCTAACTGGCTCCGGCGCAAAAATAGGACCCTTCCCTTACAGGGACAGTACACCTTTTGGATTTTCTTTTCGCAAAAACTCAAGAAAATGCTCAAAAGCTTTTCAAGTCCTGGACGGAAGTGCCCCACACTTCCTCGCCTGGAGCTTGTAACGCAAAAATCGCCCAAAAGCGATTTGTTGCTAACCAAGCTCGCTCGGTGGACCGATTTTCGTACCCTAGATCTATATAAAACATACCCGTCGCCTACTTTTACGTTAAAACACATAACAGAATTAACGAGCTAAAACAAAAACTGCAGCCTCGGGGTTTCCCCGGAGCTGCAGTAGGTTTAATTTGAGACAGAGTGATTCGAGATAGTCTAGAGCTCTTAAGAAATCTCCACTCGATCTCCTACCCATTTCGTAAAATGTCCTTCTAAGTCATAATTCTGGCTATTCCATACAGACGTAATGTCTTGTTCTAACAATGACCCGAAAGACACTTTTCCGCGACCCGTCTCTTCTGTGCCAATAGTTCCATCGGGAAGTATCAGACAATAAAAACGAGAAGCTGTGTTTGTCACTCGATCCGTATATCGAATAGTCATATGAGGAAACAAACGTCGCGCTTCTTGCACTCCAGTTTCCACAATGACTCGGTCCGGGCGCAGTCGCTCATAGATCTGCCTCGCTCTCCCTGCTGGAATTGTCCACGATAAAGCCCAGTCCGTGACACCGAGAGTAGAGAGTACACTCGCTATCCCAACAATTTGTGATTGGTTTTGCGAATTTAGAGCCGTAAGAACACGTAGATTCACTTTTGCTTGAATACATAGCGTTATGGCGTGCATAGTTTCTACCCAAGCATTCCCACGCCTAACTCTACTTGGACGAATAAGATTATTTGCTTCCGGTGTCCCCCCATCAAGGCTGATTTCGATCCGGGTGCACTGAGCCAATGAATCCACGTTTTCTGGGTTTATAAAAGTACCATTGGTTCCCAAAACTACACTAATACCCCCGTCCTTCAAACGCTCAACAAGAGAGAAGATGTCATCTCGCAGAAGCGGCTCTCCACCCGAAATAACCACCCTCATTACTTTGGCTGCAATCATTTTATCAATGACCGAATAACATTCTCTCGTAGATAAGATTACACGCGGGAGCTCTTCCTGGTTTCCATAGCAATGAATGCAGGCAAGATTGCACCCGCCAATGATTATCCACGCTATACCAAGTGGAGCGTTGGGGCGCAACACCGCACCCTTATTAATCTTGGCGCTGAAACAGTCTGTGGCGTAGTCATATCGAATTAGTCCGAGGTCGTCGTGTCTGTCGATCAAACCACTGGTTCGCATGAGCGTATTCCTATGTTACTTTCTGCAAAAACAATAGCCCATTTATTTAAAAAAGCAATAACTAGCGCCTTTCTGTTGTCTTAGGGGTGTAGGTGTTTTTACTTCTAACCGTGTCAAAAATTTTAACATGTGGTGGAAAGATATTTTCAGGAATTGAATCAACTGGAAACCATCGCCATTCCTGACACGCTTCAGGCTCCAAAATTTCAGGTTCCTCACTTCCAATATCCACAGAGAACGTTATGTGTAGATAGTGAATATTATTTTCAGGCTGTAAATCGTCACTAAGAGCCAGTAGCGTAATTTGAGCAGCGTCTACAGTGAGTCCCATTTCTTCCTTGAGTTCTCTTACAATGCACTCATCTGCACGCTCCATTAACTCAAGATGTCCACCAGGCAAGGCCCAGGTTCCTGATCCGTAAACATTTCCTCTTTTACCAAGCAGCAGTTTACCATCTCGGATTATATATGCTTCGCAACCAATTTTTATATTAGGTTTCATAAGGTCACTGTAGTATACAAGAATATAGGTCTTAAGAAAAAGTGCTTAAAATAATAAAGACCGAGCAACTAGCCCGGCCTTTTCGAAAGAACTTGATCTAAAACTAAACGTAGACATTGTTGAAAAACGGCCTCTTGTGACTCCGCTTGCACGAGATGCACGAATTGTAGTGTCCGTACCTCTGTATCCCAGTCACGACAATCTATTAATCTACGTTCAATGTTTGGCAACGCATCTCCTCGCTGCACAAGTCTTTCGCGTATCCGCTTTTCGTCAGGAGAAAGGAGGTGGAGACAAAGTACTTCTACCTCCGAATTATCGTATGCTTTTTTAAGGATTGGATGACATTGGTGTACTACGATTATGGAAGCTATTCCCTTGTGACGTAACACAACATCAACGTCAGATTTGCGCGTACCATATAAATTACCGTGAATTTCTTCCATCCAAAGCCAATCATCAATTCCTAAGAAGTCAGACCGGTTAAGGAAACGATATTCGTTAGCGGTATCACTTTCCCTTCTTGTCCGAGTTGTGTTTGAAATTACTCGCCCACCCATAAGATGGTCCAACAGTCGGGTTTGTAGTGTAGTTTTTCCAGCGCCAGAAGCGCCAGAAATAGCTATAATAAGCACCAGCACCTCCTATTTACATCTCATTTATTTATACACGACCATACAACGCTCCAGCACTTGTAAAAAATAACAAAGTATGGTATAATATACCCAAGTTAGTGAGGCCTAAAACCTCTTACATTCTAACGATGGTACTTTTAACGTAAAGCAGAGAGGTTAACGGTGAGTCCTCGATAAATAAACTGACCGCCCCTCTCCTTAGACATGCTCAGAACCCTAGATTGGGCCCAAGTGAGTAAGGAAATTGGAGTATTGGAGTTTATAAAAAAGAAAAGCCGCCCGACCGAAGTCATGGCGGCTTTATAGTGTCGAACGGTCGTTTTAGTGTTTTACGCGATCTTCATCATGTATGAGGAAGAGATGCATTCCAGGATTTTCGTCGTAATGTTTACGCAACCACGCCGCCTCTTGTTTGGCCTCGGCAATGAAGTGATCAACGAGCCAGTCTGGCAATTCGAGACAGCCGAACATGATGCGACCATCATCGAAATGGCGAAGCTGATTTTTTTTGATTGCGCCGAGGATGGTTTGGAAAAGACCATCGTATGCGCGCTTCAAAAAATGATTCGCATCAGGACCCACAACGCCGCCTTTTTGCTCTTCTTCTAGAGAATCCTTAGCCCATCCAGCGAGATACTGTACAAGTCTATGGTGCACCGGAACTAAGCTGTCATTGAAGTCGCGGTGGATATCAGCAAAAGCCGCATCTATACTCGCGAACAATGCGTAGGCAGCGGGATTTTTCTTACCCCGAAGCGATGCGGTGGTGCGTTGTTCGAGGTGGTACCAAAAACGACCTCTCATTTGCTCATAGTCATCATTGTGAACAGACATAGTCTTCACCTCCAACGAGTGTGATTCGGAACAGAAACTCTTTTTGCAGAGTATCATTATATATTATTTTGTCAATACCTTGCTCCCCTCCTTAGACGTGTTTAGAATTTTGAATTGGGAGCAAATCGAGAAGGAGTTGGGTGGATTAAAGTTTGTATAAAAAAAGAAACCGCCCGACAGAGCCGGACGGGCTTCTGCGGGCGGCTGGTTCAGCGATCAGGAGAGCAGTCAATGCCGTAGCAACGTAAATTATGACCTCTGCTCTCTGCAGTGAAGAGGCGCCCGCATTCATTGTTGCGGCAAACTCTCCACACGCCACGAGAGCGTTTAGGATCAACGCGGAGGGTCCACTTATTGCACTCACTGCATCTGTAGAGGTTTCGCAGCCACACATAAAGGGGGATGGCGGCAACCAACGCAACTACGACGATTGCAATCGTTGTTCCTGACATCGTTCGCTCCTGATGAGAACATCTCTGTTTATGGAATAGGTAGAGATAAAACCCCTAATTTATATAATGTGATACTACTATAAAAATGTCAACCAATTGCTCCGGCGCCAGGACTCGAACCTGGAACCAACTCCTTACACGTAAGTCCCCCATTGCTGCGGGCGTGGACTATATCATCATCCCAACTTACCGTAAGTTGTCGGATGCGAGGCGCTTCGCGCTGCAAATTGCAGAGCTACTCCCTTGCGGGATAGTCTCTACACCTTCTCCAACATGTGGTTGGAGCTTGGCTCGGGATTGCCCCAAAGGGGTTTCCCCGAATTCACCTCGTTTTTCAATTCAGATTCCTCTGAAAGGCTGCCTTTAGACAGGGAGCTGCTCTACCATTGAGCTACACCGGAATATACCTCGAACGCCTCACATTATACCTATTTTTTAACAAAATTAAAGCCGGCGTTACTGTGCTAAAGTAGAGCCAGAACAGGTTTGAGAATGTCGGCATCATGGGTCTAGGAGGCCCTTGGGCCCTGTGCTCTATGATTCTCGAAGGGAGGCGTGGGTGGTGCGAAACACCCACGCATTCTCTATTCCCAATAGAATTTGCGGAGGAATACATGGGCCAGCAACGCAGGAAGCAAGTCACCTGCTGGTGCGGAGCCTACAAGTTTCCGCATCGGCTAGACAGTGGAAACTGTACGGGTTGTGCGTGGGCACAAAGCTACTTTTGGAACGAAAGGGGTGCATGTGCCTATTGCAACAGTAACAATAACGGCAACTGCGACGGAATTCGCGAAACAATCACACAACGCCACCCTACGCGCATAGAGGACCTTTTGTCGCAACAAGAGGATTGGGGTAACGAAGAAATATCCACAGAACCTTGGCGAACAGATCCCAACATATTACCTTGGTAAAATCAGCCGTCTGTACCCACAGTGCGGCTTTTCTTTTACACAACTTACGCGCCAAGACATATACACATAGTACCCTACTTCCTTCTTTACTTTTTATCTTACTCTCTTACAATAAGCAGTAGAACATATCATCAAGAGAGCAGAGGTGTTAAGGGACCGTCCCGAAACTCTGCCCACAACCTGCCCTAAACGGGGCAAGGTGCGAACGACCCGCAAGGGAAAGATGTCTACATGTAGAACAAAGACCGCTCTTCCCGAGTGGTCTTTGTTCTTTCTCGATATAGGAGCGTACAATGGCAACAGCTATAAAAGTAGACGCCTACACTCAAGCAACCACAAACGTGGCAGACGGACTGCTCTGGAGGTGGCTACCCATAGCACTAGCATGCTTCGTACAAGTACTGCAGGCATGTGCACAGACTCAAGCGTGGGTAGTAGCCGGAAGCATTCTCTGTCTCATCGCGATAAAAAAATCTCGATATTGGGCAGTTTGGATAGTTTGCACCACACTGTCTCTTGTCTGTTTGACTGTACCCAGCCTCTATACAATAAATATAGAATCTTGGGGGTTATTATCGACATTGTGTTTACTTTGTATAGCAGCGGCGCAATACCTACGGCCACCCGCATATCGCCTATTGGAATTGGATATTCTCCGCGACAAACTCCCCTGCCCACGACTCATGGTAGGTAGCGTCATAACACCCCTATTAGTGAGCCACGCCCTGTGGGCTGTGAGTGGGGCAAGTGGAAACATCTGGCTTATTGTGCACGCAGGCACAGCCATCGCCACCCTAGCGCTTGGCGTCTACTACGCATGGGTGTACAGCGAATAACTAACCGAGCCGCCTTTTTTAGGCGGTTCTATTTTATATCTAGCGTTGTATATAATTTTTACAAAAGAACTGCGGTATACTTTTACACATGTACACACGGGGAAGTAAATTTGTACGCACTGACATATGGCGCGAAGGAAAGTGGCTCGACATGTGGAGCGTAGTACACGTATTGTCTGGAGTTTCGATTGGTCTTGGGCTTTACTTTTTGCACCTGGGCGCAGTGGCCTCCTTGGCCCTTACGTTTGTGTCGCTTGTTGCATACGAGTTGTGGGAAGCTATGGTTAAAATTGAAGAAGCGCCTACAAATCGATGTATGGATGTAGTGGTTGGGATGGTTGGGTTTGTACCTACTTTTTTTCTTGTAGCACCCATACTCTCCACTTTGCAACACGTCCTATTGTTTGTTGGAATACTTATTGCAAACATAACAATGGCGGCGATTGGTTGGCATGCATCACAAAAAGCCGCAGAACTTGAGCGACGTATGTATACCCGCTTTGCTGCACAGCGAGCACATTTTATTGCACGCCGACGAAAGCTACGCGCACAATTTAAACAGCAATAGACGTGGTCTCTTGTATACATTACCCTTATAACAATCACTCATGTGCAATGGCTATTTAAAACCTGCTCTGCAAAATATACTAACTTTGGACCGTTAGTGCTTCGTTTGGCGCTTGGTGCTATTTTCGTCTACCACGGCTAGGATAAGGTGTTTGTAAAAGGGATTCCACAGCGGGTGAAATAGTTTGTAGTACATTATTTCTGCGCAAAATGACTATTGCGGCCGCGGCAGTCATTAAGGCTACAGCGCCGCCCACCCCTACCCCCCACCTGCCACCCAAAAACTCGCCGATAAAACCAATAATAGGGCCACCAATTGGTGTCGAGCCCATCATCGCCATCCCCCACAGCGCCATAACCCGCCCGCGCATATGTGGAGCGCTTTCAAGCTGGATAATAGTGTTACCCAGCGACGTGACGTTGATAGAGAAGAAGCCAACCACAAACATGCCGCAGGTGGCCAAAAATAGTGTCGGCATAAGCGCTACGGCAACCAAACTCACACCAAAACATGCCATAAACATACTTAGGTGGTGTGGTGCAATAGCGCTGCGGCCCGCAGCAAAAAGCCCACCCAGGACCGACCCCGCACCCATCGCAGCGAGCAGTAATGCGTAACTTTTTGCATCACCGTGGAATACTTGTTGAGCTAAAATGGGCAAACTTACTTGGAATTCGAATACAAACGCGCCAATGAACGCCATCATAATGAGTGTGTTGCGGATAAGTGGCGTGGCAAGTACATAACGAAATCCCTCTCGCAATTCTCCTTTTTTCCGTGTCTTTGGTGCTCTAGCGTGCACAGTATCTCCTTTCATATATAGCAGTGTAATAAACGCTGCCACATAGGTGAGCGCGTTAAAGAAAAAACAAAACGCAATACCAATACCTGCAATAAGCACCCCGGCGATGGAGGGTCCAACCGCACGCGCCAAGTTGTTGACCGTAGCATTAAGACTCACTGCATTTTTAAGATGTGCGTGGTCAACAAGTTCTGACACCAAGGTTTGGCGAGCGGGATTGTCGAAGAGTCGTACCACACCAAACAGGAGTGCAAATGCATACAATATGGGCATGGTTGCTCCTCCAGCAAAAATGAGAATACTGGTACCCAAAGCCAGTACAAAAAACGCTACTTGTGTGCAGTACAGTATGGCGCGTTTGTTGTAGCGGTCGGCCACAAGCCCACCCCACGGCCCGAGTAAAAGCATAGGCAAAAACTGTAGCGCCACCACTATCCCTAATTGTGTCCCCGAACCAGAAAGTTCGAGCACAAGCCAGCCCAGCGCCACTGTTTGCATCCACGTACCAGAAAGCGACACCGCCTGACCTATAAAGTACAGTCGATAGTTGTGTATCTTGAGTGACGAAAAAGTTGCACGTCCAAAATTCTTAATTCTATCCATACCTAGTTGCACACGCGCCTACCCCGACTCGTATTACTTTCACTCTAGCACAAAAGACGCGCAGTAGACGTATTTGACAAAAGGATGAGATATGCTACCCTTGTATGTATCAACTCAGAGCTGTCTGTAAGAGACAAGGATCGACTCTCCTTTAGCGGCCCACTGTTTGATATTTTATCCATCTCTTACAACCAACAAAATGGAAGAAGGAACTGTAGCCCGCGTCGTTTCTGACAAAGGTTTTGGTTTCATCAAGCGCGATGGTCAGGAAAAAGATCTCTTTTTCCACTCCAACGAGCTGGTGAACACCACATTCAACGAAATCCGCGAAGGTGACAAGGTGACATTTGAAGTTGCAGACAGTCCAAAAGGACCAAACGCAATCAAGGTCAGCAAAATCTAAGCTAAGATCTCAATAAAAAATACCCCTCCTTGAGGGGTATTTTTTATTTGCTCTCGGGCTGACACTTGTCACACCGACACCCTTTGGGTTTTATATACTCGTCAAAAAACTCCGTGTCATAGTCGTAGTTCAGCTCTTCTCCTTCTTTAATTGCCTTCTTTGCCATTACAAACACCCGTTGTTTGTAAATATCAATCTCACAGTTAGGACGGCATGAGTGGTTAATGTAGCGGGCCGTGTTACTGCGAGCACCACCATCTATTGTTTTTGTTTTACTAACTTCAAACAGATACTGACTTGTAATGGTCTGGTCTTCTCCTTTTTTGAGGGTGCGCCCTACGTACTCGATAATGCACGCACCTTTAGGGACTGGCTCCTCTGCAAACAAACCGAGGCCTGCCTTTGCACGCTTAACCGCAACCTTATAGCCTCCAGGCGTAAACTTACCTTTTTTCTTTTTTACTGTCATAGACAAAAGACATATTACTACAAAACCACCACACCCCAAAAGGGTGTGGTGGTTTTGTGCGTTTGTAGTCGCAGAACCCTTTATTTTGCCTTACCTAAGATCTTGAACATTTTGGTACCGCATACGGTGCAGGTACCCTGCATCGCCCGGCGACCCCCCTTCATCTCGACTTCCTTTGGGTCAACCATCTCGCGCTTTTCGCGACACTTCACACAGTAGGCTATTTCTGCCATGACGCAATATATTGATGAATAATGTAACTATAATACCCCATATGCTACATTTTGCGTACCTATGAAAACCTTTACCCGTGTTCAGGCTGCGGAGGCCCTAAAGAAGGGCGCGGTAGGCATCATCCCCACCGACACAGTGTATGGGGTTGTGTGCTCTGCCCTACACCCCCAAGCGCTCGAGAGATTGTATGCAATAAAGAAGCGTCATCCCAACAAAGCCTATATTGTACTTATTTCTGCCCTCGATGATGTAGCCCAATTTACTACTCTCTCTCACAAAATCCAAACACTACTTACACAGGTTTGGCCAGGGCCAGTTAGCGTTGTGCTCCCCACAAAAAACACAACACTGGCGTACCTCCATCGCGGAAATGCATCTATTGCCTTCCGCCTACCCGCGGACCCTTCCCTGCAAGCACTGCTCAAAGTCAGCGGGCCTTTGGCAGCCCCTAGCGCTAACCCTAACGGCTTGCCTCCAGCTAAGACAGTTACAGAGGCCTATGCATATTTTAAAAACGATGTTGATTTTTATGTAGACGGGGGCCCACTATATAATTCGCCCTCAACACTTATTGAGTTGGATGAAAATGATGCAGTAAAAGTATTACGAGAGGGTGCCATAAAAATTAGTCTCGATACCATGTAACCGTGCGGATGCTTACATACACACCAATAACCACTGCTGCGGCAATAACCATACTTCCGATAATATCAAGTGTATGATGCACGCCTGCAAGCACTCGAGCTGTGCCAATACACAAAGCTATGGCCCCCAAAACAAACCCTAGCGGGCGATTGTATATACACACCAACGCAGCTACCATGGCCGCAAGCAGCATATGGTTAGACGGAAAGCCATTTACTGCAGCGTGGGCGACAAGCGGAGCAACACCATCTACAACAAAAGGGCGCGCATTGTAGTACAAAGCATCCGCTATTTTACTCACCCCATATGCTATAGGCAAAGAAATTACTGCAAGGAGGGCTAGTTTGCGCTTTATTTCAATAGAAGTGATTGCAAAATAAACCACAATAGCGATAGGGGGCACAACAATGAGGTATTTTGCACAAAAAATAATGAGCAGTTCCATGTAGAGCTATATTAGCATTATTTATTTTAGCGTATACTAGTGGCTATGCTTAATCCCCATCTTTTGGTGTTCGACCTGGACGGCACTTTAGCTGAAAGTAAACAGAGAATGTCGGCACAGATGGGTGACCTTCTTGCAGAGTTACTACAAAAAATGCCAGTGGCTATTATGTCTGGTGGCGGCTGGGCAGAATTTGAAAAACAGTTTTTTTCTGTAGTACCGCCCGACACCAACCTCGACAAGCTCTACATTTTTCCACAAAACGCTGCGCAGTGTTTTGTACATAAAAATGGTACATGGCACCCGCAGTACGACAATGCTTTTACGCCCATAGAACGTGACCACATACTACAAGCACTAGAAGAGGCACTGGAAGAAACAGGCCTTACCCAACCACCTGCGTCAGTATGGGGTAATCGCATAGAAGACCGTGGCGCAGAAATCACCTTTTCGGGCCTAGGCCAAGAGGCTCCTACTGAGCAAAAACAGGCGTGGGACCCTGACGGTACAAAAAAGCGCACATTGCAAGAGGCACTTATCAAACGACTCCCCGAGTTTGCAATAGGTACAAACAGTTCCACTTCAGTGGACATTACCCGCAAAGGTATTACCAAGGCTCACGGTATCAAGCGCCTAACTGAGATGACCGGCATCCCAATAGAAAGAATGCTCTATATAGGAGATGCCCTAGACGAAGGAGGCAATGACGCGTCAGTTATAGACACCGGGGTTCCCACTCACGCTGTCTTTGCCCCCCGCGAAACTGAGGCACTTATTGAAACTGTTCTTCATGCTCACAAAAGAAACTAGCGAAAGTGGGAGAAAAGATTCATTTTTTGGCAAAAATGAATACACAAATAGCAGAAATTCAGTCGTTTTTTAATTTTTTTGTGTTTGAGAGTTGATTTTTTTGTAAAAAGTTCTCGGATTTACTATACACAGGCAAAAACATATCTCTTAGGGGGTATAATGTACTTCCCAAGGGGAATACGTATTACTCATTAGCAGTCTATTTGTACTTATGTCCATTACGCAAAAGGTAAAGAAGAGGAACGGAGAAATCGCTGACTTTGTGCCGGCCAATATCACTATTGCCGTGCAAAAAGCCTTTGCTGCAACGCTAGGCGACTCCCACGAAACCGATGCGGCGGACATAACCCGCGTAGTGGTAGACACTATTGACCTAAAATTTGGCAACACGGCATTTATCCCCACCGTGGAAGACATACAAGACCTCGTTGAAACAGCGCTTATGGAACGCGGTTACTTTAACGTTGCAAAGTCATACATTATTTATCGCTATGAGCACGAGAAAATCCGTCAAGAAAAAAAGCTTGAGGTGGCCGAAAAGATTACCGAAAATGCTCTTTTTATAACAAAACGCGACGGCTCACGTGAAGCGTTTAGCGAAAGCAAACTAACTCGCACATTGCTGCGCGCCGCAGAGGGCTTGGAGCGTGTTATTGACGTTCCTTCTATAATCGGCAAAGTACGCCAAGAGATGTACGAAAGCATTAAGTCAAAAGACATCCACGAAGTACTTATTATGGTCGTTCGCTCTATGATAGAGCGCGACCCAGCACACTCGAGCGTAGCCGCACGCTTACTCTTGCAGTCCCTATACCGCGACGTCTTTGGTGCCGTAGATTACACAAAACTCGAAGAGGCGCATCGCGAAGCCTTCACCACTACCATTAAACGCGGTGTCGAAATAGGCCAGTTTGACCCTAAAATGCTTGAGTTCGACCTCCCTCGTTTAGCCGACACCCTGGTTATGGAACGCGACCGTGATTTCCGCTACCTTGGCCTCCAAACGCTCCAAGCAAACTACCTATCAAAAGAGCACGGCAGTCGTAAACTCCTCGAAACACCGCAGATATTCTGGATGCGGGTTGCTATGGGCTGCGCCTTGGCCGAAAAGACTCCCGAAGAACGTAACGCTCAGGCGGTGGAGTTTTATGAGGTTATGTCGGCAATGTACTACACCCCAAGCTCCCCCACCCTCTACCACGCGGGGCTCATGAAGCCACAACTCTCGTCCTGCTTCCTTAGCACCGTACCAGACGACCTGCACGCAATATTTAAACAATACTCCGACGGTGCGCAGCTACTTAAATATGCAGGAGGTTTGGGCACCGACTGGACCCCTGTACGTGCCACAGGGTCTTTGGTTAAAACCACAGGTGTCGAGAGCCAAGGAGTCATCCCCTTCCTTAAAATCGCCAACGACGTGACTATCTCTATTAACCGCTCGGGCCGTCGTCGTGGCGCAGCTGCTGTGTACTTGGAGTACTGGCACGCCGACATCGAAGACTTTATCGAGCTACGCAAAAACACCGGTGACGAACGCCGTCGTGCACACGACCTAAACACCGCCGCGTGGATCCCAGACCTCTTTATGAATCGCCTGGCCGAAAATGGCTATTGGACACTCTTTAGCCCATCTGATGTGCCCGACCTCCATGACCTCTATGGCCGCAAGTTTGAAGAGGCGTACGTGCGCTACGAACAGTTGGCAGAAGCCGGGCAGATGCCAATGTTTAAAAAACTCCGTGCAGCAGACTTGTGGCGCAAACACTTGACCATGTTGTTTGAAACTGGCCATCCATGGATAACCTGGAAGGACCCTAGCAACATCCGCTCACCACAAGACCACGTAGGCGTGGTGCACTCCAGCAACCTCTGCACCGAAATTACACTCAACACCAGTGCCAACGAGACAGCTGTATGTAACCTAGGCAGCATCAACATGGCAAAGTTTGTCGAAAACGGCGCATTTAATCGCGACTTGGTAGCACGTATCATACCCGTGGCTATGCGCATGCTCGACAACGTTATTGACGTCAACTTCTACCCTACGGAAGACACGCGCCGTTCAAACATGCGACATCGCCCTGTCGGCATTGGACTCCGCGGACTCCAAGACGCGCTCTATAAAATGGCGTTGGATTTTGACTCCGACGAAGCAGTGCGATTTTCCGACGAAAGTATGGAGACTATTGCATACCACACAATCCTCTCATCAGCACTCTTAGCAAAAGAGCGCGGCACCTATGAGACATACAAAGGCTCCAAATGGGACCGTGGTATCTTGCCGCAAGATACTCTTGCCTTGCTTGAGCAAGAGCGCGGTGTACGCATTGATGTACCAAGGCACGAGACACTCAACTGGCAGTTGGTGCGCGAGGCTGTGCGCCAGTGGGGCATGCGCAACTCCAACACTATGGCAAATGCGCCGACAGCGTCGACCGCAAACATTGCTGGCTGCTACCCTACCATTGAGCCCATCTACAAAAACCTCTACGTTA
>CALQZN010000017.1 GCA_943349675.1 Candidatus Nomurabacteria bacterium
ATAGTAACCACGTCTTCGCGTACGCCGTCCATGGTAGAAAATTCGTGCTCAACTCCGTCGATTTTGACCGACGTGATAGCAGCGCCAGGGAGTGATGAAAGGATGATACGGCGCAAACTGTTTCCCAGCGTATGACCATACCCAGGGTACAGACCGTCGATTTCATACGTGCCTGAGTACTCTTCTTCCGAGACGATGCGTGGCTTGCTCGGTAATGTTATTGAATATTCCATCATATAAATATAAAGTTACTTATAAGGTTAGCGACTATAAAATTGGATAATCACCGCAGCGTTGAAGGGAAGCTCCGTTTCGGCAATGCCAGGAGCGCTGGTGATTTTATATGACAGTCCGTCGGCAGACATCTCCATCCAGCCTGGGGTTTTTACTTCGGCTACTGATTCTTTTCGGCCCATAAACAGAGGACTGCTCTGACTTTCCGGACGTACCGCGATAGTATCCCCTTCTTGTACGCAATATGAGGGAATTGTCATACGGCGGCCATTAACCAGTATGTGGCCATGGCTTACAAGTTGACGTGCTGCACGGCGAGTTTTAACCAAGCCGGCGCGGTATACGGTGTTGTCGAGGCGTGCTTCAAGGCGGCTTACAAGGCCCGCAGCACTACTGCCGCCGCGCTTCTCCATAGCTTCATGTACATAGCGAGAAAATTGACTTTCTGACAATCCGTAGGTAAAACGTGCCTTCTGTTTTTCGATAAGCTGAGTACCGAAGTCACCACCGCCACCGCGCTTTGGGCGAGAACGACGAGGAGCCCGCGCTTCGGCGAGCTGGAATTTTTGCGTCTGGCATTTTTCAAATACCGAGGCTCCGAGGCGTTTGCAGATTTTATATTTTGGTCCAAGTATCATAAAAATATTCTAGTGTTATACGCGGCGTGCTTTAGGTGGGCGTGGGCCATTGTGTGGTACAGGCGTAGTGTCTTTGATGCCCTGGATGTGGATGCCTTTGGATGTAAATGCGCGTATAGACGACTCACGTCCAGCGCCAACGCCTGACACAATAACCGACACCTCTTTAAGACCCATCTGGCCTGCTTTGTCGGCAAGAAGCTCGCCTACTTTAGCTGCTGCAAAAGGAGTCCCCTTTTTAGCACCAGCAAACCCGAGGCTCCCGCTGGACGACCAAGCCACTACATTGCCTTTAGGGTCTGTCAAAGAGACCTTGGTATTATTGTAGGTTGCTTCTACATACAAGATGCCTGACTCAAGTCGGCGCTTACTTGCACGGGATGAGCCGCCACCTCGTCCGGCGTTGTCATCCCCTCCTTTTTTGACTATTCGTTTCTTACCCATAGGTATTGTCAGTAATTATACAGTATATATTAGGTCTTTTCAACCTTGCGGCGACCAGAGCCCATGGTCTTGCGAACGTTGCCTCGAACGGTGCGCGAATTTGTCTTGGTGCGTTGACCACGCACAGGCAAGCGTTTGCCATGGCGGAGCCCACGGTACGCGCCAATATCTTTGAGACGTTTTATGTTGCCAGACACCTCGCGCTTCAAATCTCCTTCTATTTTAAAACTCTCTACGACGCGGCGAATTTCGTTCTCTTCTTCTGCGGTTAGATCATCTGCTTTTTTAGTTGGGTCTATCCCGGTTTGTTTGCAAATATTTTGTGCGCGAGAAAGGCTTACCCCGTAAAGCACCGTAAGTGCATAGGTAAGGCGTTTATTTGGAATGGTGATACCTGCAATTCTCATATATTCAAAATTATCCTTGGCGTTGTTTATGACGTGGGTTGCTGCAAATAACATACACCCGGCCTTTTCGACGGAGCATTTTGCAACTTGCACAACGAGGTTTTATGGATGCTTTGATTTTCATAACCGAGCAAAATGTGTAACTACAGACGCCTTGTTATGCGCCCTTTACCACCGTAGGGGTCTATTTTAACCAATACTTTGTCCCCTACGAGCACTTTAATACGGTGTAACCGCATCTTACCTGCAAGGTAGGTCAGTATCACTTCTCCGGATTCCAAAGACACTCGAAACTGCGTATTGGGCAAAGCCTCTTCGACAACGCCCGGTACTTCTTGTTCTTTATTCTCCATTCCCTAAGCGACAAAAGCTATAATAGCAGAGAGCTGTATGAGCGTCAAATTGCCCTACCCCAGCAACTACTCGGCTACCTTTAGGTTGAGTTTGCTCTCGTCTATAGGGAAGGTTGCCTTCCAAAATGGACGGATACTTGCGGTAGCTTTAATTATTGCTGGTTGGAACGTTTTAAGGATGGTCTTCAAGTCATCTTTGTCCTTACCCAGCAGGGCTTTTTTAACTGCGGCTGGGTCAAATTGCCATACCAGTATTGGGGTGCCTCCCAAAGCTAGAGTAAGGGGTCCTGTAGTGCTTTTGTTGGTGGAACTCAATGCAATAGTTATTTGAGATGAGTCTGCAAAAGCAACAGGCTCGTTGTTGTAGGTACCAAGGGATTGTTTTGCCACAGCGGCAGCCAAGTCAGAGGCGCGGATGATAACCGAACTTGCGGTAGCGCTTTGAACCAAGCTTGCGTTGTTGTTTGCACCAGCTGTTTGTGTGATTTCGTTGTATACAAACGCCAGTGATCCATCGACTGGGATAAACCCGGCAGGAATGTTGCTGACTATCGCTGCGCGGATATTTGCGTCTAGTTTTTGTTTGAGTGTATTTTGCGCCTCGGTTAAGGTTGCGGCTGCAATTGCTGGTTCTTTACCCACAAACCCACCGCTCATAGGCCCTTTAGACTCTGCATAGAATTTAGTGTGTCGTGGGTCATTTTTAAATCCGGGAATGGTAAAGCGAGTGGTGTCTGTTCGATTATGTTCGGCACCAGGAACGTCGGCGTAGAGTGTTGCTGTGGTAGAGCCTGGAGTAACGGTGCCGTCTGATTTTTTAACTCCGCCTGGTACCGTTATTTGGTCGCGAATGCGGTATATTTTTCCATCCGACGCTTCAAAACGAGTATTTGCTATCAATTGTTGGCTTGCTGTGCTGTGTGCGTTGTATACGGTTACTACACCAGTTGCTGGTTTGGAGACGTCTTTGCTGCCAGACGCTGCTGCAGAGGTAGAGGCAGACTGTGTTACTGACATGGTTTGATAGCCAAGAGTCCCTGTTGGAGCGTTTGCAACCGCCAGCAAGCTAGAAGGAGGTGTCACTGGTTCTGTTTTTGGATAGATGGTGACAGTTGCTCCTTGAAATATGGTTGAAGCTACAAGGCCCGCTAGTCCAAATAGCACCACAGCACTTACTGTCCACCATATAAACGTACGTGACCTGGACCTGTTGGAGCCTTTTGGTACGCGCGGTGGTTGGTAGTCTGTCTCCTCTTCTATATCTACTTCTTGAGCCTGTACACGGCGATGGCTAGTTGATACGGGGATATTTCGAATAGACCTGTCTCCTCGTGGGTTCATGTCTTGCATATGATAATTAGTATAACTTAATTAAAACGACCAATAAAGACGGACTCAACTAACAATGCTAGGTCGGGCTTGGGTGCATGCACGGCGATGTGCGGTAATAGATGATGGGCATGCAGCGCGCGCACAACAGCTCCTTGTGTAAACAAATTCTCCGCAGAAGGTGCGTTTTCGGACAATGCTTTTGCGACCCATGTTGCACTAGGTTCTGCCCCAACCACAAGTACGCTGTGTATAGCGTTATTTCCCAATATCTCTTTTGCAGCATCAGCAAAAGTTTGCGTAAAGTGTGCTGCTGCAGCTGAAAGTGATTGTGCATAGTGTGGCGGCACGTCATGTCGAGAAAGTGCCAGTATTGAGCGTGCCTCTGCTAGGCTTATATTTCCATGACTTTGTAGTGTCCGTATTGGTAAATGTACGCCAATGGGTATCGTTGCACGCCCCGCAAAAGTACTTCCCTGTACTAACAGAAGTTCTGCAACCTCTCCTGTAACTGTGCACAATAAAAAATCGTCCTGCTTTTCAAACAGTGCGTTGGTGGTGTCGAGCGCTGCGTTTGCAAAGGGGTGGAAACTTACAGGATTTGTTGCAAAAGTTGAGTCGATAGCGTTTGTAAGAGCCTCTACCATAAGTGGCTCATGGTTCCACCTCCATCCTTGCGGGTGTGCAGTAAGTGTCGACCAAGGGGCGTGTAAAAATACCTTTGTTTCTGCAATATTTCCCAAACCTTCGAGCCTGCCACTACCTCGCATACGGGCTGCAACAAGACCTGTGTGTTGCAGCACTTCTACACTTGCTCTGTGTATACTCTCTGCCAAGTCAAAGGCCCCTCGTGTGCGTAAAATGGGGGTATGTACACGACTCTCGGCAAATAACCTCGGTGGTTTGTCTTTAGAGAGTCGTACAAGTCCAGCAGCAACACTGCCGTTTTCGACATCAAGCATAAGTACTGTCTTACCAGTTGGTTTTTTCTTACCCCCAAAGAGCCAGCTCATAGACTGTAAGTATATACTAAATTTATTCCCTACTTCAAAACCTAACGCAGTCTGACTGCGTTAGGTTTTCTTATTGCAATACCGCACGGATGCGGCGTACACCAGCGGAAACTGCTTCTTCTTTCAAAATTTTAAATTTTGCCCCGAGCGGAGTCGAGGGGTTACTGGATATAGCAAGTTCGCCTGTATGTGTTACATGCGGCCCGCCACAAAACTCGATAGAAAAGGCTTGGGCGTGCATAGGGCTTGCCTCTGTAGCCTCTTTTGGCCCCAGCGAGTACACAGACACCCGCTCTGGATATTTGGCACCAAATTCGTGTTCGGCCCCGAGCTTCTCGGCATCATCTTTTGCCATCTCACTACGGATCATAGGAATGTCCTCTTTAATTTTCTCGTTTACAATGCGCTCTACCTCTGCCTTTTGTTCGTCGGTCATTTTTTCTCCATGCGAAAAGTCGATACGCAGACGCTCTTGAGTGATGTTGCTTCCACGTTGCTTTACATGTGGCCCCAGCACAGTTTGAAGGGCTTTAAGCAGCAAATGGTGCGCCGTGTGCAGGCGTGTTGTTGCTTCGCTAGTGTCGGCAAGCCCACCTTTAAACTTTTGCTCACTTCCTGCGCGAGAGAGGTCTTGATGTGCCTTAAGGAGTTCTTTTAGACCCTCCATATCTATTTGTTTAATTCCACGCTCCCCCGCCTCTTCAATAACCAGCTCCAAAGGGAAACCGTAGGTGGTTACAAGTTGGTATGCGTCCTGGGCAGACAAACTATTTTGCCCAGTAAAACGAGCAAGCTCTTTAATACCTCTAGCCAAGGTGGTGCGGAATTGATCTTCTTCTTCAGCAATTGCTTTTTCAATAGCCTCCACTTTCTCAGAAACTTCTGGATAGGCGTCTTTATACATGTCTGCAATTGGGCGCACTACTTTGGCAAAGTTGTTTTCTGTAATGCCAAGTTTGTCAGAGTACTGTACGCTCCGGCGTATGAGTCGGCGTACAAAGTATCCTTGGTCGCTTTTTGAAGGTAATACTCCGTCTGCAATGAGGAAAACAGCAGCTTTCATGTGGTCTGCAATAATACGGAATGCTTTTGTGTCAGCATCGTTGCTGCCATACTTTTTGCCCGAGGCAGCTTCCAAGTGGGCAAGTATAGGTGCGTGACATACTGCAATGATGTCTGGACTTTGCGTTGCGGCCATAACTAAACGCTCCAAACCGCCACCAAAGTCAACATTTTGTTTAGGTAGCAGCGCAAACGAGCCATCCTGCTGCTTGATGTACTGCATAAACACAGAGTTGCCGATTTCTACAAAGCGGCCGCAGTCACAGTTAGGGTGACATTCTGTACCCCATTTGGGGTCATGAGGCGTACCAAAGTCGTAAAATACTTCAGAATCAGGGCCTCCTGGCTCGCCTGCTGGCATGTTTTCTGGCGTCCCAGCGCGTGACCACCAGTTCTTTTTTGCGTCGTAGTAAAAAATACGCCCATCTTGCATACCAACTTCGTATCCCTGTGCTTCCGACCCAATCAATACATCTTTTGCGTTGATACCCTTTTTTGCAAATAACTCTTTCCAAATTTCAACCGAGTCAGTGTCGCGAGGCAAATTATATTTCTCGTCACCGATAAACACTGTGACGTACAAACGTTTTGGGTCCAGCTTAAGTTCATCAGTCAAAAATTCAAAAAACCATGGCAGTTGTTCTTTTTTAAAGTAGTCTCCAAGCGACCAGTTGCCGAGCATTTCAAAAAAAGTAGTGTGGCGATTGTCCCCCACCTCTTCAATATCGCCAGTGCGAAATGCTTTTTGAGAGTCAACAATACGCTTGCCTTCTGGATGGTCTTTGCCAAGCAAGTACGGAATCATCGGCTGCATACCCGACCCGGTAAACAGGGTGGTTGGGTCATTTTGCGGCACAAGCGATGAGCTGGGGATGATTGTGTGTCCCCGATCCTTTAAAAAACCCAGATATTTTGCCCGCACGTCGTCCAACGTCATGATGTATAGAGTGTATCTTTTTGTATAAAAAAAGAAAGGGTTCGCACGTATCATGTGCGAACCCTTGTGAAGACGCTACTTCTTCTTAGCGTCCCCTGCGCCCAAGATCTGGGCCAATGCCGTGTCGCCAGCCACACTCTTGGGCGCATCATCCTGAAGATAGATGGTAGCGCCACCCTTTGCGATGCGGAGCACGATCTTGCCTTCGTCGGCAAGTGCTTTCGTCGCCTCCACCGGATCTCTGTCGAAGTACTGACGGAAGGCCTCGTTGAATCCACTGAATACGGTGTGGATTCCTTTGTATCCGTCCTTCCTCAAGGCGCTTATGGCCTGGAGGGTGAATTCCTCGTGCGTCAACTTGACTGCTGCTGGCTTGGCCATGGCGGCCTGCTCCTTGCTTACTGCTGATTGCTTATTACTGTTCGTCCGCGGGTTGGAACAACCGCGCCGACGAGGCTCGCCACCCTGCCCGCTTTTTTTGAAGTTGGGACAGCATGACGATAGTCCCCGGCTCTGGCAGAGAGTCCCCTTGCCATACCGGTTGGTCCAACGAGAAGGTTATATTCCTCCCGTCTTCTTCAGCAAGCGCGACTGCGTACGGACCGTGCTTACCTCCGGGTAGTACTTTTTGTATCGTTGCGCGATATTCCACGGTTTCCTCCTATTCCTTGAAAAGCATTTCGACAGCGGCGTAGGCCGCTTCGTCATCCTTCACGGACCGGTCCTGCAACGCCGTCACAAGCGGCTGCATCTCTGCTACCACTTGCCCAAGCTCAACCTCAAGGGCACGTTGCTGGGCGATGATCTGAACCTGGCGAGCGTCGAGCTCGCAGAGCCTCGTGCGCTTAGCCTCAGCCGCTTCGACTCGCCGCGCAAATGCTGTCAGCTTGTCCAGCATAGTGTTGACAAGCATTGTTGGCGTTTCTGGCGAGGCTTCTTTCGGCTTTAGCTGCTCGACCCCCTTCTTGTCCTCCCCCAGAAGTTCATGTGCTTTTGTGGTGAGTTGGCGGTACGAGCTCCGGCTGATCATCAAAAGATCTTGCATAACCAAGCGCGTGAGTACTCCATAGGGTTCATTGTATTCAACCCGTCGCTTGACGTCGGAGTGTTCGACGGTAAAAAATCCAAATTCCTTCCGCAGAATCGCCACACAGTCTTTGGTGCTCAGCTCTCCTTGCTGGTTTGCCTGTGCCGCAATTTCCAGCAGAAACAGGCCGGTGTTATCAGTATTGTCGAAGAACTTGGTGGTGCAAGAGGGAGTTCGTGTCCAGGCGCGCCACGTCGGCTTGGTCTCCATCTCTGCTGTCGGTGCGACAACCTCTTCAGACTTCGCTTCAGTTGCCACCAGGGTTTCCCGAGGTTCGGCTTCTTGGGAGGAAGGTTCCTCGCCAAGAATTTTGCTCAGCACCGCGTCGATGTCCGGTGGTTTTGGCATTGATTTTTTGTCCTTTTCATCTGGAACACTGCGTGCCCCAAGCAAGCGTTTGTGTAGCTCATGCTTATCCAAGCCGTTGTGGCCGGAAAGCAGTACGCGTAGACCCTCCTTGTCACTGTTGTGCCAAGAAATGGGCACCCCGTTTTGTTGAGGGGTGTGCACATGAAACCCCTCTTTTGCCTGCAAATCTGTGAAGTTGTGCAGGATAGTAAGGCTCACAGAGCCCTCTAGTCCTGCCCGCGTACACAATTCCTGCAGCTCTGGGAAGAACTGACTCCCTTGCCTAGGCAAGAGCCTCTTGTTCCCTCCAAAGTGGAGCACTGTTTCTTTATCAGCCACCGCTTCCTCCTGCTGTTACTAAATTTACTATACATATATTTAGAATATTTTGTCAAGCGCTCTGCGCATAAATTCAAGTTGTTTGTACCTATTACATACACACTATTTAAGGTATTATCGAACCTATATATGCAAAAAAAGGCGCCAAAAGGTTGGTGGGGGTTTGATACCAAGGGTATAGACATTACAGTGCGTCCACAAGACGATTTTTATACGTACGCTAACGGTGGATGGGTTAAAAAAGCCAAAATTCCGGCAGATGAGGCTCGTTGGGGCAGCTTTATAACCTTGCGTGTCGAGACTGAGCACAAACTCAAGACAATTGTAGACGATCTTTTGGCGCACAAGGGCCACAAAAAAGGCACACCAGAGCAGTTGATTGCCGACTACTACCGTTCGGCTTTTGACATAAAGCGCCGCAACTCGCTTGGCACTACCCCGCTATACAATTTGGTGCGTCGTATAGAAAAAATATCTTCGCAAAAAGAGCTCGTAGAGACTATCGCTCACTTGCATAAAGTGGGTGTCTCTGGAGTGTGGAGTTTTTTTGTCGACCAAGACTCCAAAGACAGTAGTAACTACTTGCTGCACTTGTGGCAAGGCGGCTTGGGGCTGCCCGAGCGCGACTATTATCTAGAAAATAAGCCTGAGCAAAAGCGTGTCCGCGACGCCTATGTTGTGTACATAGCAAATTTGCTCAACATAGCTGGGTTTGCTCCTGCTGACATTATGCCTATACAAAAAGTAGTGTTGTATATTGAAACCCGTCTTGCACAAGCGTCGATGACAAAAGAAGACCTGCGCGACCCACACAAGGTCTACCACAAAGTAGTGCCAAATGCTTTTTGGAAGTCGTACCTGTCTTTAATAGGCGCCCCAGCTGTTAAAAACATAATTGTTGGCCAACCACAATTTTTTACAGAGGCACAAAAAATGCTTGCCAGTGTTCCACTTGCAGACTGGAAACTCTATCTTACATGGCACCTTGTCAACGACTTGGGGTGTAGTTTGACTGAAGAATTTACACAAGAGCAGTTTAATTTTTATTCGGGCGTACTCCATGGCGTCAAAAAGATGAAGCCTCTGTGGCGCCGAGCGCTAGGCTCAACTAATGGGGCGCTCGGTGAGCCGCTCGGTAAGCTCTATGTTGAGCGTTATTTCCACAAAGAAGCAAAACGCAAAATTGACCATCTTGTAAGCGACCTGTTTGCCGTATACGCAGAGCGTATGCAACAGCTTGACTGGATGAGTGCTGCCACAAAACGCAAGGCTGTCACAAAACTACGCGCCATGAGTCGTAAAATTGGGTACCCTACAAAATGGGATCTGTACAAAGGAGTAGAGATCTTCCCTGACGACTATTTTGGCAATGGGTTGCGTATACATACGCATGCCTACAAAAAAATGATGCGTAAACTGACCAAAGGTGTTGACCGTAATGAGTGGTTTATGACTCCTCAAACAGTCAATGCGTACTGTAGTCAAACGCTTAACGATATCGTCTTCCCTGCTGCGATACTACAGTGGCCGTTTTTTGACCCCACTGCAGACATGGCTGTTAACTATGCTGGCATCGGCTCGGTAATAGGGCACGAAATGACGCATGCTTTTGACGACCAAGGAGCCAAGTTTGATCTCAAAGGTGACATGAAAAACTGGTGGACACCAAAAGACAAAAAAGAATTTGAGAAAAAAGGAAAGTTAGTTGTTGCGCAAGCCAATGCACATGAAGTGGTGGGTGGCATACATTTAAACGGCCAACTTACTTTAGGAGAGAATATTGCCGACTTGGGCGGCTTGGTTATTGCCTATGATGCGTATCAAAAATATTTGGCTCAAGCGGGCAGAAAAATTGTAGGCGGCCTGTCGCCTGAGATGCGGTTTTTCCTTGGGTTTGCCCAAATGGAGCGTGAAGTTGCACGAGAAGAAACGCTAAAAATGCGCGCCCTCACCGACCCGCACGCTGTGGCACCTTTTCGCATCAACGGACCTCTGGCAAATTTTGAGCCGTTTTATCAAACATTTGGACTTAAAAAAGGCGACAAGCTTTATCGTGACGCGTCCAAACGTGCTCAGATTTGGTAATATGTACGGCGTTCGCCTCTCTAGAGCCAGTCAATTGGTTTTTTGCCGTGTGCAACTAAGTAATTGTTTGCTCGACTAAAGGGTTTTGAACCAAAAAAGCCACTGTATGCGGAAAATGGTGATGGGTGTGCCGCTTCAAGCACCAAATGTTTCTCGCGGTCGATATGTGCCCCTTTGTTTTTTGCATAGTTTCCCCACAAAATAAATACCAAATGTTCGCGCTCTTTTGAAAGCGCCTTAATTGCAGCGTCGGTAAATTCTTCCCACCCCTGACTCTGATGCGAACCAGCTACATTGGCACCAACAGTGAGTGTAGCGTTTAAAAGCAAGACTCCTTGCGTTGCCCACCGACTCAAATCTCCGTCTTTGTGTTTGACGGGACCAAGGTCACTTTCTATCTCTTTAAAAATATTTTGTAGCGATGGCGGCAAACGCACACCCTCTGTAACTGCAAAAGATAAGCCGTTCGCTTGCCCAGGCCCATGGTAGGGGTCTTGACCTAGTATAACCACCTCTACTTTATCGAAAGGGCAAAGGTCAAAAGCACGGAACATGTACGCAGGTGGTGGGTACACAGTTTCGTTTTTATATGCGTCTTTAACAAAAGTGACTAGCTTTTTGAAATATGTTTTTTCAAACTCACCCTCCAGATGTTTTTTCCAGGATTGGTCTATTTTTATTTCCATATCAGGGAGTTAGAAGAGATGCCCTGTGGTTTCTTGCGGTAAGTTTTTTGCTATTTTGCGTACAGTAGGTGTTTGCTGCATAGGAGTTTGCTCTATCTGTGGTGCCTGAGGTGCACGGCCAGATGCTGCTGCAAGCGCCTTCCCTGCTGCCTCGCGGTAGCGACAAAAGTCGCAGTCAAGTGCTGGTGCAGGGATTTGATCACTGTCTAAACATGCTTTAAGTTCTAACAAAGTACCCTCTACCCAATCTGTTGACCCAACATAGGGAACAAGGGTTATCTCAAACTCAAGCTTTGCATCAAATGCCTCTCGGTCACGGCTTGCGTTGGCATATACCCAGTATCCCGTATCAGAGACTTCAAACCCATTCTGGCGAAACAACCACTGGTACACTTCGAGCTGGCGTTTGTACCCTCGATGCCAGTCTTCGTCGAGTGACTCAATTTTACCGTTTTTGCTAGTTGCTTTGTAGTCAACAATAATAAGTTGACCTTTTTTGTCCTGCCATACATCATCTACGCCGCCACGCACAATAAGACCAGTTGCGGGATGAGTATATTGAATGCCACGTTTGAGCGCGTCGCGCCACTCGTCCATACGTGGGTGCGCAAAAGGCACCGCGTCGACGCCGTACGCTGCAGCTAGTGGGTGCTGCGTGCCGTTTGCGCGGTGCGTGTCGAACTCTTTTTTGAGCAGCTCGTCGACCGCAGAGTTAAGGTTAAATGGAAATCCAGGTGGCCGCGCTACTCCCAATTTATTGTCGGTATAGAAGCATCGTGCACATTCTAAAAAGAGGTCGATTTTAGAACGAGACAGGCGCCATTTGGGCCCTCCATAGTTATAGTCAGGCTGTCTGTTTGTTTTATAATACTGACTCATAGGTAAAAAGCATGACTCTATTGTACGCTAGATGGCAACAACAGAGAAACTACTGTGCATCAGTACCCCACGCACTACGTAGACGACGCTCTACTTTTGACAAGACAGTAAAAACGACGACAGCTAAGATGGTGGTTGCTACTGCAGTTACGTAGAATCCAAAACCACATGCCATACCAACCGCCGCAACTACCCAAATACCCGCTGCTGTAGTGAGTTCAGGCTGGTCACCACGGAAAGCTGCTAAACCGCTACCAATAAAACCAATACCAATAACTATAGATCCTGCAATTTGGAGTGGATTAATCCCAGGAAAGGTTGCAAGTTGGAGGCTTGCAAGTGTGCCTACAATCACAAACAAACAGGAACCAAGTGCAACCATAGAGTACGTGCGCATGCCCGCATGTTTGCCCGCAAGGGAGCGCTCTAACCCCAAACACACTCCTAAAATCACAGCAACCAGGAGCCGCCATGTAAACTCCATTTCGATAGCTGTGAAGTTAAATGATGAACCAAAGTGTGTAAGGGATGTAAGCATATGCCAATTATTAGCGTGTTTTAAACTCTACTAAAATCAAGTTCCCTTGTGTATCACGAAGCGCTGCATCCTTTTGCATAGAGTACATACTGTCGCCATCGTCGGTCGTTTGCCCAATAAAGTAGGTCTGTCTAGAGACGGTGCTACGCAATAGCGGTATCTTAGTGGTGATGATTGTTGGAGTCATATAGCCTGCACCAAGTACATTGCCAGGTTTGCCGTTGTTACTTTCGTAGACTACAACCCAGGCCGGCGCTGAAACTTCCTCGACACTTACCGACACTTCCGTACCGGCATCTTGCAGTGGTGACACGCCGAGCCCTTTAATACTACTTACAGTGACAGAATTAGACATTGTAGATGTTGGTGTAGTCCCTGTACGTACCGAAGTAGTGCTTGTAGTAGTTGCTGTACCAGTTTTGTCGCCATCTTTTTGACGCAAACCAACAATAAACAAAGCTGCGAGTACGCACACTACCCCCAGAGTGATCCACCATTTTTTCTTGCTGCCAGTTTGTGGTGTATGTGAAGGAGGGGTTGTTTTTTGCTCGTGTATTTTAGTTTGTGTTTGTGCTGCCACAGGCTGCGTCCACGATAACCCAGGTTTTGGTTGGTTAGACTGCTGACCATTCTGTTGATTCTGATTACTGCTGCGTGTCTCCATATACATGTCGTTAAAAAGTAATACAAACGTTACCAGCCGATTATATATCTTTCCCTGGGACACACAATGCCCCAACCTCTTCCAACACCGAGTTTGCACGCTTGCCGCGCACTCCTATTTGTTGCAAAACTTCCGAATCAGCAGAGATATCACTACAAAGCACTTTTTTGTCATTCAAAAGAGCCACTTTTTCGCCCTTCGACAATGTGGTGAGGGCTGTTATGGGGTACAAGCGTGCTACGTCTATTCGGTCATACAGATTGCCCTTTGGAGGGTATTCCCATCCAAGGAGGTCTAAACCAGCGCATGATGCATATTGTACTGCCCGTTCGGTAAATTTAGTGTTTGTCACTACGAGTCCCCGAATTTCTTTTTCGGGGTTTTTAGCACGTATATCATCTATGCGCGCCTTTACATACAACACTGTTTTAAGGTCAGTCTTAAGGCCAAGCGTATTATGAAATTTAGCCTCGACGTACGTAATCGCAGTGTCCTTCTTTTTGTTAAGGTTAGTGGGTTTTTTGTCAGACAAGACAACGTCTACTTCATGTTCGACACAAGCGCCTTGAATTATTTGGTCAATTATTGCGTGATACCCTTCGGCTCGAAATAGCTCTGCTATAAAAGCTTCAAAAGGAAAGCCGGAGGGGCCAAAGTCGAGCACGGCGCGCTTTAGTGAGTATCGCGCCGCTGCAAAATGTTTGTGGCCACGCAGGTGGGCAAAAGCACGACGATAAATCTCGGTTGTAGTAATGCCACTATAGAGCTCTTTTTCTACCGTTCGCTCTATTTGTTCGGCAACCTCGGGTGTGGCACCTGCCCGCTTGAGTGATGAGCGCAGCTTTGCCGCTACAAATGCTTCGCTTGTTCCGTCCGATTTTGCAACAAAAACAGCCATATTAATTATCCTCAGTTATTATAAACGCTGTTTGTTTTTTGTTGATGAACACAGTATCTAGAAGTGGTGTCTCTTTCTCACTACTTGAAAAAGAGACTGAGAACGGCGCTAGTTCTAGAGTTTCATTACAGGGAGGAATAGGTGTGAACACAAAAATTAACTCAATACGGGTTGGATTACCGTTTAATGTTTTAATTTGAGTAGAAAAAGAATCACAGTTGCGCAGTGGAAAGTTTCCAGTATACACGTGGACATTCTTGTCCACCCGGTGATGTATAGACATTGGATTACTCGTTTGAGGCGTTACGGGTAGGTTCGAAGTAACACTAGGCATACCTATATTTGACATACTCCACCACAAACTTAAAAGCACAACTAAAAGCACTGCTAATATAAACGCGCCGCGTTGACTCCTCATATACAAAGTATACGCGCCTAACCTATAAACTTAGCCTAAC
>CALQZN010000018.1 GCA_943349675.1 Candidatus Nomurabacteria bacterium
CAGGCATGAACATAAAAGACGCACGCGCAAAAATTGTTGAAAAACTCCAAGCAAAAGGCTTGGTAGAAAAGATTGACGAAAAGTACACCCACGAAGTGCCGGTATGCTACAAATGCAGCCGCGAGATAGAGCCGCAAGTGCGCCCGCAGTGGTTCGTGAAGATGCAGCCGCTCGCACAGCGCGCAATCGAGGCGATAAAAAATGGCGAAGTAAAAATATTGACCGAGCAGCATGAAAAAATTGTGCTCAATTGGCTCGAAAACATCCAAGACTGGAACATCTCTCGGCAAATTGTTTGGGGCATCCCCATCCCCGCATGGTCTCGCGGTGAGGAATGGCGCATCGGCACAGAGTCGCCCGGCGAAGGTTGGGTGCGCGACCCTGACACCTTTGACACCTGGTTTTCGTCGGGCCAATGGCCGTTCGCTACATTGCAGTTCCCCGACAATAAGGACTTTAAAACCTACTACCCTACCGACGTTATGGAGACAGGTGCGGACATTATCTTTTTTTGGGTGGCGCGCATGATTATGCTGGGGCTCTACCGCACCGGGCAAGTGCCGTTTAAGTATGTCTACCTGCACGGCATGGTACGCGACGCAAAGGGGCAAAAAATGAGTAAATCTAAAGGTAACGTAATCTCCCCTATCGACGTCTCTACCCAGTACGGTACTGACGCGCTGCGCATGGGACTTGTTGTTGGCAACACCCCCGGCACCGATATGAACCTCGACCCTAAAAAAATAGAGGCGTACAAAAAATTTGCAAACAAATTGTGGAATATGACCCGCCTGCTGCTGGAAAACGGCGTAGGCGAAACAACCCCCACCGCACACGGTGCTCTTGCAGAAGAATTTGACACCCTTGCCAAAGACGTCACGCGAGAAATGGAGCAATTCCACTTCCACCTTGCGGCAGAAAAACTCTACCACTATGTTTGGGACCGATTTGCGAGCGAAATTCTTGAAGAAAGCAAATCTATACTAAAAGGAGAAGACTCTGCTGAAAAAGAAGCTCGCAAACAAGAACTCCACTACATACTCTGCGGCGTACTTACACTTCTGCACCCCTTTATGCCATTTGTAACAGAAGAAATTTGGGGGTCACTGCCAAGAAATACACAAACTTTGCTCATGGTAGAGCCTTGGCCTGTAAAGTAGCGGTATACTACAGGGGTGACTCCGCTCATGCTCTTTATTGCATTTTTGGGAGGCATGATACCAGCCTTCGTGTGGCTGTTTTTTTGGCTACTCGAAGACAGGTGCGAACCAGAACCCAAGCGCTACATTTTTTTGTGTTTTTTAGCCGGAATGCTCGGTGTGGTTGTTGTATTGCCACTTGAACAACTGGCAGACAACTACGTCACTGGCACAATGTTACTTCTTGTTTGGGGCGCGCTTGAGGAGTTGGTTAAATTTGGAGCAGCCTACGCAGTGGCACTGCGTACTGCATTTTTTGACGAGCCTCTTGATGCTGTCATCTATTTGGTCACTGCCGCACTTGGATTTTCGGCCCTAGAGAATACTTTATTTATTTTAGGGCCTCTACACGAAGGCGACGCATTGCGTAGCATACTCACTGCAGACTTGCGCTTTATGGGCGCAACACTGCTACATTCGCTTGCCTCTGCAACCATTGGTATTGCACTCGCGTTGTCGTTTTACAAACCAGCAAGCGTGCGTCGAATGGTTGCCTTTCTTGGAGTTGTCCTTGCTATTGCCTTGCATACACTTTTTAATTTTTTTATACTAAACAAAGGAAGCGATGCAACCTTCTGGATTTTCCTTTGTATCTGGGTCGGCATTGTTGCATTACTGCTATTAGTTGAGAGAGTAAAACAGCCCGCGCGCGATTATTGTTAAGACCGCATAAAAGTTTTTGTATGGCTCGAGAAAAAAGATCACTATTTGAATGGCTTACCGGCGCCGCTGGTGCCGACAGCGACTACTCTTTTGAAGATCTAGAAAGTGGTGGTGCAGCCTATGCACCCCGCGCCCAAAACAACGCCCCATTGGAGCGTCGGTCACTTGCAGTTGAGACTCCAGAGGAAGAGTTGGACGGAGAGCTTGCAGTGGACGTATATCAAACTCCCACCCATATCGTTATAAAAGCTATGATAGCTGGCGTGCGACCAGAAGACTTGGACGTGTCCATTACTCGAGACATGGTGACCCTGCGTGGTAAGCGAGAAAAGCACATCGAAGGAAACTCTGGGGAATTCTTTTTTCAAGAACTGTACTGGGGCTCTTTTTCTCGCACAATTATGCTCCCCCAGGAGGTAGAAATTGAGGACGCTGAAGCGTCCGAAAAGCACGGCCTCCTTACCATCCGCCTACCTAAACTCGACAAGGGCCGCCAAGCAAAACTTAAAATAAAATCGAACTAAGGTTTGTTATTTCAGCTATTTTTGGTAGAATCCCTCTACCGCTCAACTATCCCCAGATGGTGGATTTATAGAGTAGTACGCTCGGGTAGCTCAGTTGGTAGAGCATTTCCCTGAAGAGGAAGGGGTCGCCGGTTCGAGCCCGGCCCCGAGCACAAAGAGACCTAGCGAGACATTGTTCCAAAACTCTGCAAGAAATCTTGTAGCTGCTGACCGCTCGCCTTAAATTGCTCGTACAAGTCCTCTATTTGCCCAACATATGGCTGCAGGTAAATGTAGTACGCGGCACCAGACACGGTAATAATAGCCGCCCACCAAATCAATTGGAGCACTCGCCCCCACAGAGCCGAGCGACGCATTTTATGCACCGTGAGGTTTGTGTCTTCTGCTAATTTTGTATTTTTTTCTACAAGCTCTTTAAGCTCTTCAATATCGTCGGTCATACTTCTTATTATACCCTGGGCGTGGTAGATTCTTTATGCAGCCCTCGTAGTTCAATGGATAGAACAGCCCCGTCCTAAGGGGTTGATGTGGGTCCGATTCCTGCCGAGGGCACAAAATGTGTGGGACACATTTTGTGAGGCACAGGCGCGACGGCGCCGAGCTGGGGTCGCGGAATTTTTCAGCAGAAAAATATCTGTGACCAAAAGCAAATATGTCCCTGACCACCAGTTACTACGCCTCTACACCAAGTTTTGTCGCCAATTTTTCGCGATCAAAACCGACCATAGTATCACCGTCTATAACAATCACCGGCACACCAAGCTGGCCTGTCATTTGTATCATCTCTTCGCGCTTTGCAGCGTCAACTGACACATCAAAATTTGTAAACGGTATGTTTTTTTCGGCAAAGAAGTCTTTTGCCATTTTGCAAAAGTGACATGTCGGTGTGCTGTAAATAGTGACAGTTTTATCCATAAGAATGTGATTATTGGGTACGGGTCAATTTTATCATATTTTGGTGCGAGTGGGGAGAATCGAACTCCCGCCCAGTGCTTGGGAAGCACTTATTCTACCACTAAACTACACTCGCATGAACGCTAATTTACCATACAAACAAGGCACGGAACACACCCCGCCACCAACTCTCGGGCTCTTTGGGGGCTACAGGCGCAACGCCACTGTCTCGCACTATTTCTATCTCTCCCTCCCCTTGCTTTGCGACCCCAAAACGCTGGCGTATTTGCGCCTCTACCCCTCTCTCTGACGACAATTCGGCCACAGAGGCCGCAACCTCAGCTTGCTGTGCCTTAAGCGCTGCCAACCGCACTTCGGCCGCCTCTTGGCCTGCCGTGGCCCGGGTTAATTTGACATACATACCCCACGCTGCCCGCACAGCCACAGCAGCCACACACAGAAAGAGCAGTATGCCCACCGCTTGTATACAAAAAGTCACGATTTCTCCGCTACGAGTTTTGTGCTTTTTAAACTCTCGCATGTATGATAGTCTACCTTATATGTTTGGAAAAAACAGACAGCGATACATGCGAATTTTTGCCTCAGTACTTGGCGCACTCATCATTGCAAGTATGATTCTCTCGTACTTCTCGCTTTTGGTATAAACACCGCCGTTACTCGCTCTTGATCATTTTAAGGAAGACATCTTCCGGGATATGTACCCGCCCGCGCTCCTTCATCCGCTCTTTGCCTTTTTTCTGTTTTTCGCGCAGCTTCATTTTGCGAGTAATGTCACCGCCGTACATATGCTGAGTAACGTCCTTGCTGAGCGCCGAGAGGGTGCGTGACGATATGATGCGCCCCACCGCTTGAGCCTGTATTTTTGCAACAAATTGCTGACGCGGCAAAATTTTATACAACTTTTCAACCGCGGCGACCGCCTCCTCATCTACTCTGTGCCGCGCAATAATGCGCGAAAACGCTGGCACCGGCTCCTCCGCTACAAGCAAATCCAGCCGCACCACGTCGGCCACCCGCAGTTCGCGAAACTCGTACGACACCGACGCATACCCAGACGAAGCGCTCTTTAATTTATCAAAAAAGTTTCGCATCAGCTCACGCAGCGGCATTGTGACTTTGACTATGACCCGACCTTCTGAAAACGTTTCAGTCGACTCTACCGCTGCCTCATGTTCAAACAACAGCGGCATCAAAGCGCCTAGGTAGGTAGCCGGTAGAATAATTTCTGCTTCTACAAATGGCTCCCAGACCTTCAAAATATCTCCGTACTCGGGAAATTGAGGTGGAGAGTACACAGTGTGGCGTTTACCATCGCGTGTCTCAACTTCGTACGTAATGGTGGGCGAAGTTATAACAAGAGAAAGGCTTGCCTCGCGTTTAAGGCGCTCGGTGACAATTTCCAAATGGAGCATCCCGAGCAACCCACAACGGAAGCCGCGTCCAAGCATCCCGGAGGACTCTTCTTCAAACGATAGCGACGAGTCCGACAAACGCAGCCGAGACAGCGCCTGTCGCAAAGCCACAAAGTCACCTTGGTTTTCTGGATACAGTGACGCCCACACCACCGGACGAGGCTCTGCATAGCCGGACAGTGGTGGGGTTTTAGAGCCAAATGTTTGCACCGTGTCACCCACCCGCGCTAAGCCCGGCTCTTTGATGCCTGTTACTACGTACCCAATCATGCCGACCCCAAGCCCTTCGGGCAAAGGGACGGGTAGTGGTGCAAACGTACCAACCTCGAGCGCATTAAATTTCTTGCCCGTTGCCGCAAATTCAAGAGTGTCACCTTTTTTTATTTGCCCGTCGAACATACGCAGGTACACAATAACCCCCTGATGGTCGGAATATTGAAAGTCAAAAACAAGAGCACGCGGAGGCAGAGTTTGCAAAGCAAATGGTCTGGCCCGAAGCTCGTCTGAAGACGAGCGAGGGAGACCCGAGGACCTTTGCGGAGCAAATTCTGCCGAAGCCTTGGAAACTGTTTTCTCATCAAGCATGGCTTCCGAGGAACGAGGTGGCGGCACCTGCTCTATAACTGCCTTAAGCAACTCCTCTACCCCTTCCCCTGTTCTGCCCGAGCAGGTCAAAATTGACTCGGGCGCAATACCAAGCAACTGCGATACCTGCGTACGTACATCGTCCGTTTGTGCCAAGGGCGAGTCAATTTTGGAAATGGCTGGCACAATAACAAGCCCTAGCTCACGGGCAGTGCGCAGTGTTGTAAGCGTCTGCGCTTGGACACCCTGTGTTGCATCAACAAGCAAAATTGCCCCCTCAACAGCAGTAAGTGCACGCGACACTTCGTACGAAAAATCGATATGCCCGGGAGTGTCTATTAAGTGCAAAAGATACTCACCATAACGCATCCGCACGGGCTGCATCTTTATAGTTATGCCTCGCTCTCGCTCAAGCTCCATAGAGTCGAGCACTTGGTCGCGCATACGGCGTGGCTCTATGGTGCCAGTACACTCCAAAAACCGGTCAGCCAAGGTGGACTTGCCGTGGTCAATATGGGCGATAATGCTGAAATTTCGTATCTGCTGCATAGTACCGAGCAGTCTACCATTTTTTACCTACTTATGACGAGATGTCGGTTGTCTCCAGAGGTGGCGTTGCACCACCTAGTCGCCGTCTAAATGAGCCTAGGGCTTCCGTGAGTTCTTGGTTACCGAGTATCCACAAGACCACCGCCACAGTGGCCAGACCCGCCACACCACTCGCCCCGCCCTGAAGCACCAATCCGAGCGTCGTATTGACCGTACCTACGGCACCCGTGAGGGCAAGCACCGCATACGCAACCGCACCACCGATAACAGATGCTGCAAAACTTTGGAAAATCAGTGCCCCCATAGACAACCGAGAGATTTGGAAGTCTCGCATAAAAAACAAAAAGCTAAAGGTAAATTGTGTAATTGCACCAACAGCAGATCCTAGCGCCAACATAAGCACAACAGTGCCCGGGACGTCAGCAACGCGAAGTAACGATTCTATAAACGTACGAACAAAGGCGCTCTGCAAAAACAGTTCTACAAACACTAGCGCGGACAGCACCGTTACACCCACGCCAACTAGCGCAAAATACAAAGGCTTACGTGTATTGCCCGCTGCATAGTATGCACGTGCCACCAACATCACAATAGACTGTGCGGCCAAAGCCAAAATAAACAGCGCAAGCGCTGCTGCGGTTAAACGTGTGGCGTCCCAACTAAATGCACCGGCACCTAAAATAACTCGCACCAATTGTGCACGCAACACAATAACCATAATGGTCGCTGGGATGGACCAAAAAAAGATGTGCCTGAGTGCAACTTCTACATAGCGTACAAACGCAGCTCTGTCTCCCGCAGCATGCAAGCGCGCAAGTGTTGGAAATGCCGCAACCGAGTAAGACACCCCGATGATAGTAAGCGGTACTGCCTGGAGACTTGCTGCAAACATAAATATAGATATTGAACCCGGCATAAAATAGGAGGCCATTGCTACAAGCAACAGCAGTGATATTTGGCCTGCAGCTAACGTGAGTGTGCGGGGTACAGACAAAACAAGCACAGACAACAGTTCTTTACCCATAACGCGCAGCGGTAAGGTAGAGGGTGCTTTTTCTTTTAAGAAAAATGGAAGTTGCAGTGACAAGTGGAGTAATGCGCCCAATACTACCCCCCACCCGAGCCCTTGGAGCCCCCACAGTGGATATAAGAAAACAATACCAATAATGATGCCGACGTTGTACAACAAAGGAGAGATCGCATAGAGAAAAAACTGGTGGCGCATTTGTGTGCACGCAGCAACAATATTAGATGCGCCAAGAAGTATAGGTTGGAGCAGTAAAATACGCACAAGCGACACCAATTCTGCGTTTGCAATACCTGGGGCAATGAGCGGCACCAGATACGGCGCTAATAAAAAGGCAACACCCGCAACAACCCCCATAGCGATAAAAAACACCACAAGAACTTGGCGCAAAAAAGATACCATAAGGCCTTTTTGTTTTTCCTCAAGACGAGAAAGCACTGGCAAGAGCGCGTACAGTGACAACAGCGACGCAACCGTCGCAAACAAAAAGTCTGGAATACGAAATGCCACGTAATATAGATCTAGCGTATGCGACGCACCAAAAGTCGACGCAAGCATGCGGTCGCGCACAAGCGCTAACAACTGGGACCCAAGCGCAAAGGCTGCCAATACATAGGCAGCCTCGTGCATTCCACGAACTTCTCGACTCATCGCAGTAATCAGTGACCGAACCATAAAGGCCTACTGTGCAATAGGCGCAGTCTCTCGCTCTTGTGGCGAGTCAGTGACTGGAGGTTGTGCGTTTTCAAACGGTGACTTACCGCTGCGCAAGTTGTCGAGAATAAACTTTACTTCTTGGTTATCTGGGTTAGTTTTTTCGAGGTCCACAAATTGCTGCAAAGCTTCCGGGGCGCGGTTTTGCGCTGCGTACGCTAGCCCAAGGAAGTATTTTGCGTTTGCAAAATCAGGTTGCAACTTAACCGCTTGTTCAAGCACTGGCGCCGCATTTTTTACATCTTTGGCAGTGTAGTACAAGAGGCCAAGCTCAAACCAAATAGATGGCACACCAGGAGCGCTCCGTACAGCGGCCTGTGCTGCTTTGATAGCATTTGGTATGTCTTTGTTTGCAACGTTCAACTGAACCAGAAAGAGGATAGCGTCGGTGTAGTCGGGTTTGAGCGTGAGAGATTTAGACAAATGTACCTCTATGGGTCGAAGGTCTCTACTGTGCCCTGCCGCCAAGCGCGCAAGCAACAATGGAATTTCTGGACTACTTGGGTTGAGTGTCGCTGCACGCTCATAGTTGTCTTTTGCACTCTCATACGCACCACCAACCCCGAGCGACGCCAAGAGGTCATACACCCGAGCAAGCGCCACGTACCCTCGGTAATCTTGTGGTGCAATAGCAACAACACGCTGTCCATCGGGAATAACTTTTTCTATTTCTGCTTTAAATTTTGCCTGATCCTCTTCAGTGGGAGATTTAATCGAGGCTATTTGTTGGATTTTTGCAGTACGAGCAGCAACCGCTAGACGATACGAGTCTGATATAGGCTCTATTTTTTGAGCTTTAGCTGCCAAAGCGAGCGCTTGATCTAAACCTCCTTTCGACATCTCTACAGCTCCTTGGTTGATGTAGGACTGCGCAACAAGCCGACGTCCGGCAACAAAGCCACTCCAAAACACCAAACCAACAAAACACACACAAACTAGCACCAACCCTAGCTGAGAAACACGAGACAATTGTGTAGGTGTACTTTCCGTTTGTGGTTTTTTCATAGAAAAACCAAACGCGGCACCTGCCAAAGCAAAGCTCAACAAGATATTGTTTTGACTTGGTACATAAAAGAGCATCGCAGTCCACAAAAACACTGCGGATGTACCTAGACACAATGCAACCACTTTTTCTGGAGCACTCAGATGCTGCGATCGCAGCGCCCGCAACAACCCAAGCAACACCAACGCTAGTGGTATAAGCCACGCAAGGGCACCCAATACTCCAACACTAGCAAGTGCCGTGGCAAACGTGCTAAAGCCAACACTAAAGTCAAGGTTCCAGAATGGCGATTGGTTGACCTCCATAGGTTTGTACAACAACCAACTTTGGCTAAATGTTTGAGGCCCAGTACCTACAAGAAATTCTTGAAGTGATGTACCGTGGGATGCACGGGTTATGTCGAGAGTCGAGCTAAACGCAGGCCGCACTTCGAGTGCTGAGACAGGGAAAATGCTGGTGAGCCCTGTATTTACTGTTGCACCCCAAAGTAGCAAAAGGCCACTTACACCAGCGCCAATAACAGGGACCCAGGGCACATTGCGCAACCAGTATCGTTCAACATCCGGGCGTTTGGAGACAAACGACCATAAAGCAAGGAGCAAACACAACACCATCAAAACCCACCACATAAGTGGAAACTGGATTATAGCCAACAACAGTGCTAGTGCGGCCAAAAGTACAAAGCCCAGCACCCGGCGCACATGGGTCATGGGTACAAACTCGAGCACCAAAAGCAATAACATCAACAAAAGTCCGACCAAAAGTCCGAGGTCATTCCACTTACCTACCAAGTTGACTGAACGGTCTGCAAAAATTTGAAACGGTATAACTGTTGTGCCAAAAAGCACCGCAGTGTATTGGAACAGCACCGCAAAAGCTGCAGCTGCAGATACTACCCACAAAAGCATTCTTGCAGCACGGAGGGTTTTAAATAATGTAAAGGAAAAAATAAAGGACAACGAGCACAGCAGCACAAAAAGCACCGTGTCTGCGTCAACTGCATATCCTGAAATACCGACACTGCGATTCGACGAAAAGTATAAAGACACCAGGTACATCAATGGTAGTACAAACACAAGCAGTGCGGCACGCGACCCACCACTACGAAAGTCACGCATACCACCCCCCAATACAAAAAGAATACTAGAGATACCGAGAAAACCAGCAAACAACGCTACCTTACCAAGTTGCAACGGAAACCAAACACTAGGAATAATGAATACAAGTGCACACACTAGGCCAGATAAGTACATGTACCGCGAGCCCGACAAAAAACGTGATGATTGCATAGCGGTTAGTATACTGCATACCAAAGACTCTTGCTGTAGCGACAAATCCACAGCAAACGCCCCGCTTTTGGCGGGGCGTCTACATATTAGCGCGCGCGTCTGTAAGCCGAGTTCTGTCGTAAGCAACAATTTATCTAGGCCCTGCTTTACAGCAGGGCTCAAGCGGCACTCCCACACAAGGTGGGCACGGCCTTGCACTTGGACAAGGATTTAGCCGTTTCACTCCCACTGAAGGGACTCGTCTCTGTTCGCACCTCTTGTGCCCGCTAAAAGCACATGATGGGTATTACCCACTGCCTGTCTGCACCCAAAATTTGGGGCAAGTGCTCGGACTTTCCTCCCCGACTTTCATCGGAGCTGTTACTCAACGCGCTCATTATATTGTACAACAATTTTTTGCCCAACGCCAATATCGTGCGCAGCAGCATAACCGGCTGGCACCTCAAGCACGTACACAGAAGGAGCGTTTGGATGGAATGCCTGTGGATACGTAGTCGAAGATACATTTGGAAGTACGGTAGTAATTACCCCCGCCTTGTCTGCCCAGATAATGTCGATGGGAAAATACATGTCCTTCATCCAAAACCCCCAGTCCCCTGCCTTGGGAAAAATAAATAACATACCATTGCCCCAAGCGAGCGACTTTCGACCAGACAACCCTTGTGTGCGTGCAGCACTTGTAGCCGCAATATCAACTAACACAGTGGTTGTGCCTATAACAACACTATCACTGGGCTGACCTTCTGTAGAAATAACTGCAGGAATGTTGGAGTGATACATAAAAATTGCCACCAAGGCGAGGGCGCACATACCTAGTGCTATATATTTGATCATACTCCTCCGCATGCACGTAAAAATTGACCATGCAGCTCCTGCAAATCACGCTCGGGCATATCACCAAAGGTTTGCGCTGCATCCTCTGATTGATCGCGAAATTGCTCGTCACGTTCGAGCACCCCGGGGTGGACCTCGAACGTGCGATTATTCCAACCCAAGATATGCAGCCCCGAGAGGCGGCGCACCCGCGAGAGCGCAACATACCCCTGCCCAAATTCAAACGTATCGTGCAAGTCCATCACCGCCTCGTCCAAACTCATACCTTGGCTTTTGTGCACCGTAATGGCCCACGCCAAACGCAGTGGCACCTGCGTCACCCGCGCATGCACCTTACCCCCTTCTTCGACTGTCCACTCCATGGGCTCTACCTCGATGCGTCGCCCACTACGAGTCAACACCGTTGGGTAGCCGCTGTAGTTACTAAACCCTTCCACAATGCCGAGCGTGCCATTGACGTACCCCTCTTTTGGATTGTTTTTTGTAAACATCACTGCCGCGCCTTTTTTAAGCTGCAAATTTTCGGGTGATATACAACTTTTGATAAGAGCTGCCACAATTCCCGCGGTCCCTTGTGATGACATCAAAAATGGCTTGGGGGTGCCGGGCAAGGCACGCAGCGTCGCATCGTTGATACGGTCAACGTCGGCGTTATGGGAAAACAGCTTTGGCGCATCTTTTGGCACCTTGTGTGGTACCACCTTACGCGACGCGATGTGCTCTAGGTGTTTGCTACCAAAGGTATTTTTGCGTATAGCGTCGAGCACACTGAGGTAGGCCTGGTCGTCTTGGCGATGTTGCTCGGTTAAGTAACACACAATAGGGTTTGCCCGTGCCCATACTGCGGCGTCGTAGGCAAAGTGGGTACGTGACTCATCGACAAACAAGTCGTTGTCCTCTTCTTGTGGAAGAGAGCGCACTATGGGTGGAAGTTGGAAAAAATCTCCCACCAACACTACCTGGAGCCCTCCAAACGGGCGCGAACTGCCTAAAATTTCTCGACACACAGCGTCGACCATCGCCAAGGTATTGTCGGCAAGCATCGACACTTCGTCGATAATTAAAATTTTGGTACGGCGGATTTGTTTAACAATACGCTCGAGCGACGCAATGCGGTCGAGCTCGTATGCATCAAGTTTTTGCTTAATCCCAATACCACTCCACGAATGGATAGTCATACCACCAACATGTGTCGCGGCAATGCCCGTGGACGCAGTGATGGCAGGTTCTATACCATGCGCGCGCAGCCACGCAATGTACTGGTTTATGGTGTGCGTCTTGCCCGCCCCGGGCTCACCGGTCAAAAAGACATTTGCGCCAGTTTTTAGTATGTCGAGCGCAGTTTCTTGAGTCATATGTGCTCAAACTATACCAGACTGGGGAGTAAATCGGGCGGACAGCTCCAGATGCCGCCCTGAGCCCAAGGTTGTATACTGTGAAGCATGGAATTAATACGGGGCAATACAGAACTTGAGGCATTAAACAGTAAATTAAATGACGACGCAGAGCTTTTGGCTTACAAAAAACCACTCGATACCTACCGGTCATCACTCGTACCGCGCCTGTTGGGGCATACACTTGTGTGGTGTGGCAACGTGGTATACGGCAAACGACCGTCGTACTTAAAATTCCGCGCAGTCGAGATTATTGCGCGCGCACACTATCACTCATGGGCATCTGCCGTCTACACACTACACTTTATGACACTTTTTTACAGCAACGAGCAAAAAGCTATACAGCTTTCAAATACTGCGAAATATGCGCGACTCGCACAAGACAACGAGACTATGCACGTGGTGGTCATCTCGCAGTTGGCAAAACGCGAACATAAAGCCGGTTTTTTACGCAACACACTCGCGCCTATGCTATTTGCGTTTGTGTATTTTTGGGCATCGTACCTCCTGTATCTAATTAAGCCTCGATACTCGTATGAGCTTAACTATATGTTCGAGAACCACGCGTTTGAGCAATATAATGAATTTATCCATCGGCACGAAGAGTCACTCAAAAAGAAACCGGTCGACAGCCCCTTCCTTGTTTGGTACGGCCGCCACCCCAAAAACCAATGGGAATTCTTTCGCTCTATCCGCAATGACGAAATAATCCACCGCAACACATCGATTGAGGAGATAGGAAAGTAAAATGCGGAGGCGGAGATTCGGCTTCGACTCAATACTACGCCGTCGCGTAGTATTGGTCTAGCCACCACCTCGCAAAACTTTCTGCTGAAAGTTTTATGCTCCGGTGTTCGAATCTCTCACACAAAGTACGCAGGTACTTTGCTCGCCTCTCGCAAAATCAAAACCCCCGTTTGGGGCGTTTTGATTTTGCGGTATGCTCTGGACAAAATTCGAACTTTTTTCGAAAAAAATCCAGAAGAAGAAATCTGAAACAATGCGGACGAAGTTTTGCGGAAACAATTTTCTGGGAAAGGATTCCGCAAAACTTCGGCTGATTCCTTTTTTCTGAATTCGGATGTCGCAAGCGGAGGAGGAGGGGTTTGGGGAGGAATCCTCCGCTTGCTCCTCTTTTTGTTTTGGCGAAATTCTGGCGGGCTACAAAATCCATAAATACAGTTTATCACAATATCTAAACTTTGGATATTGAATTCTTGGATAGACAATGTTAGTATATGACTAGGTCGAGACAAACAAAGGAATATGCCTATTTTGTTGAGCGATTGCGGAAAGCTCGCGAAGAGGCAGGATTGACGCAGGTTCAAGTTGCCAAGAAATTGAAGCGTCCGCAATCGCACATTTCTAATGTAGAATCAGGACAGCAAAGAGTTGACGTTGTCGAACTTCAATTTTTTGCGAAGGTGTATAATAAAGATATCAACTTTTTTATTAAAAAATTAACTAACTAATATGTTTCAAATATTATCGTTACTCGTTTTGATTTCAGCGATTGGTTACATGGTTTCAGTAAGAGGTAAGGTAAAAACTGGTCAAGCCGTTGATCAACTTAGTGGTGGTGAAAAACTTTACATTTGGATAACTTGCCTACTAAACCCCGTTTTCTCTGGGGCAGTTTTTTATTACGGTTGGAAGAAATTACTACCCCAAAAAGCTAAACAAGCAAATTCAATTTCTCTCTGGGCTTTTTTCCTTGAAATAGTTATCGGTGTTCTTATTTTATTTTTGACTAGTGGAGGTAAATGATAAAAATATATTATGGAGCAAAATAATCCAACTGTTGAACAACTTCCCAAATACGGTGATACATTAAAAGAGGTAGGCAAACAACTTACTCTAAGAAAAAAAGATATTTTCAAGCGAGTAATTCTTGCCACTTGGCCAATGGCTGTTTTTTGTGGAAGCTTAGCTATTACTGTA
>CALQZN010000019.1 GCA_943349675.1 Candidatus Nomurabacteria bacterium
GGTGCATGGTCTATTTTTTGGAGTCTCGAAAGAGCAGAGGTTGTGCCTGTTGATGCGTATATCCTGCACGCATTTGCAATCATTGTAATATTGATTTGTGCGCAGCGCATGTACGGTTGGTTGGGGATGCAACAATTTAGTGCAACACGGTTGGAGAAAATAACAGTCGGGCTGCTCGCTGTTTTTTGGTTTGGGTTTGTGACTGTACCAACTTTTGGCGCACTCGCCGCGGTGTTGCCGGTGTTGTTTGGTGTACTGTATCTTGCGCTGCGGAAAAATAAAAAGACAGAAACGCGGCAGAGTTTTCTTGCGACGCTCGACGCGCCAATCCCATACATGCGCTCGTTTGCAGTATTGTTGATGCCACTTTTTGCCGCGTTGATATATGCAGGGGCGCACAGTATGCAGCTTGCCGTACCAACAAACTTTGTGGTGTTAGGGGTGACTTTACCAGCGGGGTTCATTCTACTGGGGGTAAGTTTGTGGAAAGTGTTTCGAGCGAAGAAGTAGTTTGACACATCTAACTGAACGTTTTATCATTTAAGTAGAGTTTTGGGGGAGATGTGATGCTTAGTCAAGATCCGCCTACCGTAGATGGTTTACGAGACCGTTTACAATCTTTGGGCGACCTATGGCCTACCCAAGCAGTTCTTGAGCACGCTTGGAGTCAGCACAAACACGGGCGTTTGCTTTCGCTTGCAAGAGAAGCAGAAGCAAAGGGTCATAACTGGCGGCCCGGAAAACCGGTCAAAATCGGCTGTGCCGTCTTGGGTTACGGCCAAGGTGACTTTGACCCTGAGTCGATGGGTTGGAACAACACCCTACGCCCTTTGACGGACGCGGAAAAAAGGCGATTTAAACCCTGTGCCGAAAAGGCGGGGGTAATCAACTGCCTTGGCCACATGTTGATGCCGGTTGGGTTGGTAATATCGACACAGCACAACCAACCAGATGACGACACTGGGCTGCTGCTTGACGTCTTTACGTGTTGCAGCAACTGTGTGCGCTGGATGGAAGCCTTGCTTCCCCCGTGGTTTAAGGTTGCGAGCTTTTGCCTCCAGCCCGATGGCTCGTATAAGCACGAGGAGTGGACTCTGCATCAGCTTGTGCTCTTGCATCAAGAGGCGCTTCGACTCCGTGCGTTCAGGTAAGGCCGCCGACACCCGTGTGTCGGCGGTAATTTTTTGTTAGGATAGATGTATGGTTTTGACGTGGCGCCAGCGGCGCAAATATATGTACTTGGCGGTACTTGCGGTATTTGCCGTTTTTTTACTCCTTTTTATTTGGCAAAAGTTTTTGCATACCACCCCCACGTGTTTTGATGGGGCGAAAAACGGCATGGAGCGCGGTGTAGACTGTGGTGGCTCATGCGCCTTAGTGTGCCAAGGCGAATCGCGCGCGCCCACCGTACTGTGGGCGCGCGCGTTCCCCTCTGCTACGGGCGCTGCGACCGCTGCAGCATATGTACAAAATAATATGGCAGGCTCGGGTGCACGCGGTGTGCGGTACTCGTTCCAGTTGTTTGACCAAGACAATACACTTGTTGTCGAAAAGACTGGCATTGTTGACCTGCCGCCAAACCAAATAATCCCCATTGTCGAGACAAATATTGATACGGGCAACCGGTTGGTGACACGCGCTCAATTTACTTTTTCTCAGAGTCCTGTATGGGTTAAAGTCCCTGCTGGGGTTGTTGCCCCGCTCCGCCTCAGTGGGCAGGCACTTGCAGGGGACGGTACACGTTTGTCTGCAACGGTACACAACGACTCATTAGACAATGTACCCCGCGTTACACTTGTTGCTGTATTGTTTGACACAAATGGTGTGGCACGGGCGGCATCCAAAAGTGTAGTGCAGTCTTTGTCGCCCAAGTCGTCACAAAATGTAGTATTTACCTGGGGGCCCGCTACCCGAAATGTCGCCCGAGCAGAAATTACCGTCTTACCCGAATTTTAATCGGGCAACTATTCTATGTCGGTACTCGCTACAGTGCAAAAAAAGTTTCAGTCAGTAGACTGGATAGCTTTGAGCTCGGCTGTGGCGCTATGTGTGCTCGGGCTTTTGACCATGAACTCGTTTACGGGCCAAGATGGTTTGTTCGTTCGACAGTTGATATGGCTAGGTGTGGGAGTAAGTGTCTTTTTTGGAGCGAGTATAGTCGACTGGCGATTTTTGCGCCGTAGTGGTGTGGCGGCAAGTATCTACGGCGTGTTTATCATCCCGCTCTTATTTTTGTTGGTACTAGGGCACGCGGTGATGGGTGCCAAAAGTTGGCTCGACTTTGGGTTTGCGGCCTTGCAGCCAATTGAGTTTATTAAACTCGCGCTCATTATTGCGCTTGCAAAATACTTCTCGCGTCGTCATATCGAAATCCGCAACATCCGGCATATGGTTGTGTCGGGTGGCTACGCGTTTTTGGTGTTTGTACTAGTTGCACTACAACCAGACTTTGGTGGCGCAATTATTATCTTTTTGATATGGCTTGGTATGGTGCTTTTTTCTGGCATATCGCGCAAACACTTAGCCGCTGTTTTTTGTCTGGGACTCGTAGCTTTTTCTTGCCTGTGGTTTTTTGGATTTCGCGACTATCAAAAGACTCGCATTTTGAGCTTTGTGCATCCTATGAGTGACATCCATGGCGCTGGGTACAATGCGTACCAATCCACTATTGCGGTGGGGTCGGGGCAGTGGGTGGGTAAGGGTATAGGGTATGGGACTCAAAGTAAGCTGCGCTTTTTGCCCGAGTATCAAACAGACTTTATTTTTGCTGCCTTTGCTGAAGAGTGGGGGTTTGTAGGTATTGGACTTGTGTTTGGATTGTTTGGCGCACTCTTTTGGCGCATCATCAACACTGCAGTGCGTGCAGCTAGTAACTTTGAAACACTTTTTGCCTTAGGTGTTTTGTGCTACCTCATGGCACACTTTGTGCTGCACACGGGCATCAATATGGGGCTTTTGCCGGTGACTGGTACCACTATACCGTTTATGAGCTATGGCGGCTCACACCTCTTGGCAGAGTTTTTGGCTCTAGGTATGCTCTCGGGGATGAACCGCTACTCGCGTGCCACAAACCGCGACGCACTCGACCGAGAGTTTAGCGGTGGTTATGATAGATAAAGTTTTTTAGTTTCTTCCAGCATTCGCTCGAGCGAAAATTGACTCATGTCTTTTGCGTCTAAAATTTCACCAACGCCGCCCACTTGGTTTGCGACTATAGGGAGCCCGGCGGCTTTGGCCTCCAACAACACGTACGGCAGTCCTTCTTTTAGCGAGGGGAGCGTAAAAGTGTCAAAACCTCGTAGCACTTCGCTTGCGGGCATAAAGCCAAATAATTTAACCCGGTCTTGTAGATTATATTTTTGAATTAGTGCTTCCAGGTGCGAACGCTCTTCACCTTCGCCCACGATAGCCACGTACATAGTTGGGTCATTTTTTGCTTGCTCAACAAGACTCGCCTGATTTTTATTTTTAGTCAGCTCACCTACTGTGCCTGTTATGTGTGCGTTGGTAGGAAATGCACGGCGGATAGTGTCACCTGACTCTAGTATGTCGTTACGTATGCCATTGTAGATACGAACACTTTTGTGCCCTACAAATGGCATTTTTTTTGCAATCTGTAAGTCGTAATTGGATACCACGATTACTGTATGGGAAAGAAGGGCGGTAACCCACGATAAAAGATATATGAGCGCTTGTGCTATAAAATTGCGCTGTTCTAAAAATGGCCAGCCATGTGCAGTAAAGATTATTTTTTTAACTCCCGCTAAGCGCGCCGCGAGTGCACCAACGCCAGCTGCTTTTGATGAGTTAAGATGCACAACATCTGGCTTCTCTTTGCGGAAAAGCCGCCACAACTCAAAGAAACTTTTTATATCGTGCAGTAGAGAAACGTCGCGGGCTAGTGCTTTGATCGAATAGGTTTTGATACCTTTTTCTTGTAGTTTTTTTGCAAGCAATCCGTCCTGGCCAAATGCGACACTGACTTCAAACTGGTCTTTGGGTAGGGATGTTGCCAGGTCAAACACATAGCGCTGCGCGCCGCCCCAATTGGACTTGGTGATGACAAATGTAACTTTCTTTTTCATACTATTGTTGTAGTATACATATATTCTATGACTCCAGCTTTTGCACCCCGCACGCTTGTGCTTTTTATGGGGGACGTGTTTTTCTTCGTCTTCTCTCTTTGGCTGTCCCTGTTCTTGCGTGAACTTGACTTGCCGCTGCAGCAGGTTTTTCTTGCCCACCTTTTCCCATTTTCTTTTTTGTTTGCGGTATGGGTTGGAGTATTTTTTATTGCAGGGCTATACGAGAGCCGCTCCATTATTCTGGCAAGGCGAGCGCTGTCGGGAACGCTCTTGGTTACCCAATGCGTCAATATTGTTATTGCGGCACTCTTTTTCTTTTTTGTGCCGCTGTTCGGTATTACTCCAAAAGTGTTCTTGGTCATATATCTAGTAGTGTCATTTGTATTGGTGCTATTGTGGCGGGTAGTGTTTTTCCCGCGTCTTGGGTTGCAGTCGACTGAGCGAGCGCTTGTGGTGGGAGAAGGGGCAGAGGTGGAAGAATTGGTGCATGCACTGCAGGCCGCCCGTTACGCTCCTGCGCGCGTTGTGGGGGTGGTTATACCAAATGGCACAGAAACAGCTGAATCCATACGCGCGGCCATTACTGCTCATAATCCTCGTTTTGTTATTGCCGATTTTGAAAACCCTGCGGTCGCAAACGCCTTCCCACAGCTTTATAACTATCTCTCGGGGGGGATTCGTTTCATCGACGCGATGAGTTTGTACGAAGAAGTGTTTGGTCGAGTGCCGTTGTCGATGATTAACGACCGGTGGGTTGCTCGTAACGTGTCACGTTCGGCACACTTGCTCTATGACCCAGTGAAGCGACTTATGGATATTGCGGTAGCACTTTTTGTGGGAGTATTGTCGCTCATTCTGTATCCTATTTTTATTGTGCTTATTAAACTGCAAGACTGGGGACCAGTCTTTTACTCCCCGGTGCGGGTTGGGCAAAACAATAGGCCAATAGTGATGCGAAAGTTCCGTAGTATGACCGGTGCCGACCATGGAAGCGAAGTTTTGAAAAGTCGTTTGAGCGTGACCCCTGTTGGGCGAGTGATGCGCAAGACGCGTATAGACGAATTCCCACAGCTGTTTAATGTACTGCGGGGCGACTTGTCGCTTATTGGCCCAAGGCCAGAGTCTCCTGCCTTGGTAGAGGAATATGCGCGCGAGATCCCATACTATAATGTGCGCCATTTGGTAAAGCCAGGAATCTCGGGTTGGGCACAGCTCTACCACGACAACCACCCGCACCACGGGAGCGATGTTGAAGCAACGCGAGAAAAACTATCATACGACTTGTACTATCTTAAACATCGCTCGATTTTACTTGACCTAGTTATTGCCCTTAAAACGATTAAAAAAATTTTAAGCCAAAGCGGCGTGTAATACTCTATGGAAACAAAGACAGTCGTAGTTACGGGAGGTGCAGGCTTTTTAGGGTCTCATTTGTGTCCAGCTCTTTTGGAGGCGGGATATACGGTGCATGTTGTCGACACACTTGTGGCTGGTAAACGAGAACACGTGCCGCACGGCGCAGTGCTGCACGAGATAGATATCCGAAACACTTCTGCGCTGAGTGAATTGTTTAAAGCATTGGGGAACATTGTTGGACTGTTTCACTTAGCGGCGCTCCCTAGAGTGCAGTACTCGATTGACTATCCATTGGAGTCCAACGACGTTAATGTTGCAGGGACGCTCAGTGTATTGACCGCTGCAAGAGATGCGAAAGTGGGTCGAGTCGTATACTCTGCATCAAGCTCAGCGTATGGTGACCAAGAGACACTGCCTTTGCATGAAGAGATGCTACCGAAACCTAAAAGCCCCTATGCATTGCAAAAATATACAGCCGAGCATTACTGCCGAGTCTTTACCGAAGTGTATGGACTGCCGACGGTGAGTTTGCGCTACTTTAACTTGTATGGGCCAAACTCAGACCCAAATGGTCCATACGCGCAGGCGATTATTAAATTTTTGTACCAGCGCAAAGAAGGAAAACCAATTACGATAACGGGGGATGGGGAACAGACACGCGACTGTGTTCATGTACGTGATGTGGTGCGTGCAAACATTTTGGCGCTTGAGAGTCAAAAGGTAGGGAATGGCGAAGTGATAAACATAGGGTCTGGTAGTAGTGTTTCGGTCAATGACATTGCTCGTATGGTTGGCGGAGGGGTGGTACATATAGCACCACGTGTTGAAACAAGGCATACTCGTGCGGATATTTCTCGTGCAAAAACCCTGTTGAACTGGGAACCTCTCACTCCTCTTTCTGAAGGTATGGCAGAATTAAAAACACTTCTTAGTATTTCGTGATTATAAACGGCGTTACACTTGCACAACAGATTAAAGACCAACTCCGCGCTGAGTTGGTTGCCTTGCCGCACCCTCCCACTTTGGGGTTTATGCGCTCGGGCGACGATTTGGTAGCAAAGAAGTTTGTAGGGATGAAGGCGAAAACTGCAGCAGAGTTGGGCATTGCTGTTGTGGAGTTGGTGCTTCAAGGTGGCGCAGACACAGATGCGGCGGTTGCAGCAGTTACACAGATGGCTGCAAAAACGGACGGAGTTATTGTGCAGATGCCCCTTGCTTTGAATGTAGACACTGACCGTGTCCTTAAATCTGTACCAATAGAGAAAGATGTCGATGCGATGGGTGAGCGTTCGGGTACCGTGGTGCTTACTCCTGTGGTGGGAGCCATTGCACATATTTTGAATGAATCCTTCGGAGAATTTTTTGTAAAAGGAAAAAAGGCGGTGGTGGTAGGGCAGGGTAAGTTGGTTGGTGCGCCGGCGGCGAAGTGGCTCGAGAGTCAGGGCGCCGAGGTTAAGGTGGTGACTCGCGAGTGTGGAGATGTAGAGCAGCTCAAAGATGCAGATATCGTCGTGCTGGGGGCGGGTGTGCCTGGGATGGTCACACCAGACATGCTCAAGCCCGGTGTGGTGCTGCTGGATGCGGGCACGTCAGAGGCGGGCGGGACACTCAGGGGCGATGCTGACGTGGCCTGTGCTGAAGTTGCATCGCTCTTTACTCCAGTGCCCGGCGGCATTGGCCCTGTGGCAGTTGCGATGATTTTTAAAAATTTACTCGCACTTACTAAAAGTAATAAAATTAATTAGACGTTTGTCAACCACTTTCTGTAGAGCGATTATTCTGGTATCCTTGGACCCATGTTTGCAATACGCTATACAGCTGTGCTGGTGCTGGTCGTGGCCGCGCTCGTGGGTGTTTTTGTATGGAAGACTAACGCACCAGATAGTTATTTTGCATTTAAACTAGGGCTCGACCTCTCTGGTGGTACACACCTGGTCTACAACGCTGATACTACAAAAGTACCAGCTGCACAGGTTGCAGAATCTATGGCAGCGCTTCAGACGGTTATTGAGCGCCGCGTAAATGCGTTTGGTGTGGGGGAGCCAGTGGTGCAAACCGAGCAGTCGGGGGCCTTGGGCAACGGCGCGTACCGTTTGATAGTCGAGCTGCCTGGCGTTAGTGATGTAAATGAGGCAATTGCGATGATAGGCCAAACGCCGCTGCTTGAATTTAAATTGGTCAAACAAGGCGAACTTACCACATTACCCGACGTCTCTATTAATAAGGCCGCGTTTGAAGATACAGGACTCACGGGTGCCTACCTGTCAAGCGCGGCGCTCCAGTTTGGCAATGGTACCGGAGTAGCCACTATGCCAACTGTGCTCATTAACTTTAATGCAGAAGGCACTCGTTTGTTTGCGGACATTACCTCAAAAAACATCGGCCGCGAACTTGCAATATTCCTCGACGGCACAATGTTGTCGGCGCCAGTCATACAAGACAGCATTACCAACGGCAGCGCAGTAGTGTCGGGTAACTTTACAGCGCAGAGTGCAAAAGAGCTTGTAACAAATTTAAATCTTGGAGCATTGCCTGTGCCTATCGCCTTAGCTTCTACACAAACCATTGGTGCAACGCTCGGCGAAGAGGCAACGCGTGCGGGGGTATTTGCGGGAGTACTTGGGTTCTTGGCCCTCTCGCTGTTTATGATTTTGTGGTACCGACTGCCGGGTTTGGTTGCGGTGGTGTCGCTGTTTATTTACTGCCTCCTCATGCTCGCGCTATTTAAGCTCATCCCAGTGGTTTTGACTGCAGCGGGTATTGCCGGCTTTATACTCTCGGTTGGTTTGGCGGTAGACGCAAACGTACTCATTGCCGAGCGCATCAAAGAAGAGTTAGCAGATGGTAAAAAAACAAACGAGGCTATCCGCGAAGGGTTTGCCCGTGCGTGGTTGGCTATCCGCGACTCCAACATTGCGCACATTATCGCTGCGGTAATTTTGTTTTGGTTTGGTACCGCACTTATTAAAGGTTTTGCGCTTGTATTTGGGCTTGGCGTTATTATCTCGATGCTCTCGGCGATTAGCATCTCGCGCACCTTCCTCTTGGCGCTTGGTGTCTCTGCCGAGAAAGGTGTAGGCCGTTTCTTAATGCTCTCTGGTTTGTACAAATAAAAACATGGATATCTCTAAAAACTTAAAATACTTCTTTATCTTGCCGGCCATACTGTCAGTGTTGTCGATATTTGCGCTGGTGTCATTTGGCCTCAAGCCCGGTATTGATTTGGTAGGTGGGTCGATGCTTCAGGTGTCATATCCAGAAGGTCGTCCCCCCGTCGAACAAGTGCGTGCCCTAGTAGAGACTCTACAATTTGGCGAAATCCGGGTACAACCGACGGGTGACAATGCGTACTTGCTTCGTCAACGTGATTTAAGTAATGAAGAAAAAAATCAACTGGAAGCAGTGCTTGGGGGCCTTGGGCCTGTACACGAAGACCAGTTTACGTCAGTCGGACCAACTTTGGGTGCTGAGCTTATGCGCAAGGCGTGGATAGCTATTGTGCTTGTGGTTTTGTCTATAATATTTTTTATTGCGTTTGCATTCCGGCGAGTATCGGGAGAGTCTGAAAAAGAGAAAGGTACTGTATCGTCGTGGAAGTACGGTGTGGTTGCGGTGATTACGTTGCTCCACGACATCTTGGTGCCCGCAGGACTTTTTGCCTTTTTAGGGTTTGTAAATGGGGCCGAGGTGGATGCGTTGTTTATCGTTGCGCTCCTTACCATCCTTGGTATCTCCATCAACGACACTATTGTTATCTTTGACCGCATCCGCGAAAACTTGCGACTCAATAGTGAACGCCACAAACACGAGGAGTTTGAGTCAGTTGTTGGTCGCAGTATCACCCAAACACTCGCGCGTTCGATTAGTACCTCGCTCACTGTGGTGATTGTGCTTTTGGCGCTGTACTTTGTGGGGCCAATTGCGACAAAAGATTTTGCACTAACCTTGATTGTGGGTATGGTTGCTGGTACCTACTCGTCTATATTCCTTGCAAGCCCAATGCTTGTTGCGTGGCAGCGATTGAGTAGTAAGAAAAACTAATCTAATGATCATCGGCATTACAGGAACCAACGGTGCAGGAAAGGGGACCATTGTCGACTATCTTGCCAACACAAAAAAGTTTGCGCACTACTCGGTGCGGGAGTTTTTAATTAAAGAAATTGAGGCGCGTGGACTACCGGTAGAGCGCCCCACCATGCGCCAAGTTGCCAACGAATTGCGCAAAGAACATGGTCCTGCATACGTTGTAGAGGCGCTGCTAAGTCGTGCACAAACCGAGGCAGGCAATGTGGTGTTTGAATCAATCCGTACAGTGGGAGAGGCAGAGCTTTTAAAATCAAAAGGCGCGCTGCTTTGGGCAGTGGATGCAGACCGCAAAACCCGCTTTGAACGTACCCTCAAACGTTGGTCGGAAACTGACAAAATAGACTTTGAGCAATTTTGTATATATGAGGATAGGGAGATGCAATCGACCGAGCCGTGGGACATGAATGTCTTTGCGGTGATGAAAATGGCCGACCATGTATTTACCAACAACGGTACACAAGAGGAGTTGTTTAACCAGGTAGAAGAAGTGCTCAAAAAAGCCCTATAGGTAGCCATATAGTTGCCCCCAGGGTGGCCTTGACTCTTGGCTAAATATGACTATACTGCTCTTACTGCCTTAGAGGGCGTTTTTTATTGGCCAAATTGGCTGGTGGAGACGAGCCTTTAGGCCGGACTTTGACAACTGCATAAAAACTCCCCTCTCAACAAGATGGAGGGGAGAAGCATCAAACATCAAATTGAAACCCCGACGTAAGTCGGGTTGATCACATCGTCCGCCTCGCAAGGGCGGACAGCAAGAAACCAAAACAAAAAGTCCTATCCGATTTTCCACCGGGTAGGCAACAAGAGAAATCTGCTCAATCGAAAGATTGGGACGCCTTTCTCTTGTTCCGTTCATCTAAAATATAAAGACCCGTTAAACGGTCTTTAATTCAGAGTTTGATCCTAGCTCAGGATGAATGCTGGCGGCGTGGATAAGGCATGCAAGTCGAACGGTCCGCAAGGACAGTGGCAGACGAGGTAGTAATACGCAGGTACGCACCGAGAAGTCGGGCATAGCTATCCGAAAGGGTAGGTAATTCCCGATAGTCCCTCCGGGGTAAAGGAGTAATCCGCTTTTTGAGCGGCCTGCGCGGTATCAGGTAGTTGGTAGGGTAATGGCCTACCAAGCCTATGACACCTAGGGGAGCTGAGAGGCTGACCCCCACCGATAGCACTGAGACACGGGCTATACACCTACGGGTGGCTGCAGTCGAGAATCTTCCACAATGGACGAAAGTCTGATGGAGCGACGCCGCGTGGTTGATGAAGTCCTTCGGGACGTAAAAACCTTTTATGAGGGAGGAAGTAATTGACGTTACCTCATGAATAAGGGGCTCCTAACTCTGTGCCAGCAGGAGCGGTAATACAGAGGCCCCAAGCATTATCCGGAATCACTGGGCGTAAAGGGTGTGTAGGCGGTCATGTTAGTCGACTGTGAAAGATCTGGGGCTTAACCTCGGAGACGCAATCGAAACGGCATGACTTTGAGGGTGTGAGAGGTAAAGGGAACTCATGGTGTAGGGGTGAAATCCGTTGATATCATGGGGAACACCAAATGCGAAGGCACTTTACTGGCACACTCCTGACGCTGAGACACGAAAGCGTGGGAATCGAACGGGATTAGATACCCCGGTAGTCCACGCCCTAAACGATCATCACTAGCTTTAGGGAGTATCGACCCTCTCTGAGGCGAAGCTAACGCGTTAAGTGATGCGCCTGGGTAGTACGATCGCAAGATTAAAACTCAAAGGAATAGACGGGGACTTGCACAAGCGGTGGATCATGCGGCTCAATTCGATGGCAAACGAAGAACCTCACCAGGGTTTGAAACCCAGACGTAATCCTTAGGAAACTTTGGACCTCGCAAGACGGCTGGGCAGGTGATGCATGGTCGTCGTCAGTTCGTGGCTTGAGTTGTTCCCTTCAGTGGGGTAACGAACGCAACCCTCGTTGCCTGTTTTATAATGTCAGGCGAGACTGCCCCCTCACGGGGGAGGAAGGTGAGGATGACGCCAGATCAGCATGTCCCTCTGATACCCTGGGCTGCACGCATGATACAATGCACATGACAACGGGTCGCGACGGGGTAACCCTGAGCTAATCCTTATAAACATGTGCCCAGTTCGGATTGAGGTCTGCAACTCGACCTCATGAAGCCGGAATCGCTAGTAATCGCGGGTCAGCTATACCGCGGTGAATACGTTCTCAAGTCTTGTACTCACAATAAACGCGCACAGCAGCGCAATAATCTACGCGGTTAAAATCCGCGCCTCGGCATCGTCTGCCGAGCGTAGCAGAAAGGCAGTCACAACTCCGCGAGGGGTGTGGCGGAGGGCCTGGATGCAAAAAGCAGCCTCTGCAACAGACGAGCAGAACGACCTATGAGTGGGCGGTGAGCGTAGGGAAGTTCAAAACAAATGCTCGCAGTGGATGTTTGGAATAGAATATTGTGTAACCTGTGGAGATCTGACGCTGTCCCTAAAATTTGGGGTAAAATAAATCTGACGCAGCGTCAGAAGTCAGCTGAGTCATAGTACCTTTCAGTATTGAAAGGGAAGGTCTCACTCAATGAAAAATCTTAGTCCAGAATATATAGTTGGATTGGTAGACGGAGAAGGAAGCTTTACCGTCTATGTCCGGAATCCAGACGTGGTGTGCAAAGCCGTTCGGCGGGTAAAAGTAGAACCAAAATTCTACATCAAACTCATCGAGCGCGATAAAGAAATTCTCTTTGCACTGCAACGTTTTTTCGGATGTGGGAGTGTGTACTTTCAAAAAGATACACGTCCCAATCATCAAAACTGTTATCGGTTTGAGGTCTTCCGCTGGGAAGATCTGCAAACCAAAATAATTCCGTTCTTCAAGCGGCACAAACCTCGCTTCGTCTCTAAACGACACGATTTTGAGATTTTCTGCTTGATGATGCGCCTTCTTGCAAAAGAGGTGCATCGTACGGATGCTGGGCTGAGGCAGTTGTTTAACTTGAAGCAACAAATGCATTGAGCTCGCGCAGTGCGGTAAATCCGCTCGCTGCGTGGGAACATCAATTCTTTAGATTTAAAGAACATAATCGCCCGTCAAGTCAAGGGAGCCGGGAGTACCCGAAGCCCGCCTCACGGCGGTCCACGGTAAGCTCGGTGACAGGGACTAAGTCGTAACAAGGCACGGCTAGCGGAAGCTGGTCGTGGAATAATTCAAATTGACTACGTTGTGCCTCTCGTACGAGGGCATGACTTAAGTGGCGATTGTTTCGCGTTTATCGCGAGATAGGATGATAATACTGATCCTAAACTGTATTCGGTTTTCCTCCATATACGTCAGGAGGTAGATGTCTCGCTTAATGCTTTGAGTACAAGGCAAGCCGCGAGAAACAACGGAACAAGAGAAAGGTGTTTCTATAATCACAATCGATGTTTGATGCAACTTGTCTAGCGTAAAAACACAAACCCTCCGCAATCTGCGAGTTTAAGGGTTTTTTGTGCTGGTATTTTTTTCTGGATATGTTGAAATTAGGGTAGGTAGCACAGGAGGCTCCTAATGCGTAATTTCAGGCGCGTGCCAAGAAAAGTAAAGCGCTGCGGATCTTTACTTGGTGAAACGGAGTATCTGCGTGCCATGATGTTTTTGGCACAAGTTCCTACAAGAGCAGAAGACGAGGCTCTCAGTGCCTGGGAAGTGCAACTTCCTTTACAATGGGACAAGGTGCGTGAAGACCCAAATCTTAGTATGGGATTGTTGCGAATAGCTATCCCTGAAGGATGGGCGTGAGTGCGAGTTTCAAGGCCACCTCTGGGGTGGCCTTGCCTCTGTGCAGAAAAGGTGTTTTCTGGTAGTATGTCGCTCATGCGGGACCATATCTTCGCTTTGCTTGATATGCCCGCTCGTTCGTGCCAAATGAAAACAAGCTTTCATTTGTAACCCTCACTCGCGGGCATAGCTCAGTTGGTAGAGCATTCGACTGATACTCGAAAGGTCCTTGGTTCGACCCCAAGTGCCCGCACAAAGCAGATATAATGGTAGAGTTACAGTGTTTGTATTTATAAGCAGTATTATTTTTATATGCTTTCTACACCCCTCCAAGTCCAGTATCCACTGAGTCCTCGTAAGTTTTGGAAAAAGATGATCGAGAAGACAACGCTTTGGCTTACGTTGTTATTTGGCTTCTCTGTCGCAGGAGTGATTGCTTTTATTTTTCTCCAGCGACCAGGTGGGGCGGGTAGCTCATTGTCTACTATTACATACAGCTCGGTTGGTATGGCGCTCTTCCTCGTCATCGTGTGCATAGGTGTCTACGCGCTCTATGTTAAAGCGTACATACGAC
>CALQZN010000020.1 GCA_943349675.1 Candidatus Nomurabacteria bacterium
CTAGTTTGTGCGGACAGCTGGTCTTTCCTCCCCAAGGGGCCTACAGGGCGATGTCGGAAATCTTCCACCGACATCGCCTTTCGCTATTTCTATATAAAATATTCTCTACAAAGCAGTGAGCGCCGTGACAGTCTTTGTTGATACCAACAAACTTATCACGGCGCTTCGCCCAATTTATTATTCAAAACCCGGTCTCCCCTTAGGCACGTTTCTTGCTGCAGGCGCAGCCCCCCTTTTGGGCCAGTTTGTCGCTGAGCCTCTTTGTGACGCCTTCCGGCCAGAAGCACGCATCCTTGCCAGCCCAAGAAGGTTCGGCAAGACGGCTCAGGCTCGCCTGCAACTCCGGGGAAGTGCCAGGGCACATCTCCAGGAAGCTCTGTCCCTGCACAAACGCCACACCAGGCGTCAGCAACAGAGCAAGCAAAAACCACTTACTCATTTCTGTCCCCTTCCGAGGCTACTAGCTGCACGACTGTACAGCCTCCTGTATACAAGGTAGCAGATTATGTACTTTTGTCAACCCCTTATCCCCAAACGAACTGTCACCAAAGCCGTATTGACTTCCCACTACAAAAAGGATACTCTGTACATATCTGGTAACTGCCCCGCGTGGGTGGTTTTTTTCGTTAAAAATAACGAGTCAGACTAGATTTCCCTATCAACTAATCCCTCTATATATTTATGTTTGACCTTAAAGTAATGAACTCAGTACTAGGCGAGCTCGAAGATGAACGCGGCATCCCCCGTGCAAAAGTCTTGGAGGCTATAGAAGCCGCACTAGCTACTGCCTATAAAAAAGAATACGCAAAACGCGGGCAGATTATCCGTGCCCAGCTCGACATGGACACTGGTACAACCGAATTTCAACAAGTAAAAGAGGTAGTTGACGAGACTACTGTACGATTCCCCACCGACGAAGAAGAGGAGTCTGAAACAGCCGAAGGTGAAGCGGTAGAAAAACTCCCTCTCTTTAACTCCGAGCAGCACATCTTGCTTGCCGATGCCAAGTTTATTAAACGCGATGCAAAAGTTGGCGACGAATTGGTCTTCCCCCTCGAAACAAAAGACGACTACGGCCGCATTGCAGCGCAGACAGCAAAGCAGGTTATCATCCAAAAAATCCGCGAGGCAGAGAAAGTTTCTGTGGTTGCTGAGTTTGGTAAAAGACAAGGCGAGATAGTCTCTGGCACCGTGCAGCGGATGGAGCGCGGCAACATATTTATCGACTTGGGCCGCGCAACTGGTATTTTGCCCTACGACGAACAAATTCCCGGCGAAAGGTACCGCCAAGGCGAGCGCGTGCGTGCTTTGTTGTGGCAAGTAGAGGACAGTCCCCGCGGCATATACCTGCGACTGTCCCGCGCCAACCCACAATTCCTTGCAAAATTGTTTGAGATGGAAGCACCCGAGGCAGCCAACGGCATTGTGGTATTTAAAGCTATAGCTCGCGAAGCGGGTAGTCGCTCCAAAGTTGCCATTACCTCCACTGACCCACATGTAGACCCAGTAGGGTCGCTTGTTGGCCAACGCGGTGTACGCGTCAGCACAGTGACGTCAGAATTGGGTGGCGAAAAAATCGATATCATCGAATGGTCAGAAGATCAAAAACACTTTATCGAAGAGGCGCTCTCGCCTGCCCGCATTACCGAAGTTGTTTTGGACGAAGCCGAGCATAAAGCAAGTATTAAAGTTGCCGAAGACCAGCAGTCGCTTGCAATTGGCCGCGGTGGGCAAAATGTGCGCCTTGCAGCAAAACTAACTGGTTGGCGCATCGACATACAGTCTACGGGCGGCGCCAAAATAGCCAACGCTACACCAGACTTGCCCGCCGAAGCTTTAGCGAAGGAAGGCGCACCAAAAGACGAGGTTGTGGCAGAAGCACCCAAACCAGAAGTATCAGAATAAATTGTAGTACTATACGCATATGAATCTTTGGCACGACATTGCTCCCGGCACACAAAAGGAGATGAACGTTATTATCGAAATTCCACGCGGCTCCAACAACAAGTACGAAATAGACAAGGATACGGGGCTCATTAAGCTCGACCGTGCAAACTACTCGACTGCCGCATACCCGTTTGACTATGGGTTTGTGCCCCAGACACTCTGGCACGACGGCGACGCGCTCGACGTAGTACTACTTACCACCTACCCGCTTTTCCCAGGTATTTTGGTCACTGCGCGTCCAGTTGCTGTGATGGAAATGGTGGACAGCGGCGAGTCTGATTACAAAATTATCGCCGTCCCTACAGAAGACAAACGTTGGGACGATGTACAAGACTTAGGCGACATCAACCAGCACACCATCAAAGAAATCCAGCATTTCTTCGAAACATACAAAGCACTCAAAGGTAAACCAGCCCCAGTTGAGGTGGGCGCAGTTAAAGGCAAAGATGCTGCTGAGGCAGCATTTACCGAGAGTCTTGAGCTCTACAAACAAAAGTTCGTAAAATAAGGAAGCAAAAGAAGGTTGTGGGAGAGTGCGCAGCGCGACGGCGCGGAGTCTAGGAAATTTATCAGCAGGAAATTTCCGCTCTCCAAACAACCTTCTTTTGCGTACTCCTGTGGACAACCATTTGTGCGTTATCATTAGCGCATGAGCAACTCTCCTAACAAACCTATAGGCCCAATAGCTGCAGTAGTGATTATTATCGTGCTGTTTGCTGTGGGTGGTGCGTACTTTTTTATCATCCAAACAGAGCGCATCAAAGCTAGCCAAGCTGCGGCTGTTGCCGAAGCATTACAGTAGCGTTTTTGCCTTTGGTGGATTTTGCTCGCCAATTTTTGCCGTGCATGCTACTGTCTTCAAATGACACAAAAAAGCCAGCTTGAGGAGGTCGCAAAATCGTTTATACGTAAGGATTTACCCGACTCTGCCCTAGAGCTTGTGGGCGAAATTCCTACCGAGGCGCTTGCCACATACAAAGAAGATGCACTCAAACATATTGCCACAGAGGTAGAGTTGCCCGGCTTCCGCAAAGGCCACGTACCGACCGACTTGGCGCTCAAAAAAGTGGGTGAGGTTGCAGTATTGGAAGAGGCGGTCGAGATGTACATGCAAGGCCTCTACCCCGCCCTGCTTGATATCCAAAAAATAGACCCTGTTGGCCGCCCCGACATCCGTATAACAAAACTTGCCCCCGGCAACCCCATTGGCATTACAGTACACGTCACTTTGTATCCAACGGTTGACCTACCAAAGGACTGGCAAAAATTGGCTGGCAAAATCGAAATAGAGGCAGTGCCTGACGTGCTTGACGCCGAGGTAGACGAGGCACTAAATAAAATTCGTGCAGCACGTGCGACGCAGCCTGACACTACAGTTGACCCAACCTTGCCAGCAACCCCTACAGAGCCTGCACTCCCAGCACTCGACGATGCGTTTGCACAATCTTTAGGCCAGTTTACCGACTTGGCTGACCTTAAGGTCAAGCTCAAGGAAAATATGAAGCAGGAAAAGGAGCAGAAAGCTAAAGAGGCTCGTCGCGGTAAAATAATTGAGGCGCTGCTCGACAAAACAAACGTTGCCGTACCTGCGATTTTTGTCGACAGCGAACTGGAGAAAATAATGGGGCAAATGAAGGAAGACGTACAGCGATTTGGACTCTCCTTCGACGATTACCTTAAGCGCATGCAAAAAACTGAGGCACAGGTGAAGGATGAATTTCGCGAGCAGGCACGCAAACGCGCCAAACTCCAACTCGCACTCAACAAACTAGCAGAAGATGAAAAGATTGAAGCTGATAAGGAAAAAGTAGACGAGGAGATGAAGCATGCCTTGGAGCACTTCCCCGACGCTCGCCCCGAGCTGGTGCGCATCCATATAGAAACTGTGCTCCGCAACGAAAAAACATTGCAGCTGCTTGAAGGTGCGGAACCACAAACACCGAAAGCCTAAGTTTCGCAAAATACAGGTATAAAAAAGCCGGGGCTGACGTACTGTCAGCCCCGGTGTACTGTTCGGCGGCGATTAAACATTTTGCGAAGCATAAGAACAAACGCCGCGACAATAATGTACAAGGTCAACAGTGACTGAAGCGTGGTGTTTACTGCACCTCGCTCCGAGTAGTTGGGAGCGTACGCATGGGCAAGCATTGCTCCTACGATTAACAGTCCTATCCCCCACCACGGATGATGTTTAAAGCTTGTTTTGCCTCTTCGGCCAACAGCTTTAACACCGCGGCCACTGGCTTTGGCGCCGCGCCCAAACAACCTTCCCACCCACTTGAGCACTGCCCAAAAGACGTGGGTGACCCAGTACAGTATGGATTTGATCCCATACCCTATGGCACCAAAGACAATCTTCAGTAGGCTTTTGAGGAGCAAGACATGCAATATCCAACCTATCGCAACAAGGCCGACCAGCACCCACGGAAGATTATCTCCCGCAAATGTCTGTAACGCACGCCACCAGCTTAAAAAGTCTGGCAGGTAGGCTAACAAAACTGACAAATCTGGCATCTCTGCCTCCTTATTTTGCGCCAGCGGCGCTACTGTTAGTCCTTTTTTGATTATACCACTTTGTATATATATGTCAATTACACTGTATGTATTCCAAAAGACTAGCTATTGCATCAAAAAGACAGTCGTATTATAATATGATTATAATCATCAAAGTATTATCATGGAACAAAAAGTTATACAGATAGGGTCTTCTGCAGGTGTTACCATATCCAAAACTGCTATGGAAAATCTGGGTATAAAAGTTGGAGACACGGTAAACACTGAATCTACTAAAGAGGCTTTTTTGGTGCGCCCAAAGACTACTGCAAACATTGACCCTAGCGTACTTGCCTGGACAAACAAATTCATAGAAAAAAATCGCACACTGCTCAAACGGTTGGCCGATAAGTAAACCTGTATGCAGTATCTCACCGCCGAAGAGATAGTTGCGATACACGACCGAGTGCTCGAGGAGACACCGGGCAGTTTTGGCGTGCGTGATGAAAATCTGCTGCGCTCTATAGCTGAAAAACCTCGAACTTCTTTTGGAGGCGCTGAACAATTCCCTACCCTATTTTTGAAAGCGGCCGCATATCTTGAATCAGTAGCGACATGTCATGTCTTTGTCGATGGAAACAAGCGCACCGCAATTACTATGGCTGGCGTCTTTTTACACATCAACGGATATGAACTTGATTTACCAATAGACGAAGCCGAGCAGTTCATCCTCGCGGCTGCTCAAAAACAAATCTCTTTGATTGAAATTGCTACGTGGCTTGAAAAGAACTCAAAAAGAAAGGGCGAGTAGCTGCATTGCAACCACTCGCCCCACATCACCCGTAGGACTCCTTGTACTTTTTCATGTACTTCTCTCGCGGCTCGACCATATAGTCTTGGGTTGGCAACGGCCGACCAGCCACCATTGCCGCAATATCGGCAAAGAACCAGTCATCACTACGGTCGTATATGATAGGCTCAAGATCGAGCATATCACGCAACGCGCTCATCTCAATCTCAGTGAGCAACCTGTCGGGATTGGCGTCGCATTCGACCAACATTCGGTACGTTGGCGCAATGGCAACAGCTTTTTCGGCAAACGAGAGAAGCGTCATCGTATCCTCACGAGATGAGTCCTCATTCGCCAACCCAACATAGTACTCGACAGCGGCCTCGAGCCGACCGAGTACTTCTCCAAAAAGAATTTCGACCATTGTCTGCCCCTATATTCACTTTATCAACCAACGACCATTCGCTGACTGAATAGAGTGGACGATTTTTTAACAGGCTCGTCCGGGCCCAAAAGAACGTTTGCCGCACAGGCGTGAGGCGTGCGGAACTTTTTGTTTCTGTTGCCAAGAGGTGTTGTTTCCACCCCTCCGAGTCCTACTCGTATAGTGGCTTCAGGCGCTCTACGAGCTCCGATACCGAGATCGATGTGTCGTAAAACACATCTTCCTCCAGATCGCACACATGCGTCCGAAGATCTCCCTGATATGAAGACTCGACCTCCACGCACCAACGCTCTTGCTGCCGTACGAAGTGCAGCAAGCGGACCCCAACACGTTCTGGGTGGTTTGCCCAGTCGTAGTGACTATTCACTACGACGTCACCCACAAGGGTGATGAAGAGGCTATTTAAAACCTCCTCAACAGACGAACCCTTAAGAAGTAGAGCTATTGCATGCTCCATAACGCATCTCCAACCCCAGAACCCCGAGGAGCGGGTGCGCCCGTGGCGCCATATTTCGATGAACACAATGGGCCAATGATTTATTCAAAAATCACGAGCCCAATAGTGTCCGCCATCGTTTTACAAGAAGTATTGATGACGGAGAAGCCTTCCCTTGGCACAAGATTGTTTTTATACAGAACAACCGGGAGAAAAACTGTTTGGCCCCTACGCCGCACACTGCTGGCAGTAGGACTCCAAGACCTCATCGGCCTTGTCGGGGCGACCGTGGTTTTGCCACCACAGCGCCTCGGCCAATACGACAATGTCGTCCTTGCGCACCCGCACAAACAGCGGGGTTGCGCCCTCCACGATGGAGGTGGCGACGAAGTCGGTACGCACTGTAAAAGTATCGTTCATGGCATTTCCCCCTACACTGGTTTCTACACAACTTTTTGTTGCATTTTTTGACCCAGCGCCTCGGGTCCATGTAGGAACCGTATTTGCATACGACCCCTCTTACCCTGCCCAACGTCACGCAAACACCCTTTTATATGCAGGTGGGCTCAATGGCCTGTAGCGCTATTTCGGCAAGGATATGAGGAATCACATACTTTTTTGACTCAAACCTATTTGATTTTCAAAGTAGCGATTCTGCTTTCGTCCTCTTGGACTCATCAGCAAGGGTTACACCCTTGGAGCAGACCAGATGTTTGTAAGACATCTGGAATTTTTGTGAGGCTGAGTGACAAAGTCACGAGCCCCTTCTGTTGCCAAGACAGGTTGTTTTCCTGCCTCCGAGACCTCTAGTCCATCACTGCCTCGACGAAGCCGACGTGGCGGAAGACCTGGGTCTTCCGCACACCTCCGTTCCCATCGGGAACATCGGCCGCCTCTCGACGGGTGAAGGAATAGAAGGGCGTAAACCCCGTCGCCACCAGCGCTCGCTCGAGCGGCCCCATGAAGAATGGGGCGCCGCCGATCATCGCTGACCGGCAGCCACTGGCCGAGGCCAGCTGCGCCAGCGCCTGGGCGCGCTCGGCGACCAGCGCCGCCGAGGGCAACTCCTCGAAGGTGAGGAGTTCCTGGACGGCCGCCTTATCGGCGGGCTCGACCACGCCCGCCAGAGCCTGGTCGGCGGTGGCGGCATGCTGGGTCAAGTTCAAAATCGACATGGGAAGTCTCCAACCCCTGTTTCCCCGAGGTGCGGGGGCGCCTTTTGTAGGGCGCCATGTGAAAGAGCAACAATGTAACTATATCACTTTTGGGTTTAAAGTCAAGCACTTGCGCTCTGTTTTGTAATTGATATTATTACACTCATTACAAAACAATATTTAAAAACGTACTTTAGCCATATATTTGTTATTTTTTATGTTACAAAATACAAGCAACCTTACAGAAACTCTCTCAAAAGTGCTCCCAAAGGATGAGGCTGCCATGTACCTATATTTACTTAACAAAGCACCCAAAAAAGCCTCAGACATCGCAAAAGACCTATCGTTGGCGCGCCCCATAGCCTACAAAGTACTAGAGCGGCTTATAGAAAAAGAGTTGGTGATAAAGCACAAAAAACCAGGCGGCGTCACTATATATAACCCCCAACACCCCGCAAACTTAAAAGCCTACATAGATGGCAAGGCGCGCGAGGTAGAGACGCAACAAGCGGTATTTGACGCATCCCTACCCTCTTTGGTGTCAGAATTCCACACTCGCTTTGGCGGCATCCCCGGTTTTCGCATTATTCTTGGCACAGAGGGTCTGCATGAGCTCTATGATGATGTATTGAATGAGGGAAAGGATATTTTGCTTATACGCTCGCCCAAAGACCACGGCACACTAGAGTTACGCGAGCTGGTACTCAAGCAAATAGCAGCGCAGGTTGCACTGGGTATCCGCACTAAAGCGATTACACCATTGCGGCCGGTCATAGACCCGGATATCCTGGCCGCTGACAAAAGAAATTTGGTTGAGCGGCGCGTCGTGCCAGAAGGGGTGCTTGCCGTACCAGCACAGATAATCATTTACGCAAACAAAGTTGGCATTACCGCCTACGGAGACAGTCTGATGACTACTATTATTGAGAACCCTGCGATCCACGAGACTTTTGAGATTCTGTTTAACTATATTTGGCAAAAAGCCGAGCCCGACCACAACGTTATTATTGTTGAAATGGAGAGGTAATCGTTGCGATTAAGGCTATTTTTGGTAGTATGGCTTGTATGCAACACAACCCTATCCAAAACCAACTCGTGCCCATGGTTATCGAAAAAAGCCCTATGGGTGAGCGGGCGTTCGACATTTACTCGCGCCTACTTAAAGACCGTATCATTTTCCTTGGCGGGCCAATTGAAGACTACACCGCAAACTTGGTCATTGCCCAACTACTCTTTTTGGCGTCCGAGGATCCTAAAAAAGATATCCAACTCTACATCAACTCCCCTGGCGGCTCGGTCACCGCAACGCTTGCAATGCTCGACACAATGAATCACATCAAACCAGACGTGGCGACTGTGTGCGTGGGCATCGCCGCATCGGGCGCAGCCATTTTGCTGGCAGGCGGTAGCAAGGGTAAACGTTTTGCATTGCCCAACGCCGAGGTGATGATCCACCAGCCGTGGGGCGGCGCACAAGGCCAAGCAACCGACATCGAGATTACCGCCAAACACATTGTTGCAACCCGCGACCGTTTAAACAAAATACTCTCAAAAGCGACCGGCCAAACACTTTCTAAAATTGAAGCAGATGTCGAGCGCGACTATTTTATGAGCGCCGAGGAGGCTAAAAAGTACGGCGTGGTGGACGAGATATTCCACAGCAGCAAGACTACTGCAAGCAAAAAATAGGCATCTCGCCAACTCACGGGAGGAAGATTGCCGAATGAGGTTTTTCTTGGTATCGTACGAATGTTCTCGTGCGATACCGTTTTAGACCTGTACTCGTAAATTTTAGTATTTCCCTTCCTTCTTTGTCTACTATGCAACACTTTACTGTGACTTCCGTACGCACACCCTCAGAATACTAATCACAGCAACAACATGGCTTGGCAAGGATGGTTTGGTAACCCCCAAACACTCATGTCACTTAAACTAGTTTTCCTCCTCCTTGCTGCAGCTGCGCTTGGAGGCGCCGTTATTGGATACGTTTTTCGTTGGCTTTTGCTCTTGGCACGCAAAGGCTCCATTGAGCTTGAAATCAAGCAAATCTTGCTTGATGCCCGCGAAGATGCCAAAAAAATAACCGCAACCGCAGAGGATGAGGCAAAACAAAAACTCGCCCTATCCGATGCAGAGTTGCGCGAAAAAGAGGAAAAAATTACCCGCGCCGAAGACCGCGTTTTTAAACGCGAAGAGTCACTCGACGCAAAACAGCAAGAACTCGACCAAGAGGTTGCAGCGGTAAAGAGCCGTATTGAAGAGGTAAAAGGTATTAAAGAGCGCGCCGAGGCACTGCTCGGTGAGCGTGCAGCCGAGTTGGCAAAAGTTGCAGGCCTTACCCCACAAGAAGCTATAGCACAGTTGTACAAAGAGTTGGAACGCCAAGCCGACGAGGACTTGATGATGCGTGCTGCAAAACTTGAGCGCGATGGGATGGAAAAACTTGAGCGCCGTGCAAAAGAGATTTTGACTACCGCGATACACCGCCTTGGCAACTCGGTCGCATCCGACACAATGGCCACTGCCATTACCATCCCCAACGACGAGTTAAAGGGTAAAATAATCGGCAAAGAAGGGCGCAATATCAAAACATTCGAGCGTGCTACCGGCGTCGAGGTGATTATCGACGACACACCCGGCTCTATTGTGCTGTCATCGTTTGACCCAATGCGCCGTGCCGTTGCCCGCGTAGCACTCGAGAACTTGATACTCGACGGCCGCATCCAACCGGTAAAAATCGAAGAGACGGTAGAAAAGGCAAAAGCAGACGTAAATAAAATTATTAAAGAAAAAGCAGAAGCTGCCGCGTTTGAAACAGGCGTACTCAACCTCGACCCAAGGTTGCTGATGATCCTCGGCCGCCTACACTTCCGCACTTCCTACGGGCAGTCGGTCTTGCAGCATTCGACAGAGATGGCACACATTGCCGGTATGCTGGCTGAAGAGCTGGGTGCCAACCCAGCAGTGGCGCGTGCAGGAGCCTTGCTGCACGACATCGGCAAAGCCTTAGACCACGAGGTACAAGGTACCCATGTCGAGATTGGACGCCGCGTGCTGCAAAAATTTGGCGTGTCGGAAGAGGTGGTCAAAGCCATGCAAGCCCACCACGAAGAATATCCGTACGAGACTGTTGAGTCTGTCATCGTCCAAGTTGCCGATGCAATTTCTGGTGGCCGCCCAGGCGCGCGCCGCGACAGTGTCGAGAATTACCTTAAGCGTTTGGCAGATATTGAAGAAATCGCAAACTCCTTCCCTGGTGTCGAGAAGTGCTACGCCATTTCTGCTGGCCGCGAGGTGCGCGTGTTTGTCAGACCCGAAGAGATGAGTGACTTTGCCTCGCGCGAAGTGGCACGAAACATTGCACTGCGTATTGAAAACGAACTTAAATACCCCGGCGAAATAAAGGTAACTGTCATCCGCGAGTCTCGCACCATTGAGTTTGCCCGCTAAGCCCTAGCAGCAATAAACGTCGTAAGGTTGTTTTTGTCGTCCTGTATGGACGCGCCCAAAATGTCGAGTTTGTACAGCTTTGCCGCTGCACGCGAAGCAATGACTCCAGTAGAGGCTGGGAGCATGCCTTCTGCTAAATCTTTGGCGGCTTTTGCTGTGTCGGGGTACGCACCAACTTTTACCTTCGGCCACACGCGCTTTAAGTAGCCGCGACATTGTTTGACCGCCTGGTCA
>CALQZN010000021.1 GCA_943349675.1 Candidatus Nomurabacteria bacterium
GTCTGACCAGGTGGCAAACGCCAGTAGCATATATGACACGCCAGAGAATACTCTAGAAGTTGCAACCACAACTTCAGGAGCAAATCTTACCTTACCGTACGCACAATAATTTACATCCATGGCTGACAAAAAATCTAAAAACACACCAGCAGAAGAGCCACGCGACGCAGCGCTTGGTATTGTTGAGCGCAACATTTCCACAGAGATGCGCGAGTCATACCTGGACTATGCTATGTCGGTTATTACCAGCCGCGCGCTCCCCGACGTGCGTGATGGTTTAAAGCCCGTACACCGCCGCATTTTGTATGCCATGCATCGCATGGGCCTCAGCCCTGGCGCCAGGTTTCGTAAGTCTGCTGCCGTAGTTGGAGATGTTCTCGGTAAATATCACCCACACGGCGACTCGTCTGTGTACGACGCGATGGTAAAGATGGCGCAAGACTTTTCTATGCGGTACCCGCTCATTATTGGCCAAGGTAACTTTGGCTCCATCGACGGTGACTCGGCTGCTGCTATGCGCTACACCGAGGCAAAAATGAGTTCGATGGCGCAGCAACTGCTTAATGACCTCGAAAAAGATACAGTTGCATGGCGCGCAAACTACGACGGCACTCTTAAAGAGCCAGAGGTGTTGCCAGCTGCAGTGCCAAACATTTTGCTCAACGGCACGCTTGGTATTGCTGTTGGTATGGCAACGAGTATCCCGCCGCACAACTTAACAGAGCTCACAAATGCGCTAGTGCACCTCGTGGAGCATCCAGAGGCAACGGTAGAAGATTTGATGGAGCACGTGTCTGGCCCCGACTTCCCAACAGGGGCAGTGGCGTTTGATAAAAAAGCCTTGCTGCATGCATATTCCACAGGTAAAGGTGGTGTGGTAGTGCGTGGCAATGCAGAAATTGTAGAAGATAAAAAAGGCAACTTCCAGATTGTGATTACCTCCATCCCGTACCGCGTCAACAAGTCTGACCTTATCGTCCGTATTGCCGACTTGGTGCGCGACAAAAAAGTAGATGGTATCCGCGGCCTCCGCGACGAGTCAACGCGTGACATCCGCGTTGTTGTAGAGCTTAAGGTGGGTGCGCATCCACAAAAAGTGCTTAACTCGCTGTACAAACACACGTCGCTGGAAGATACATTCCACTTCAACATGGTGGTGCTTGTAGACGGTGTGCCTCAAACCCTCTCACTTAAAGGCATTTTGCAGGAGTTTATCAAGCACCGCCGCGAGGTGGTAAAGCGCCGCACCGAGTTTGACCTCAAAAAAGCACAAGAGCGCGAACACATCTTGCTGGGCCTCAGTAAAGCGCTCGACCATATCGACGAGGTCATCAAGACCATCCGTGCATCTAAAGATGTGGCAGACGCGCAAGCAAATTTGATAAAGAAGTTTAAATTTTCCGACCTCCAGGCGCAGGCTATTTTGGAGATGCGCCTTTCGCGCCTTGCAAACCTTGAGCGTAAAAAAGTAGAAGACGAATTGGCAGAGGTGCAGGCTATGATAGCTCAGTGGTTGGCACTGTTGGGCAGCGAAAAGAAGATGCTTGCCGTTGTAAAAGAAGAGATAGAAATCGCTGGCAAAAAGTTTGGTGATGACCGCAAGACAAAGGTGATGAAGGGTGCTGCCGGCATTATAAATGTCGAAGACTTAGTACCCGACGAAGAACAGGTGCTGGTATTGACCGCCGACGGCTATGTAAAGCGCACCAATCCGGAAGAATACAAGCGCCAAAAACGCGGCGGCGTTGGCGTAATTGACCTCAACACCAAAGAAGAAGACGTGGTGACGACATTCTTGACCACCTCGAGCCACAGCGACCTTTTGTTCTTTACCGACCTGGGTAAGGCGTATCAGATAAAAATGTATGAGCTGCCAGAAGGCAAACGCTCGACCAAAGGCAAGGCGTTGGTTAACTTCCTTTCTATTGGTGATACTGAAAAAGTGACGAGTGTTTTGCCAATGCGCAAAAACCAAAAAGAAGGTGAGCGATTTTTGTACATGGTCACTAAAGAAGGTGTAACCAAAAAAGTAGACTCAACTGCCTTCCACGATGTACGCCGCAGTGGGCTCATTGCCATCAAACTCCAAAAAGATGACCAGCTTATTTCGGCACTCTTGGTAGAAAAAGGCGATGAAGTTTTGTTGACCTCCCAAAAAGGCCAGGCGATACGATTTAAAGAAAGCGACATTCGTGCCATGGGCCGCACCGCAGGCGGCGTGCGCGGTATGAAGCTGGGCACTGGCGACATTATTGTTGGTGCCGACGTGGTGCGTCGTGGTGACAAAACCGCAGAGGTGCTGGTGGTAACGCGCAATGGCTACGGCAAAACAACCCCTGTGGCAGAATATAAAGTCCAAAACCGCGGCGGCTCGGGCATTAAAACTGTTAAAGTTACGCCAAAAACAGGGCCGCTCATTGCAGCGCTTGTGGTAAGCAAGGGCGATGAAGCAAGTGCAGAAATTGTGGTAGTTTCCCAAAAAGGCCAAGTGATCCGCACCGACCTGACCGAAATTCCATCACTTTCTCGTGGCACCCAAGGCGTCCGCATCATGAAGCTCCGCGACGGTGATGCAATAGCAAGCTTTGTGTGTTTGTAAATACATCAAGGTTAAACCTTGATAGAATTAAGACTTCTAACGTTTAACCTCCTGAAACCATCCTTGGAGTTGGTGAAGTGTTATTAGACAAACCTCAAATTGATGGTAGTCTATTGGTCAGGTCAACGGGAGACGTGTGATGGCGATGGTACTTGATAAGGCGGGCCAAAAGGAGGTGGTTCCGGGACCGCCGGAGTGCGCTTGTGGGTGTGGCAAACCTCCGAACACTAACTACCATGCCACCGAGCCTGGTGGCGGCGGGTATCGGATGTTCTGGTTTTACTCGCCCGAGTGCCGAGACAAGTGGTGCGAGGGTCACCCCAAGGCACGCGTGTTCTAGAGTCGAGTCGGCACTACTGGTGGTCCGTAGACCCCCTCATACAAGATGTACGAGGGGGTCATATTTTGTACACTGCGAGCATGATCACCTATAAAGACTTTGAGAAAGTAGATATTGAGCGTATCGGAGCAGTTATCCCCAGTTTTACTTACAAAGGACTGACCTTTGTAAATTTGGTGGCTTTACATAAGGCCGGTTGGTAGGGATTTTTTTGAGTGTATACTCTGTTAAATATGCAGGCATTTTTACGGACACCCGAGACTGAAGAAAAATACCAAGCGCATATTGCGCGCGGTGGGCTTACACACTGTCCTTTGTGCCACGAAGAGCCGTTGCAACAGTTTGTACACTGGAAAATTCTTAAAAACGCGTTCCCTTATGACAAAATTTTACAGGTACACCACATGCTTGTCTCGATGCGGCATGTAACAGAAGAAGAGTTGAACGAAGAGGAAAAACAGGAGCTACAAACAATAAAACAGGGATATTTAGATGATCACTACCAGTTTATATTAGAACCAACGCGAGGAGGGAAATCCATCCCTGGGCACCTCCACTTCCATTTAGTTGTGGTAAAAGAATTGTAAAAATATAAGAGACCTGTGTAAGTTTGTTTAGAGTTATCCACAGTTTTACTTACAAAGGACTGACCTTTGTAAGTAAGTGGGGAAAGGGTGTTGCTATGTAAGGAATTTTTTGGGTGTATACTGCCGGACATGGTAAGTTTACGTACTACAGCAATTGAAGAAGCGTATAAGCAGTGGCGAGACGCTGGTGGTTTACAACAAGGTTGTCCATTGTGTCGCAATACGCCACTGGAGCAATTTACATACTGGAAAGTTATCGTTAACGATTTTCCTTACGATAAGGTTGCAGAGAAACATCATATGTTGGTGCCGCTTAGGCATGTGACAGAGGGGGAGCTTACGGAAGAAGAAAAGCAGGAATTGCAGACTATTAAACCAACGTATCTTAATGACAACTACCAGTTTATTATAGAAGCGACACATAAAACGAAGTCCGTCCCAGAACATTTCCACCTACATCTGATTGTGGTAAGAGAATTGTAGATATACCACACGCGGGCGGTCAATCCTTTGTACATTGGGTAAGAAGAGGAAGAAGGAAGGTCAAATAGAGAGGGTAGGGATTTTTATGGCGTATACTGATAGGTAATGGATGGAAGTGCTTTTTTAACCCCTGCAAAAGTGGTGCAGAGTGCCAAGATACAAGAGGGTATGCACGTAGCAGACCTGGGTGCTGGGTCGGGATTTTTTACTCGCGCGGCAGCGCGTGCGGTTGGCCCTAAGGGTGTGGTGTGGGCAGTTGATATACAACAAGATTTGCTGTCGCGTATTAAAAATTTGGCAGCAGTGGAGGGTTTGCATAATATTGAAGTGGTGCACGGCGACGTCGAGTCAAAAAATGGCAGCCACTTGCCATCGGGTCAGTTTGATTTTTGTATTGTGGCAAACCTGCTCTTTGCTGTAGAAGCCAAAAAAGCTCTTGTACAAGAAGTGTACAGAGTGCTACGGGCAGGAGGGCCAGACTCTCCGTGGGGGCCGGGGTGCGCGCTTGTGGTTGACTGGGCGGGGTCGTTTGGGGGCTTGGGGCCACACGAAACCCATGTGTACGCGGAGGGTGCTGCGCATGAGCTGTTTACCCAAAATGGGTTTACCTATGTAGATAGTGTGCCTGCGGGGGCGTACCACTGGGGATTTGTTGTTCGCAAAAAAACGTAAGAGGGCGCACAATTGAACCATATGCAAATGTCTAACTTCCAACTTATTTTTACAGGGATTTTTGTCCTGCTTATTTTAGTTGGCGTTGCAGTGTTTGCGCTGTTTGGTGGGATTGGTGGTAAAAGCAATATTGGTGCTGTGACCGTGTGGGGGACTCTCGACCAGACAACTGTAGACCAAGTACTACAAAATTTGCGACAAGCCAATAAAGAATTGTCGGATGTGCGCTATGTGCAGCGGCAACCCAGTACATATGCTGCCGACTTGATAAACGCCATGGCAAGCGGCACCGGGCCTGATTTGTTTTTTATAGGTCAAGACGAAGTATTTTTGTTTGCAGATAAAATCCAGGTAGTGCCATACAGTGTGATCTCTCAATCAACCTTTATAAACTCCTACATAGACGAAGGGCAACTTTTTTTGACCGAGCAGGGTGCGCTTGCGTTACCGCTGCTTGTTGACCCGCTGGTTATGTATTGGAACCGCGACATGCTTGCCGGCGCTGGGGTCTCGCAACCGCCCCGCTACTGGAGCGAACTTATTACCCTGGCCCCAAAGATAACTAAACTAGACCCGTCGCTTACCATACAAAAGAGCGCCGTAGCGCTGGGGGAATGGCAAAATATTTCTCACGCGAAAGCAATACTTACTACGCTTTTTTTGCAAGCGGGCGACTCCATTGTTGCACGTGACACCAGTGGTATACAGGTGGTCGTGTTTGGTACGACGCCACAAAACATGCCCGAAAACCCGGCGGTGTCGGCATTAAAGTTTTATACAGAATTTGCAAACCCATCAAAAACCACATACTCGTGGAACCGATCACTGCCAAAGTCGCAAGACGCGTTTACGGCAGGCGATGTAGCGTTGTATTTTGGTATGGCAAGTGACTACGAAGCGCTTAAAGCCCGCAACCCAAACCTCCGCTTTGCGGTGGCGCCGCTGCCTCAGATACAAGGCAATAGCACAACGCTCACGTTTGGGCAAATGACCGGCGTTGCCCTGTCTCGTAGTGCGCCAAATGCTGCTGGGGCGCTTACTGCGGCACAAATACTCACTGGCCCCGCAGCGGCGCTTGCATTTGCACAAGCAAACAAGTTGCCGCCAGTACGCCGAGATGTAGTAGTAGACACCTCTGCGGATGCTGCACAAGCAGTGTTTGTGCAGTCGGCGCTTGTGGCGCGCGCATGGCTCGACGTTGATAAACAAAAGACAGATACGCTGTTTGCCGGCATGATAGAATCAGTAATAAGCGGTAAGTCCGAGTTGAGCAGTGCTGTTGCAGAGGTCAGCTTGTCGCTTGGGGCGCTACTGCGAGAGAAACAGATACGATAAGTATGAAATTTTTTGTAAAACATTCAACATTCATTGGTTTATTTTTTGGTATTTTTTTCTTGATTACGCCATTGTTGGTACAAGCTCAAGGTGGAGCAGGGTCGAACACCATCTATCCAAATCCTGGTGGAGGCGGAGGAACCAACTCAATTACCCTACTTAACACATTGGATGGGATAAGTAGTATTTGCCAACTATTACAAAAACTTTTGGGGGTACTCTTGGCCTTTGGAGTCCCCATAGCCGTACTTTTTTTGGTCTATGCAGGTTTTTTGTTTGTAAAAGCACGTGGTAACCCCAAAGAGCTTATTCGTGCACGGACAAACTTTAAGTACGTAATCTTAGGTATTATGCTCTTTTTGGGGGCGTGGATGCTTGGGCAGATAGTTGCTAGCACCGTAAACACCTTAGGGGCGGGGAGTGGTGCCCCGGGCGTAGGGTCATGTCGATCATCATAACTTATGACTTTTGCCGGATTAGTTACGACACTTGTTGATTTTATTAGGAGTACCGTAAGTGTGTTGATCGGTATTGGGTTGGTTATATTTTTGTGGGGTATTGTTAAATATATCTACCAATCAGCGAGCCCTAAGGCCCATGGATACGGGCGAGACATGATGGTATGGGGACTTGTGGCAATGTTTGTAATGGTGTCGGTGTGGGGGATATTGGGAATGGCACAAACAGCCTTCCTCCCATAGTCGCTATCCACAGGTTTGTCTTGTGCTTGTTGGTGTGGGTTGCTACAGTTGGAGGGTAGTAACTAATATTCAATATGAAGAAAATAGCATTCATTTTTACAACTCTGTTTGTTTTGCCTCTAGTTACGTTTGCTCAAACTGTTTCAAGTGGCCCAACTCAAACTGTTTCAAGTGGCCCAACCTTGGCTCCGTTGCGTATTTTTGTGGCTGGAGTAAGTGACCTTGTTTCTCTTGCAGTGCCACTACTTATTGGTCTTGCTGTTGTTGCGTTCTTTTGGGGACTGGTCCGGTACATTTTTGCAGGCGCAAAAGGAAGTGCGGCGGGCAAAAACATTATGGTTTGGGGTTTGATAGCTCTATTTGTGATGGTATCCATATGGGGCATTATAACAATGGCGCAAGGTGCCCTAGGTATCCAAGGGTCAGCTGTCCCAACCTTCCCACGTGTACCGGGTGTAGGTTTTAGTCGATAAATTTGGATGAGTCCACAGTCACTTATAGACTTGTTTAACCGAACTCTTGTAAATCCTCTCCTTGCGCTCTTGTTTGCTGTAGGGTTGGTCATATTCTTGTGGGGTTTGGTGGAGTTTTTGTGGAACTTGAGCCGGGGGTCGCATGACGCGGACAAGGGCAAACAGCACATGTTGTGGGGGCTCGTAGGTATGTTTGTGATGTCATCGGCTTTTGCTATTATTCGACTTATTGCAGAGGTTGTACAAGTACGGATACCGTACTCTTAAACTAGATAAAAAAAGACGGCCATCCTTTGTGAGGATGGCCGTTTGCTTGTACTAGCGTCTGCCGTAGTAGAAGCTGAGTGTACCGTAGTCGGGGACTTTCTTGATCTGTCCGACGAAAGTTCCTCGAGCACTTCTGAGTGCTCGAATGCTGTGCGTGACCTTGACTTTCGGGTCAAGACACCCAGGTCGTTCGCAATACGGACCCCACTCGTTGCCTTCGGCATCTTGCACGTACATATCGTTTTGACCGATCCACCAGTAGACCAAGCACTGCGAGCGGTTTACTTCTTGGTAGGTGGGTAGAAACGTGAAGTTCACCATCTCGCCCGGGCACGCACGGTGCAGCTGGTCCAGCTCGTTCAGCTGGTTGGCTGTGTACTGTATGGGCTGTGCTGGCGTGCTGCCGGGGAGCTGTGGCAGAATGACTGCCCCTGCAGCAATTGCGATCACGACGTAGATCATGCCGCGCGCAAACTCGTTCTTGACCGTATTGGAAACCTTTACGATCAAGAACGCCATCACCAGCAACACTGGCACTACGAACCAGAGGTATTCTCCCGAGCCCGACACCGCCCACAGTAAGCCGGCGGCGCAGAAGAGTATCACGAGTGCTGATACCCCAAACGTCCCTTGGAAGTGGGGTTTGATCTTGGTGACGATCGTTTTGGTACCAGCAACACCAGTGGTAAGAGTCAAACGACTCTTTTTTTCTGGCTCAGCAACCTCTGCCTGAACTTGTGTTTTTTTGGCTGGCTTTTGTTGTGCCCACCAAAAAATGCCACAAGCAGCGCCGAAGATTCCAATCCCAAGTAAGATGTTGGCAAGATTCATGTTGTACCTCCTGTTTGTTCAGGCGCACTTCCTTTCGGGGGAAACGCCTTTTGTGCTGCGGCGACTATGCCCAGTAGGTCCGTCACACCTTGGGTCCCCACGATAACTGTATTGTTGGGGCCAGATGCTATGTTGCGAGCCACTTCAGAAGCAAGGACGGCTTCTGAAGCGACTCCTAGAGTGGTGGCCATATTGCTTAAGCCGCCTGTTCGAGCATCTATTTCGGCACGTACTGCATTTGCAACACCTTCTCCCTGTAGAGTGGTAGCCGTTCTGGTTGCTTCGGCATTGGTAATTGTTGTCTGTTTGTTCGCCACACTGGCGGCCCGCTCTTGTATTGCCTTATTTAGATTTTTTGCAAGAGCAAACTGTTTAACACGTGCGTCCACTATCCGGACACCCCAGCTTCGTGTTGAGTTCCGCATGTCCTTCTGCAGTTGCTCACTGTATGTGGCGATATCTTCAATCGCTTTGGACAGTGTTACTTTTGGTAGTTCTGCAGAGAGTATTGCTACCCCCATATCTTCGAGCTGGTGACGTGCTTCGTCCAGGCTGCCTATCCGCTTCCAGAAGTTGAAGAAATTCTCTATTCGTATACGAGCAAAGAACACAACTTCTTCAGTTACACGCCTTTTGAGAGGATCGTCCGAATCTTTGTCCTCGGCGAATGTAATTCGGATAGGGGGCCGCGCCCTTGAACCGACAGGAGGAGTTGATTCCTCCCGCCAGATATGTTGCGGATCGGCCGGCAGTTCAAACTCGATAGTATTTGCTGTAAATTTTTCGAGTTCGGACAAGAAGACAGGGGTACACACAAGGGTTCCAGTAACTTGTATTGTTGGTGTTCCCAAGACGGTTATTCCACCAATTTCGTCAGCTCTGACTATCTGGAGCCCTGTAAGGAAGTGTGCTGCCCCTATTGCCATAATGGGGTAACCAAGAGGCAGACGACCTCCAAAAATGAATAGATCGATTCCCAGTAGATTCAGAAGGAGTCCACCACCAAAATACAGTAAGAATAGCGATCCTAGCGCTTTCAAATAGTATGTTGGATAGGTAGGAACGTTCGCTGCTTCTTGGGCAGTTTCTGCGTCATCTAGTGTAGTGGGGGTATCACTCATGTCACATTTTCCTGACTGTTAAGGTCCATTGCGGTACCAGGCCGCATTAGGTTAATTATACCATTATATGTACTGCTTTGTCAAGTTGCCGAAGGTCTAAAAATACCCCTAAAAGTAAGGATTTTTGAGTTGTAAAAAAGTATCCCCACCGAAAAGTGTTCGGTGGGGATGTAAGTTGTGGATTCTCTATCGGGACGCTTGTTGGTTTGGCCCGATCCAACCTCCTCCAGGGGATTTGCGCCAGCCCCAGCTCAGGCATAGATTCAGTGCCTCGTTGTCAGGGACTGACATGGGCACTTCGCAACAAGCCGGTGCCCGCCAGTCCTTTGCCTGGGCCGGCATTGAAGCGACTGCAAGCCCCTCGATAAACGGGCAAGCTGAGTTGCCCGTGTACCAGCCGGTACGCAGCGGTCCATCTGCCTTGCCGGAGCCAGCAAGGCAGAGCAATCCAACGGTAGCCAAAAGCATCGTACGCATTTCTAGGTACCTCCTTGTCCAGAGTTTATTATAGTATGCTATTCAAAACTTGTCAAGTATGTGCCGGGGAGAGGACTTGGCCAAGAACACTTTTTCTCGCCAGTCGCTCCAAAAAGTTTCTCGGTCCTGCTCGCGCGACCCAGCGTGCTCGCTGGGTACCCCGCGCTCACTTTCTCGTCCCTCCCTCATCAAAAACAGTAATCGCCCAGAGACGGGCTCTGGGCTCAACTGTTTTGGTGCCGGGGAGAGGACTTGAACCTCCATGAGTTGCCTCGCTTGCTCCTAAGGCAAGTGCGTCTACCATTTCGCCACCCCGGCGATTACTATGATTTTATAGCATAGTAATGGTTTTGGTGCCTCTGTCTAAATGTTTCGCCTCGGATCTTGGTCGTCACAAATTGAATTTGCTCGTCAGCAAATTCGTTCGCGACCCCGGCTCGCTGTTTTGCAAGTGCAAAACATAGCTGCGCCTCGGACAAAAGCAGAAAACCTGCCGCAGGGCAGGTGTTTCTGACTTTTGTCCGCCCACCAGGGCTCGAACCTGGGACCATCTCCTTAAGAGGGAGTTGCTCTACCAACTGAGCTATGGGCGGGGATTCAACCTATTGAACTCCACAATTGTACACAAAAAAGCCAAACTTTCTAGTAATAGCACACTTAAAACACCTTACCTCGCGCAAATCGCCAAAGTAGTGGTGGATACGCAATATATATAGGATTTAATTTTGATTTAAATAAAGAAAATCCTTTCCATGCACGACTCTCGCCAGGCCGCCAAAACTGCCCAAGATGTAAAAATCTATATCCTTTTTTTTCTGCATCGGCAAACCACTCATCTATAAGCCCAAGTGTGAGGGGTACGTCTTGCGTGTCTTTGTGGTAGAACCCTACTGCATAGTACGAACTTTTTGCGTAACTGGAGTCTATGTATGCAAACCCAGCTTTTATGGCTCC
>CALQZN010000022.1 GCA_943349675.1 Candidatus Nomurabacteria bacterium
AGCATGTTGCTTGCCTCTGCTGCAGTAAGTATGACAGCTCCATTTAACTTGGTTACCGACTTTTTATCGAACACCTTCTTTGTGCTCGGGTTGTACTAAATCTGCATTGTTTGAGCTCGAAACCCCCGCAAGGCCTTAGGTCTTGCGGGGGTTTCTTTTTTGTGTCAAAGGTGTTAGCGTGTAAGGGTATCCATACGTAATACGTCTTTATCTATATGAAATCACCGATTATAAAGGCTACTTTGGCAGTTTTTGTGGGCGTTCTGCTTTTGGGTGGTGCCCAGAGAGCGAGCGCTGCACAGCTTACAAGTTCACAAATTCAGGCGATTATATCGCTTCTCCAGTCTTTTAATGCTAGTCCTGCTGCCATTCAGTCGGTTGCAGCCGCTCTAAATGGGAACCAGGGGTATCCGGGCTATCCTACGTACCCCACGTATCCCAACCCTTCGTACCCTACGCCCACCACCCCAGGATATTATCCTACATACCCAGGCCCTACCTACCCATATCCGGGCCAATATTCGGATGAGACGTTTCGTCTTGATCGAGAATTTACACTCTATCCCGTTCAAATCGCTCACGAAGACCGTGGCGAGCTTACCCTTACATTCAATCAAATAGACGGCTACGATTCCTATTATTATCGCTCGGGTAGCCGCGACTCAGTTCGTATAACTCTCGGAGTATCGTGTCCGCAAGGTGTGTATTGTGCAACTGTTTGGTACCCAGAGCAGAGTTTTGTGGTAGAAGAGGACGAGAGTGTTCGTTACATGGGCTATGAAGTAACTGTAACCAATATTGACCGCGACCGTGCAACCTTCCGTGTAGAAGACGATAACCGCAATAGTAGTAACAACAATGATGCTTCTATAGCGATAGAAGAGCCTGACCGTGGCGATGATGTAGAACAAGGCGACACGCTGCGTGTTGAGTGGACAATAGAGGACCGGCCGTCAAATAGCTCGGTGGCGCTCGAGCTCTTTACCGAGTCTGGACGCTCCATCGGCACCATTGCCGTGGTTGAAGGACGCAGCGGCTCATATAGTTGGCGAGTGCCAACACCAAGCTACTACTGCACTATGCAGTATCCAAATGGCCTTTGTGGTATGGACTTACGCGGCGACTACTACATCCGCGCTCGGTTGCTTGCAGGAAATGGTTTTGACAACTCCTACGAGTACGATGCAGACGACAGTGGTGTGTTTACTATAAACCGGTAGCCTATTGGTTGCGCTTTTTTGCCTGCTTTGTTAGTATTGCCACAACGCATCCGTGCGTGGTTTCCTATTGCTCACATTATTTTAGTTTATCAATAGCAGAGAATCTATATGGCAACATTTGAACGGGCAAAGCCGCACGTAAACGTCGGCACAATCGGTCACGTCGACCACGGCAAGACAACGCTTACAGCGTCTATTTTGCACACCCTCGACATGGCAAAGGACTTAGGCTTCGGCGCACGCGTTGAAGGCGTTGACGGTATCGACAACGCGCCTGAGGAAAAGGCACGCGGTATTACCATCGCCCTCCACCACTCCGAATACTGGTCTCCTGAGCGCCACTACGCGCACATCGATGCACCAGGCCACGCCGACTACATCAAAAACATGATCACCGGTGCCGCCCAAATGGACGGCGCAGTCTTGGTGGTTGCAGCAACTGACGGCGTTATGCCTCAGACTCGTGAACACGTACTCCTTGCGTGGCAGGTGGGTGTTCGTAACCTTATCGTCTTCTTGAACAAAGTAGACATGGTTGACGACAACGACCTCATTGACTTGGTGGAAGAAGAGGTCCGCGAGCTCCTCACCAAACAAGGTTTTGATGGCAAAAACACCCCGGTTATCCGCGGTTCTGGCCTCAAAGCGCTTGAAAGCAACGACTTGAACAATGAATGGTCACAAAAAGTGCTTGAGCTTGTTAAGACCATGGACAGCTACATCCCACTCCCAGTGCGTGAGATGGACAAGCCATTCCTTATGCCAATCGAAGACATATTCTCAATTGAAGGTCGCGGCACTGTGGTAACAGGCCGTATCGAGCGTGGTCAAGTAAAAGTAGGTGAGGAAGTCGAAATCATCGGCCTTCAGCCAACTGCAAAGACCACCATTACCGGTATCGAGATGTTCAACAAACAGCTCGAAAGCGGTATGGCAGGCGACAACGCAGGTATCCTCCTTCGTGGTACTAAAAAAGAAGACATTCATCGCGGCCAGGTATTGTCAAAAACTGGCTCCGTGACTCCACATACCGAATTTGAAGGCGAGGTATACATTCTCAACAAAGAAGAGGGTGGCCGCCATACTCCATTCTTTTCAGGTTACAAACCACAGTTCTATATCCGCACAACAGACGTAACTGGTGAAGTAACGCTTGCAGAGGGAACCGAGATGGTTATGCCAGGCGACACAGTGACCTTTAAAGTAAAACTAGTTGCACCAATTGCGCTTGAAGAGAAGCAGCGCTTTGCTGTGCGTGAGGGTGGCAAGACTGTGGGTGCAGGTGTTGTGACAAAGATTGTTGCGTAACAGCCGAATTATTAGGAAGAGTAAGCTAAAGCGAGTATAGGTTACTCCGACGCAAGGTCGGAGAGAACTAGACTTAAAACAGAAAAAATGGCTACCGAAGAAACAAAAAAGACCCCAGTAAAGCGTGCGCGTAAAGCGGCAGCTCCTGCAACAGTACAGCGTTTGCGCATCAAGGTGCGGGCGTACGAACACAAAGTGCTCGATGCGTCAGTGCGCCAAATAATGGACACGGCACTGCGTTATGATGCAAAAATTGCAGGCCCAATACCGCTCCCGACCGAGATAAAAAAATATACCGTCAACCGTTCAACCTTCGTCTACAAAGATGCACGTGAACAGTTTGAGATGCGCATCCACAAACGTTTGATAGACATTATTGACCCGTCTCCCAAGGTTATTGAGGCGCTCACTAACCTCTCGCTACCCTCTGGTGTGACAATAGATGTAAAAATGGTGTAAGAAAAATTATCCAAAAAAAACACTCCGCACGCGGAGTGTTTTTTTTTGTTTACAAAAATTTATTCTCCTGTATACTTGAAACGAGTTGCTCATTGGTTTGTGAATTCACAAAGACAGAATTTCGGTCTGAGAGAATGTCTCGGATTTTTTTATTGGGTTTCGTGCGGCAAAGGGTCCCGGCTCTCCAAAAGGGCGGGGTATGCTGTAGCGAATGCCAATAAAAGAAATTTCTACACAAAAGCCCACCCAGAAAGGTGGGCTTTTGTGTACCCAGTTGCTCTTTTTTGGGCACTCGTGTATATTGCTTGGGACGCGAATACATAGCGTTGCCCACGTCCCCTCGGGGACCAATAGACAACATGGTTAAATTTATACTTGGAACAAAGGGTAAAATGACGACTGTCTTTACAGAAGACGGTCGTTCGTACGCTGCAACAGTGGTTGTGGCGGCTCCTGTCTTGGTGACCCAGGTCAAAACAGTCGAAAAAGATGGCTACAACGCAGTACAGGTTGGTGCGGGTGAGACAAAAGAATCTCATGTAAACAAAGCGCAGCTTGGCCATGCAAAAGGCAAGGCACTAAAGCACTTTAAAGAAGTTCGTCAGCGCGATGGCGCACTACCAGAGGGGGTAGAGGTAGGGGCAACAGTTGATGTCTCTGCGTTTGCTGTAGGAGACAGCGTTACCGTATCTGCGACATCAAAAGGAAAAGGCTTCCAGGGCGTTATCAAACGTCACGGCTTCCACGGTGGTCCACGCTCGCACGGTCAAAAGCACTCTGAACGCTCCCCCGGCTCCATCGGCGGTGGCGGCGGACGTGCCGGTGGTCGTGTTGCAAAAGGTATGCGCATGGCAGGCCGTATGGGCAGTGACCGTGTGACGGTCCGCAACCTGCGTGTGTTGCAAGTACATCTTGAAACAGGCGAGTTGGTAATTGCAGGTGCTGTACCTGGACGCCCAGGCACACTTGTCGAAGTGCGCGGCTAGACCCACATATTTTTATGGAAAAGACTACAAAAACAAAGAAAGAAAAAATGCCTACAAGCGCTTTGCAGGCGCCGCTGTACACCAGTGCAGGCGTACAGTCGGGGACGATTGACCTGCCAGAGAGTATTTTTGGACTGCCTTGGAACGCAGACTTGGTGCACTTGACTACTACTGCCATGCAGGCAAATGCTCGCGGGCCTATTGCGCACACCAAAGACCGCGGTGAGGTACGTGGAGGTGGTAAAAAGCCTTGGAAGCAAAAAGGTACCGGCCGCGCTCGCCACGGGTCGTCACGTTCTCCTATTTGGAAGGGTGGCGGTATGACCCATGGGCCTCGCAATGAAAAGATTTACGCACAGAAAATAAACCGCCAAGCACGCCAGAAGGCACTCTTGGTTGTACTGTCTCGCAAGGCAAAGGATGGAGAGATTATCTTTATAGACTCTCTGGAAATGCAGGAGCCAAAAGCTGCACAGGCAAAAATGGTGCTCGCTGGCCTGTCGAAAGCAGGGTTTGCGCTGCAAAAGAAGCGCAACGCAGCGTTGCTGGCGCTCCCTGTGGTCCACATCCCAACCATGAAGAGCTTTGGTAACTTTGCCAACGTTGTGGTCGAGGAGGTGCGCAACCTAAACCCGCTGAACGTTTTGTCGACTAAGTACTTGGTAATTGCAGACCCTAAGGCGGCGTTTGAAATTTTGTCGAAGAAGAAAATCGTAAAGACCCAATAAGTATATGGAAAAACACGCTGGAAAAATAATCCTCTCGCCACGCATTACCGAAAAGGGCGCCTACCTCTCTGACCAAGGTGCGTATGTCTTTAACGTAGTGCAGGGGGCAAACAAGTTTGAGGTAAAGGCTGCGGTAGAGGAGCTCTACAAAGTGACGCCTCGCATGGTGCGCATGGTGACCATCCCTCGCAAACAAGTACGCTCGCGCAAGACAAACCGCATAGGTCAGAGTCGTGGCGGCAAAAAAGCCTACGTGTATCTTAAAAAGGGGGAGACGCTAGAGATTGCATAATATTTATATGAAAAAGTATCGACCATACACAAAATCACGTCGGCATATGACGACCGTAAGCTTTAAAGACAAGCTAACCGTATCTGAGCCGCACAAAGCACTAACACAAGGCGGCAAACGCTACATGGGCCGCAATAATGCAGGCCGCATCACGGTGCGCCACAAAGGTGGTGGGCATAAACGCCTCTACCGTGCTGTAGACTTTACCTACAAAAAACTCGTCCCAGCGGTTGTAGAGACTGTCGAGTACGACCCAAACCGCTCAGGCTTTATTGGCCTCTTGCTCTACAAAGATGGTGAGCGCCGTTACGCACTGCTCCCTGGCACCGTGACTGCTGGCAGCCAAATTATTACTGCAGAGGATGCGCCAATCGCACCCGGCAATCGTACGCAACTTAAAAATGTCCCTATTGGTGGCTTTGTCTACAACGTGGAACTTAAGCCGGGTAACGGTGGCAAGCTTGGCCGCTCGGCAGGTACCCACATCGAGGTAATTGCACGCGATAATGGCTACGTAGACCTTAAGATGCCATCGAGCGAGGTACGCAAAGTGCTCGAGACCTGCTGGGCAACCTTGGGTGAGGTGTCCAACGATGAGCATCACCTGGTGACTCTTGGCAAAGCTGGACGCTCACGCTGGAAGGGTATCCGCCCTACGGTGCGCGGTACCGCTATGAACCCCGTAGACCACCCACATGGCGGTGGTGAAGGCCGCCAGGGCCGCGGGCTCCGCCGGGCAAAGACCCTTTGGGGTAAGCCATCGGGCAAGGGACAAAAAACCCGCACTCCTAAGAAATATTCAAACTATCTGATTGTAAGTCGCCGGAAAGTAGGAAAGAGAAGTAAAAAACAGTAATCGCCGCAACCTGCCTGCCGGCAGGCAGGAGTCGGCAAGCGCGGCAAAAAGCAGTAAACAAGGTATACTAGCTCTCATGAAAAGAAATATTATTTTGAGCCTTCTGGGCCTCATTATTGTGGCAGGCGTAGGTTTTTTGATTTGGCAAAATAAAAGTGTTCAACCTCAAAATCAGGAGAGTTCCGTTGATTCGTCTGATTGGATTGCTTTTTCTAAGTTACCTGCACCACCACCCAATACTCAAATTGTAAGCAGCGCAAAGGTGGGCGGCGGTGTATTTTTTACCTATGATGGTTCATCAGATCCTCGAGATCCGGTGATTCCATCAACGGATTCCCGGTATCCAGACCCACACACTATTAGAATTACTACTTTTTTCCGTAGCGATATGGAAATGATGGTTCCTACACAGGTTGACCTGCCCACTCTCGAGGTCTCAACTTCTCAGAAATTTCTGAAGGATAAAAACCATGTGTATTACTTAAGTTGTGAGGGATTGTCGTGTGCATACGATGTTCTAGAGGGGGCAGATCCGCAAAGTTTTAAAGTAGATGATATGCTTGGCGCAGCACATGATAAAAGCCACAAGTATCATTTTGAGGGAGGGAAAATAGTAGTTGAGTAGCGTTCTTTTTTTGTTGTGAGTAATAAAACTGTGTTTAGAATAAAGTTGTTCAAAACTAGGAACTATCCTGCTTGTTGGACTTGTCCAAAAGATACACAGTTGTATACTTGAGTACGTATGGGTATGTATGTATCAAACCGTCTTTTTGCCGAGCCCTCTTTTATAGAGGGTATGTCGCGCGTGCTCGATATAGGAGGCACGCTGCAAGAATATAACACTTCGGCTACAGAAGCAGAGGCGGACATGACCGCAGTTAAAAATGATTGGCGGGCTGTGGGGAATGATATGAAGATGGTATTTAAAAGACATGAACAAAGAACTCTCCGAAAATAGTAGTAGTCCAGTTGTGGGTGCAACACCCAGAAGTGAGGTTAGGGAAATAATTTTTCAGAGTTCTTTCGAAGGGCCGTTACCGCCTCCCGACATTCTAAAACGTTTTGATGATGTTGTTCCAGGAGCGGCTGAGCGAATAATTAAAATGGCTGAAGAGCAGTTCGCTCACCGTGTATCTTTAGAAAAAAAGGTTATAGATTCTGATATTTCTCGGTCGAAATGGGGGCAGATTCTCGGTTTTTTGATTGCTGTTGTCGGCCTTGGTGTGGCGTGCCTAATTACTATATATGGGAACCCCTTGGCGGGAACTATTATAGGGGGTGGTACCCTCGCTTCTTTGGTTGGCGTATTTATGTATGGCTCACGCATACGAAGCAAAGAAAGAGAACGAAAAAGTGCAAATAGCCAAAATTAAGCAGACTTGTATTTTGCGCCCCTTATTTGACTCCTGAGGCTAACTCCTGTACTATCTCACCAATCCCGCTTGGCGGGTTTTATTTTCGAATTATGGCACGCAGTCTCAAAAAAGGCCCATACGTAGACGAGAAACTCCTCAAAAAGCTTGAGGGGCAAAAGCCGCAAACTGCAGCGGTTATTAAGACATGGGCACGACGCTCTCAAATTGCCCCAGAGATGGTTGGCTTTAAGTTTGGCGTCTACAACGGCCGCGTGCACGTCGAGGTGCTGGTGTCGGAAGATATGGTAGGGCACCGTTTGGGCGAGTTTTCTCCCACCAAGAAGTTCGTCCGTCACGGCGGTAAAATGCAGAAAGAGATGGAGCAAAAGGCCAAGGAATCTGAGATCGCATCAGCCCAGGCTGCAAAAGCCGCAGCAGATGTTAAAGGCGCTGCAGCGAAAAAGAAATAATATATGGCAACTGCATCACTTCAAAATTATCGTCAGTCTCCACGCAAGGTGCGGTTGGTTGCAGACTTGGTCCGCGGTAAGACTGCTGCACATGCGCTCGCACTACTTTCGGTCCTACCTAAACGTGCCTCTGAGCCTATGGCAAAGCTGATTCAGTCTGCCGTAGCAAATGCTGGCGCCTCGGCGCAAGATGTAGTTATTTCGATCATCGAAGTTAATAGTGGAGTGGTGTTTAAACGCTCAATGCCACGCGCTCGCGGTCGCGCATCAGCTATCCGCAAAAAGAGCAGCAAAGTAACGTTGACTTTGGGGCCTAAGAGCCCTAAAAAGGTTAAGGCTGGAGTGACTCCAGTAGAAACACAATAATATGTCTAAAATCGTACATCCATTTGCACATCGTTTAGGAATTTTGCATGACTGGCGTCATCGCTGGTTTGCGGTGGGCGAAAAATACCAACAGTACCTCAAGGCTGACATTTTGCTCCGCGAATTTTTGCAAAAAGACCTTCGTGGTATGCATATTGGCGGTATCGAAATAGAGCGCAACGAAAAGACGCTTCGTATTATTATCAAAACCTCGCGCCCTGGCCTTATCATTGGCCGCTCTGGCGAAGGTTCGGTAAAGCTCAAAAACAAAATCATTTCTTTTCTTACAAAACGCAAACTCCCAACCCAAGAAATCAAGCTTGATATCGAGGAAATCCGCTCGCCCGAGAGTAATGCTGCTATCGTTGCGTACCTTGTGGCTGAGGGTCTGGAGAAGCGCTTGCCATTTCGTCGCGTGCTCAAACAAACAATAGAAAAAGTTATGGCAAACCGTGAGGTTAAAGGTGTACGTATCTCGCTCGGCGGCATGCTTGGTGGTGGGTCCATGTCTCGTAAAGAAGAACTTAAGAAGGGTCGCATTCCTCTGCAAACCTTCCGCTCAGACATCGACTACGCACGCGAGCGAGCAAACCTTCCACTTGGTGTCATTGGCATTAAGGTATGGATTTATCGTGGTGAGGTGTTTGCCGCGGGCAAGAAAGACGAAAAATAAAATACTGACTTATGTTATTCCCTAAAAAAGTAAAATTTAGAAAGTGGCACACGATGCGCCGCAACCCCAAGCGAGACTTGGTGGCGTCACGCGGTATCACTGTTGCGTTTGGTAGCCACGGCCTTAAGGCGGTGACACACGCACGCCTGCGCTCAAACCAAATTGAGAGCGCCCGTAAGGTTATTGCACGCAGCCTCGGCAAAACTGGCCGGTCGTGGGTACGCATCTTTCCCGACAAGCCCTTTACTCAGAAGCCTCCAGAGGTTAAGCTCGGCAAAGGCAAGGGTGACCCAGTAGGGTACGAGGTGGACATTTGGCCTGGCCGCGTATTGTTTGAAGTGGACGGCGTCTCTGACGTTATTGCCACCAAGGCGTTGGTGGGTGCCGCTAAAAAACTTCCGCTCAAGGCAAAAGTGGTCTCCCGCGTAGCGCATTAAATGTATATGTCAAAGAAAACAACACTCAAAAATCATACTCCTGCAGACATAACTTCGCTTGTTGCAACAAAGCGCGAAGAGCTGCGTAGCTTGCGTTTTTCTGTTGCAGGTAGTAAAAATCGCAATGTAAAGCTCGCTCGGACCCTGCGCAAAACTATTGCGCGTGGCCTGACAGAGCTTAACTTGCGTAGCGCTGACACCAAATAACGTATGGAAAAGACATTAATTAAAAAAACACTTCACGGTACTGTGGTATCTGACAAGATGCAGGACACTGCTGTGGTTGAAGTGATGCGCTACGTAAAGCATCCTAAGTACAAAAAGTACATGCGCCATACCAAGCGTTACCATGCGCATAATCCCGGCAACCGTGCCAAGGAAGGGGAGGTGGTGACCATTCGGTCGTGCCGCCCACTGTCGAAGACTAAATCGTTTGAAATTGTGTTTGCATAAAATTATATGATTCAAGACCGCTCACTCGTTGTTGTTACCGATAACTCAGGCGCCAAGATTGGACGCGTTTTCAAGATTCCTGGAGGTTCTAAAAAGCGCTATGCAGAGATAGGGGAGATCGTGGTGCTGTCGGTACAAACTGCCGAGCCACGCAAGGCTGTTAAGAAGAAAGATATTTTAAAAGCAGTGGTGGTGCGCCAGCGCAAGCCATTTCGTCGCAAAGACGGCTCATACCTGCGTTTTGACGACAATGCAGTGGTTATCATCGAAGGTACAGGCAAAGGCCCTAAAGAGCCAAAAGCGGGACGTATCTTTGGCCCCATTCCACGCGAGCTCCAGGAGCTTGGCTATCAAACCATCATTTCTCGCGCACCAGAAGTCGTATAACCTACTATGAATACT
>CALQZN010000023.1 GCA_943349675.1 Candidatus Nomurabacteria bacterium
AGCAATTAGAGCAGGATCTGGGCTTACAAAAGGTGCAATTATTTTCTCTGTGGCAAGTGCTGTTATGGCCGTGATAATAGGTATGGTGGTCTATAAAGAAACGCTTACAACAACTCAAGCAATCGGAGTTATAACTGGACTTATTTCAATAGCGTTAGTTTTAAAATAAAATTTTGCGGAGGCGGAGAGATTCGAACTCTCGATACCTTGCGGTATGCCGCCTTTCCAAGGCGGTGCACTAGACCGCTATGCGACGCCTCCGTTTATATTTATTTTATTGCAATTAAGACAAACCAGACCACTACCCCGAAGGGGCCCCTTTGGGGTGCGACGCCTCCATTTTTTAAACAGTTCGCACCTTTCGTACCGTGTAGTTATCGCATTTACTTGAGGAACTTTCAAGAAAAATAGATAGGCGACCCTATAGAAGGGCCGCCCGTGATTCACCAACCAATGAAGGTTAGCCTTTCGCCCGTTTGCCTTTGGGCGATGATATCCTGAGATAGCCCCGACCTTTGTTGGGCGGAACTTCTCCAGTGCCACGTCGGCGAGTACTTTTCCCCCGCCCGCTTCCTTTGCGAGTTTTCATTCCCTCGATCCTCGATATGGGACCATACACGCCAAGCCAGCCCGCCCAAAGCCAGACGGGCCGCCCAACTTGACTTTGGGCTCCCTGACGGGCGGCTCATGGTACTGCCCCTGTGTTGGATGTCCCAAGAGGTCTCCGCCGGCAACCTGAGACACCGTGCGGTGCTTGCCTGGCTCGTTCCATCGAGCCGATCGGTCTGGTGATAAAGACACTGTGACTTATCCCTCCTTTTTTGATACCGGTTTTTGCAAGTCCGGCAGTGTTTAGACTATAACATACAAAAGTTTTTGATTAGTTGTGTACAAAAAAATTAGACCGGACACAAACGTGTCCGGTCTTGTAGCACCCCAAAGGGACAGTTTATTTGCCCGTAGGGCGCCGTGTTTTCGGTTTGGCCTTCTTGCTGGGCTTGCCAGCATCAGGGTCAACCGCGGGCTTCCTCCAGTTCAGAGTCAAAGTGTTGCAACTTGCCGTTGCCTCACCTCCAAGGGCTGCCTCACCGGCAATCTTCGCAAACAGAGGCTTGTAGGCTTCTCCGAAACGACGACGTTGGTTTGCATTCAACAAAACGCTTTCCCCTTTTTTGTATTTGGCATTCAAGCGCATTCCCCTTCCTGGAGACCGCTGTGCCAAGGAATACCTTAACACATTAGTGTATAAAAAGCAAGCTATCCGATGAGCGCTTTGATGCGGTCCTCCGTTGGTGGATGGGTCATAAATAGCTTAGAAATGCCGCTCATGGCAGCTTTGGCGCCAAATGGGTTGCTGATGTACAGGTGCGCTGTGGCGTTGTTTGCACTGCGCATAGGCGCCTGGTAGGAGCCAATTTTGCGCAAAGCACTTGCCAAACCTTCGGGGTAGCGGGTCAAAAGTGCCCCTGAGGCGTCTGCCAAAAACTCGCGTTTTCGCGAAATTGCCAACTGCAGCAGTGTTGCCACAATGGGCGCCAACACAATAAGTACAATAGAGAGTACTGCTATAATAGGATGCGATTTTTCTTCCCTGTCGCGGCCGCCAAAAATCATCGAATGCAGGAAGAAGTCTGATATAAGAGTGATGAACCCAAGCAGCACCACAGCAACGGTCGACACAAGCATGTCGCGATTACCTACGTGACTGAGCTCATGTGCAAGCACACCCTCAAGCTCTGCACGCTCCATCATCCCCAAAAGCCCCGTAGTCACTGCAACCACAGCATGTTCGGGGTTGCGACCTGTTGCAAATGCGTTTGGCGCTGGGTCGTTGATTATGTAGACTTTTGGTTTTGGCAGCCCCGCAGTAATCGCTAAATTCTCGACAATACGGTTAAGCTCTGTGTACTCTTGTCCCTCGGCTGGCTTTGCCCCCGCCATCTTGACCACAATTTTGTCCGAAAACCAATAACTAGTGACGTTCATCACAATGGCAAACACCACCGCGAACAATAAAATACCAGGGTTGTTGTAGTAAAAGGATATTGCCCACCCCACCCCCATAACCACGGCAAAAAACATGGTCATGAGGACCCATGTCTTTGCAACGTTTTTACTTTGATGTGTGTAGAGGGTTGCCATTCACTCGGTTAGAACTTGACCGCAACTGGCTGGCGAGCAGCTTCTTCATCTTGTGCAAGTTCAAAGAACTCACGTGACTCAAAGCGGAAGACGTTTGCAATAATATTGCCAGGGAAGCTCTGCATCGCAGTGTTAAGGTCGCGAACCACACCGTTATAGAAGCGTCGGGATGCTTGGATTTTGTTTTCAGTGTCCGACAACTCACGCTGGAGCTCGAGGAAGTTTGTATTAGCTTTGAGGTCTGGGTAATTCTCGGAAACTGCGAAGAGCGATTTTAGAGTGCTCGAAAGCATGTTTTCTGCCTCACCACGCTGATTTAGGTCACTTGTTGCACCCATGGCACGTGCACGCGCATTGGTTACATCATCAAGAACTGTTTTTTCGTGTGTTGCATACCCCTTAACTGTCTCAATTAGGTTTGGGATAAGGTCGTACCGGCGTTTGAGTTGCACGTCGATGTCCGCCCATGCCTCGCGGCCGCGCTGCACCATACTCACAAAACGGTTGTACGCAAACACAGCCCAAAGCACCAGCACAGCAATAATCGCAAGACCAATATACAGTGGTGTCATATGCTTGTAAGTATACGTTAGTGTGCTTTAGTAATCCATCCCGCCCATGTCTGGCATTTGTGGAGTACTTTTCTCTTCCTTTGGCTCGTCAGCAATAAGTACCTCGGTTGTCAGGAGTATCGCTGCAGCAGATGCTGCACGCTCCAGCCCAATACGCCCTACCTTTACCGGGTCTACAATTCCCGCTGCCAGCATGTCCGCAACTACCTCGTCTTTAACTGCATCGTAGCCAGCGTTGCCTTTTGCTTGTTTTACTTTCTCTACCACAACGCCCGCGTCAACGCCCGCGTTTATAGCAATTTGGCGCAGTGGCATCTCAAGTGCACGAAGCACTACTTCGTACCCCACACGCATATCTACCGACATTTTGTCTTTGTGTTTAGCAAACGACTCAGCAACTTTCTGCGCTGCCTTAACTAGCGCAGTTCCGCCTCCCGGGACAATACCCTCCTCTACTGCCGCTTTAGTTGCATTGACCGCATCTTCAATTTTAAGTTTCAAGTACTTCATCTCGGTTTCGGTTGCAGCACCCACACGGATAACCGCTACGCCACCAGAGAGTTTTGCCAAGCGCTCTTCCAATTTTTCTTTATCAAACTTCGACGTTGTGTTTTCTATCTGCGCGCGGATTTGAGCCACGCGAGCGTCGATATCTTTTTTAGCGCCCTTGCCGCCCACAATCACTGTTGAGTCTTTTGTGGCGATTATTTTAGATGCACGACCAAGCTGCTCGAGAGTCGCATTTTCGAACTTTGCTCCTTCGCGCTTTTCTGATATCACTTCGCCGCCAGTCATAACTGCAATGTCTTGGAGCATCTCTTCTTTTCGGTCACCATATCCAGGCGCTTTTACCGCAAGTACGTTAAAGGTGCCACGCAGTTTGTTGACCACAAACGTAGTAAGCGCCTCACCGTCCACGTCGTCAGCCACAATCACCAACTCTTTTTTGCCGCTTTGAGCTATTTTCTCTAGTATCGGCAAAATCTCTTGCACCGACGATATTTTTTTGTCGGTAATAAGCACAAGCGGATCTTTGTAGCTTGCCTCCATACGCGCAGGGTCCGTCACCATGTAGGCACTCACGTAGCCACGGTCAAACTCTAAGCCCTCTACGATTTCTTTTTCAATACCAAGCGACTGTGATTCTTCTACTGTTACTACACCATCTTTACCTACTTCTTTAATAGTGTCAGCAATAATATTACCTATCTCTTCTGACTCTGCAGAGACAGTTGCAACCTGACGCACTTCCTCATCGGTTTGGATTTTTTTAGCTAGCCCACGCAACGCCACAACAGCCTCGGCAGTAGCTTTTTCAATACCAGCACGCACTCCCATGGCAGAGAGTCCCATTTCCGTGTGCTTCATCCCCTCTTCCACAAGCGCCTGGAGCAATACAACAGACGTGGTAGTGCCGTCGCCTGCAATATCGTTGGTCTTGCTTGCAACTTCCTTCACAATTTCTGCACCCATATTTTCGAATTTGTTGCTGAGTGAGATTTCCTTTGCAATAGAAACACCGTCGTTGGTTATGGTTGGACCGCCGTAGCCTTTGTCGAGTGCAACGTTACGCCCACGAGGGCCTAGAGTGATTTTTACAGCATTTGACGCTTTGTCTATGCCACTTTTAAGCGCCCGGCGCGCACGCTCGTTAAAGAGAATTTGTTTTGCCATAATCTAATGAGTGAATGAATAAAAGGCTAAAAAGTTATCCACAGTTTTTCTTACGAAGGACTGACCTTCGGGTGGTTAGTTGTGGATAACTGCCAAGATGCTGCTTTCGGGCAATATATAGTACTCAACCCCTTTTACTTTTATTTCGTCAAAGCCGTACTTAGAGAACATAACTTTGTCACCAACTTGAACACCCATAGGAACTAGGTCGTTGTCGTCACCGCGGCGGCCAGGGCCCACTGCAACCACTGTGCCATGCTCTGGCTTTTCTTTTGCACTGTCTGGGATAATAAGCCCGAAAGAGGTCATCTCTTCTGGTGCTTCTGGCCTAATGAGCACTCGGTCACCCATAGGCAACACGCCGAGCGTCCCAAACCGACTCTGTGCAGGGGTAGATGTTTTTTTACTAGTTTGCTTTTTTGCAACACTGCGTGCGACAACTTTTTTCTTAGTTTTTTTCATAGCGAAAAAGCATTAGGAACTTGAATAAATTGGCCTCTTTCTACACCCTAAAATCGCATTAAATATAGCCAATAAGCGTCTCTAGTCAATTACTTGACTTTCAAGTCAAATGGTGATATAATTAGAACAGCGTACAAGTTCCGTGCGCAGCCACAAACGCTCTTGAAAGGAGCTCGGCATATGCGTAAAACCGTGATCACCCTTGGCGGCACATTTATCGTCCTCCTCGGGTTATATACCGTGGACCAACATCAGCGACTGAACGCTCTGCGCGACCTGGGATATCAGGTGGCGCAGGACGAAGCGGCCAATCTGGAGAAACTCCTTAAGGAGAACGATGCTCTCCGGAAGGAAAATGCGGCGCTGCGGGGCACACCCTGACTCCACGTGCTTGTGCGAGCCACCCCTTTCCCTACCGGGACTGCGGGTGGTTTTGCTTTATATACACCCCTGTTGCAACGGTAGGACTAATGTGCTACTTTATTGCTAATGACCTTACACGGCATCTTGCCGTACATACAGATAGTGCTTTCTGTCCTACTTGTTGCCTGTGTGCTTTTGCAGCAGACGGGCGCATCTATGGGTGGCGCTTTTGGCGGAGACAACTTCAGCGCGGCATACCATACCCGCCGTGGAACTGAAAAATATCTGTTTTATACGACAATTATTGTGGGCTTCTTGTTCGCCCTGTCTGCTTTCGTTGCATTGGTCATACAATAACATTCACATCTATTAGTAATTAGTTCTCCCCCATACTTTATGCGTAGCACCTCTTCGGCTCGGCCGGCGCGCTCGTTTATTAAAAAAGCAAACACTACGGCGAAATCTTTTTCCGCAAGTGGTCGAGCTTTGTTTATATTTTTTGCCGGACTTTTAATAGTCAGCTCTGTAGCGTTGGTGTATCTACTCAACGCACAATTTCTAGTCGTCGCTCCCGCATACGGTGGTTCATTGTCAGAAGGTATTATCGGTACACCCCGCTTCATTAACCCACTCCTTGCCGCCTCCGACGCCGACCGCGATCTTTCAGCATTAGTATATTCTGGCCTACTTAAAGCATCGCATGGGGGCTATATACCTGATTTGGCAGAAAAGTATGAGGTGTCCGACGAAGGACGTATATATACGTTTACACTACGCTCTGGCGTTACCTTCCACGACGGCACACCTCTCACCTCAGATGACGTAGTGTTTACTGTTACCAAAACACAAGACCCAACACTCAAAAGCCCAGAGCGCGCAAACTGGAACGGTGTGATAGTAGAAGCCATTAATGCACGCACGGTCAAATTTACTTTGCGGCAAGCCTATGCACCTTTTGTAGAAAACATGACACTCGGTATTTTACCTAAACACCTCTGGGAGAATATAGAGGTGGAAGAAATGCCTTTTAGCACCCTTAACAGCTCGCCCATAGGCTCTGGACCATTTATGGTCAGATCGGTATCCCGTACCTCGGGAGTGCCTTCTTCATACACGCTCGATGCTTTTGCTGGGTACGCACTTGGCAAACCATATCTATCTAGTTTGGTGTTTCGTTTTTACCAAAACGAAGACGATATAATGGAAGCGCTAAAAAATAAAGAGATAGAAACAGCTAGTAGCGTCTCGCCCGCGGCACTTAGCGGACTAGATGACGCAGTGGTTGACCGCTCATCACTTAACCGAATCTTTGCAGTCTTTTTTAATCAAAATCAGTCAGAAGTGCTACGCGACAAAGTAGTGCGCCAAGCCCTCGACCAAGCAGTGAGTCGCGAAACTCTTGTGGAGTATGTACTCAGTGGATATGGCACACCCCTGCACGGCCCAATACCTCCTGCCACATTAGGAAACACTTTAGAGCAACCAACTGCCAGCCAGGCAGAGTTAGTAGAAAAAGCACGGCAAACACTTATAGACGCTGGGTGGAAAACGGGTCCAGATGGCGTATTCCAAAAAACTACTCTAGAAAAAACCACGAAAACACTCGCCTTTTCGCTCGCAACCGGCAACGTACCTGAGCTACGGACTGCGGCAGAATACCTACGTAAAACCTGGGGAGAGGTGGGCGCGCAGGTCGAAGTGCACGTGTACGACCAAGGAGATCTTTCGCAAAACGTTATTCGACCACGCCGGTATGACGCGCTCCTTTTTGGCGAAGTAGTTGGGCGCGAACTCGACTTGTTTGCTTTTTGGGACTCCAGCCAACGTGTTGACCCAGGACTTAATGTTGCACTGTACGCCAACGCAACTGCAGACAAGATACTGGCAGAGCTACGCCAAACTACCGACGCCACAAGTCGCAAGACACTGTATCAGCAGTTTACAGCAGAGATAACGCGAGATATTCCTGCTGTATTTCTCTATGCGCCTGATTTCGTGTATATTGTACCTAAAGATCTCCAAGGGCTCGATCTACAATTTATAGAGACCCCGAGTGACAGATTTTTGAGTGCATATAAATGGTACCGCGAGAGCGACTTTGTGTGGCCAATTTTTGCTCAAACTAAAAACTAATAATTTACTAACAAACATAACGTATATTTATGGAACCAATTAAAAAACCACAAGGCCAAGCCCGTGCATTTTCTCCAAAAGGACCAGCGGGAACGCGGAGCGCTTTCCCCCGTCAAGGCGGCGGACGTGGCAGAGGTCGCGGCGACTTTCGTCGCAGCGGGGGCCCAAAACCACACCAAGTTCACCCACCACGCGAGATTACAGAACAAGGGGCAATAGTGTTGGGCGGAGCCGAGGAAAAGCCGGTACCACCCCTGGAGGCAGGCAACATTCGCATTATTCCGCTTGGCGGAGTCGAAGAAATAGGGCGCAACATGACTGTAATAGAATATGGTGACGACATAATCGCCATAGACTGCGGATTTCAATTCCGCGAAGACGACACTCCTGGCATCGACTATATTTTGCCAAATACTAAATACCTAGAAGACCGCCGTGACAAAATCCGCGGGCTCTTTATCACCCACGGCCACCTCGACCACATCGGCGGCATCCCTTATGTTATTGACCGTATTGGCTATCCGCCCATATACACACGCAGACTCTCTGCGGTGATGATCAAAAAGCGCCAAGAAGAATTTCCTAACCTTAAACCTTTGGACATCCACGAGGTTGAAAAAGAAGACACTATCCGCGCGGGAAATATGCGTGTAAGATTTTTTTCTGTCTCCCACACTATTCCCGATGCAATGGGCATCATTGTCGAAACACCGCATGGGCTTATTGTGTTTACTGGCGACCTACGCCTCGACCACATCGACGGCATCCCTACTGAAAAAGAGGAGAAGGAATTTGGCTACTTTAAAGACAAGAAGGTTCTCTTTTTGGCAGCCGACTCTACCAACGCTGACAAACCAGGATTCTCTCTGCCTGAGCGTATTGTGCAAAAAAATCTCGACGACATAATCACAAACACTAAAACCCGCCTAATCATTGGCACCTTTTCAAGCCAGCTTGAGCGTATTATGCGCATGCTCGAGTGTGCTGAGCGCACCGGCCGCAAAGTACTTGTGGAAGGCCGTTCAATGAAAGTTAATATAGAAATAGTGAAGCAGCTGGGGATGATTAAGATTGATGAGAAAACATTTATTGGCCCCGAACAGCTTGAACATTTGCCAGACCATAAAATAATGGTGCTTGCAACTGGTGCGCAAGGAGACGAGTTTGCGGCACTTATGCGTGTGGCACAAAAAACCCACAAGTACGTCAAAATTAAACCGGGTGACACTGTAGTGCTCTCCTCATCTGTGGTGCCAGGCAACGAACGGGCAGTGCAAAAACTCAAAGACAACCTCTCTCGCCAAGGTGCGCGAATAATTGACCGACAAATAATGGACGTACATGCCTCGGGCCATGCTAACCGCGATGAGACACTTTGGATACACTCAAAAATCAATCCTCGCTTCTTTATGCCACTACACGGCTACCACTACATGTTGCGTGTACACGCCGACATTGCCAAGGCCTGTGGCCGCAGAGAAGACGAAATAATCGTCCCTGATAACAGTTGCGTCATTGAGATTCAAGACGAAGGGCAAAAAATAATCCGCCGCAAAGAGATGGCCCCAGCGGGCCTACGCCTTGTGGACGGATTCTCCATCGGTGATATCCAAGAGGTAGTTATCCGCGACCGCACTGTACTGGCACAAGAAGGTATGTTTGTCATTATCGCAACCGTAAACCCCAAAACAGGGCGCTTGCGTAAATCTCCCGACATAATTTCCCGCGGCTTTGTGTACTTACGCGAGTCGCAAGAGTTGCTACAACAAACACGCATCATCATCAAAAAAACAATCGAGGAAACTACCCAAGGTATGCAACCAGTCAACTTTGACTACGTCAAAAATAACGTGACTGACGCGGTGTCCCGCTTCCTCTTCGAGAAGACAAATAAACGCCCAATTGTCATCCCTGTTGTGTTAGGGGTGTAACAACTTCTCTAGCTCTACTTCAGAGGCGCCCATTTTGAGCAATTCGCGCAGCCTAGCTGCGCGTTTTTGGCGTACAGAGCCTTCAAACTTTGACTGTTTGGTGTAGTGCGCGCTCTTGTTGTTGACGCGCACACCACTTTTCTTAAGATGTGAGCCGTAGTCCATAAGCGCTGCATAGAAATCTTTTGGACGTATCCCCCGCTGTAGCGCGCGAGCAAGTGTTTTCTCTATCAACGGAAAAATTTCTTTGTCGGAAACGATTTTCTTTTTTGGAAAACAAACATGTGTAAATACTGTACGGATATTAGTCTCGATACACACCTCTGGTTTGTTAAACGCAAAAATAGCTACCGCGCGTGCTGTGTAGGGCCCCACCCCGGGCAGCGCTTCTAGCTCTGGAGCAGTTTTTGGAAACACTCCCCCACGCTCGCTTGTAACCATTTTTGCTGCATTGTGCAGCATTTTTGCCCGTCGATTATACCCAAGCCCACTCCACACCAAAAGAACTTCTGATAAAGGAGCTTGTGCGAGCGCAGACACAGTAGGAAATTTTTTTACAAAGAGTTTGTACTTTGGCAATACGCGGTCAACCTGTGTTTGTTGCAACATCACTTCTGACACCAAAATTCGATATAGATTTTTAGTTTGTCTCCAAGGCAGGTGCGCTCGCCCATTTGTGTGATAGTGGCTAAGTACTGTGTCCAACAACACTTCGATTTCTTG
>CALQZN010000024.1 GCA_943349675.1 Candidatus Nomurabacteria bacterium
CCCCCGTCGCTGCCAGCTTTGTCGCACTGACTAAAATGCAAAAACGTGTTGGCTGCGTGCTGGCAAACGTTGGCGCTGAAACTCTGTCGATGGTTGTATTTGAAGATTCACGCCCCATTTCTCTTAAAGTGTTCCCCACTGGCGGCTCAGACATTACAAACGACTTAGCGCTTGGGTTGCGCATCCCACCGGAAGATGCCGAGCAGTTAAAACAAGGCGCAGTACTTGGAAGTTCATTCCCCAAAAAGAAAGTCGACGACATCATTGCGCGGCGAGTCTCGGACATGTTTAAACTCATCGAGTCACACCTTAAAAAAATTGGCAAAGACGAACTTTTGCCTGCGGGGATTATCTTAACCGGCGGTGGATCGTCGCTACAAACTATTTCCGACTTAGCAAAAGCTATTTTGCGACTCCCTTCTCGTACCGCATCTCTGACAGACAGCGCAGCCGCCAAAACACAACTTAAAGATGGCTCATGGGCAGTTGCATACGGCCTTACTGTATGGGGCCTGACACAAGGTGGCGGCATAGAGATATGCGTAGAAAACGAATTTTGGGATGTTATAAAAAACCTATGGCGTTGGTTTAAAAAGTTTTTACCGTAGGTCAAAAAACTTTATTTGTCAAAGTTGCAAAGGGGCGGCTGAGTGGTAAAGTTGTCTCGACAGACTAACTTTAAAAACCACTATTTTATGCCCCAAGTAAATTCAGAAATTGAAGCGTTCGCACGAATCCGCGTTGTTGGGATAGGCGGCTCGGGCAAAAATGCGGTCAACCATATGGTTGAAAGTAAGGTGCGCGGTGTTGACTTTGTTGTTGTAAACACTGATGCACAAGATTTGCATCACTCTCTTGCAAAAAAGAAGATACATATTGGCAAAAACCTGACCCGCGGCTTGGGCGCAGGCGCAAACCCAGATTTAGGAAGGCGCGCAGCAGAAGAAACAAAAGAAGAAATCCAGCAAGCCATGAAGGGCTCTGACATGGTGTTTATCGCCTGCGGTATGGGGGGCGGCACTGGTACTGGCGCAGCACCTGTGGTTGCAAAAACCGCAAAAGAGTTGGGCGCGTTGACCGTAGCCGTTGTGACCAAGCCGTTTTCTTTCGAAGGGCAGCAGCGCTTGCGCATGGCAGAGGCAGGACTGGAAGAGTTGCGTAAAGAAGTGGACGCACTCATCGTCATCCCCAACGACCGCATACTTGCAACTGTCGCAAAAGACACGACACTTAAAGCCGCGTTTGCACTCTGTGACGACATTTTAAAGCAAGCTGTTGAAGGAATCTCTGACCTCATCACCCATCCCGGCATCATTAACGTCGACTTTGCCGACATCCGCGCTGTGATGGAAAATGCAGGGTCGGCACTTATGGGTATAGGTATTGCGTCAGGGGAAAACCGCGCAGCCGTTGCTGCTAAAGCTGCAGTGTCATCACCACTTCTTGAGTTGTCTATAAACGGCGCAAAAGGTGTGTTGTTTGCGATTGCCGGTGGCGATGATTTGGGAATGGTTGAGGTGCATGAGGCAGCAAAAATTATCACCGAATCAGTGGATCCAAACGCAAAAATTATCTTTGGCGCTATTAAAGACGATAAATTGAAGAAAAACGACGTACGTGTAACCGTTATTGCAACTGGCTTCCCCGCCGCGGGCGTTACCCCACGAGGAACACCCCTATTTAACTTTGCCCGCGACAGTAAAGAAAAAGAGCCGGATGTTGCACCTATTGGTAAAATCTTTAACACCCCTGTGGCACCGATAAAAGAAAAAGAAGAAGAACCTCGAAAAACTGTTGCACCCGAACCCGAAGTAAAGCCGAGAAAAGAAGAGGACGAGGATGATGAGTGGGGCGCAGTGCCATCGTTCCTTCGCCGACCGAAGATTAAATAAAAATCCGCGAGTAAATAAGAAAAAGAGTGCGCTCCGGGCCGCTAGGCCAAGTCTAACCCTCTTTTTCTTATTTACTCGCTCCTGTCTACTGATATACTATTTCCATGATGTATGACCTTGCAATAATTGGTGGTGGCCCAGCTGGCGTTTCAGCCGGCGTGTATGCCGCACGCAAACGACTCAAAACTATATTTTTAGCAGAGAGCGTGGGAGGACAGAGTACCGACTCGGTCGAAATACAAAACTGGATAGGCACACCAAAAATATCTGGGCTCGATTTAGCAAAATCACTTGATGAACATTTGCGCGCATATGCAAGCGACGTTGTAGATATACATATCGGCGCTCGCGCTACAAAAGTAGAAAAAATTGAAGGTGGTTTTTCTATCCAAACCAATAAAGATACATTCGAAGCATGTGCAGTTTTGGTTGCAACAGGAGGCTCACGTCGCAAACTAGACGTCCCCGGCGCAGTAGAGTTTGAAAACAAAGGCGTTACGTACTGTGCATCGTGCGACGGCCCAATGTTTACCGGGCAAGATACCGTCGTTGTAGGTGGCGGTAATGCTGGGTTTGAGACCGCAGCACAGCTGCTTGCGTATGCAAAATCGGTCACCCTTGTGCACCGCAGCTCGGACTTTGCACGCGCCGATGCCGCAACGGTCAACGCTGTACTTGCCCACCCAAACATGCGCGCACTAGTAAACACCGAACCAGTAGAGGTTAAAGGTAAAATGTTTGTCGACACATTAGTAGTAAAAAATAAAGAAACAGGTGACATATCTGACATTCCTGCTGCTGGGATTTTTGTAGAAATTGGTATGACTGCCAACACAGACTTGGTAAAAGGTTTGGTAGACCTAGACGACTGGGGCCGAGTCAAAGTAGATGGCAAAAGCCAACGTGCATCATTGCCAGGCATTTGGTCTGCCGGCGACTGCTCGAACGGCTTGTACCACCAAAACAACATCGCTGCAGGCGACGCTGTTAAAGCCCTAGAAGATATATTCTTTTACCTCCGCGCCAGTAAATAAAAATTGGGCCGCCTTTGAGGGGCAGCCCACACTGACCGTATGTCCTGAATAGGCGACCATGCAGGTCGTCCACCCATTCCTGAAAATCCGCGTCATACGGGGCAGGCGTCTTGCGGGTCATAGCAGCCCACTCCCATCTGGAGCAAACGCCCACAGGATCGCCTCAACTCCCCGGCGACCCGTTCCCAACCGGTAGACGAGTACTTGATCCACAAAAGGGGTAACGATCTCTCGCTCGCCTTCGAGAAAATCGGTACCTTCGGGATTCAGTTTTCTTCCGTTTGCGGTATGAAAGAAGAGGCCACGGGAATACCCTCGGACCACGAGGAACCCATATCCCCCGCTTTTATCTTTGTTGGGATAGAAGCGTGTAACTCTTGCACGCCCTACTGTTTGATCGGTCATCGAAAGAACCTAGCAACACCACCTGATCCTCTTTGAACCTCGCTTTTGCAGAGGTCTGGCAGCGCACGAAGAATACAATTTATATTTAATTATGTCAATTTTTTACGACTGCTTTTTTTGACAAACAAAAAAGAAAAGGCCGCATTAAAAAATGCGGCCTTTTCTTTTTGAGTGTTCTGTTTTACTGCCCAAACCAACTCGTGCGCCACTGCTGCATCATCTCTATCTCTTTTGTTTGTGCAGTAATAATGTCGTTGCCAAATTTAACAAGCTCTGGACGTTTTGTGCCCGCCACTAGCACCTTAGACATCTCTACCGCACCTTGGTGGTGCACTATCATTCCATCCAAAAATGCTTTATCAAGTTCGTACCCCGCTTTACCACTAAGCCCCATCATCATGCCACCCATCGCACCGTGCATGCCATACCCAGACTCTTGTGATTCCACACGCCAGCCCCATTTGTCATGTACACCATCCCATCTATCTGATTTCTCTCCTGCAACATATCCAAACACCGCCCCGACTAATAATGCACCCGCGGCTACAAGCAGCATATCTTTTTTAATTTGCATACAAATAGTATACACCCCCACAATATAAAGCAGGCACGCTGGCTTAAAACTTCTTCTCATCTATACTGAGGAAATGTTGCAGCGGAGTATATTTTTTATTGCACTAGTAACCCTTGTTTTCCCTACACTGTCTCACGCTCAAGCCGAGATAGTGGTTGATACCGTAACCATACAAAAAGCACGCGTACTGGAGGTTACTAACCAGCGGGACATTATCTTGCCTGGCACCGACCTGCCATCTCAACTACAGACAATCAAAGCAGAGGTACTCGAAGGCACTGCCAAAGGCGCGGTTGTTATGTTTGAAAACGATTTTACCCAACTCAAAACAGGAGACCTATTTTACCTACGCCATCTCACAAACGAACTCGAGGGACGCGACATATACTCTGTATCAGACACCTACCGACTCAACATCCTTCTTTGGCTAACAGCTGCCTTTCTTGTACTTTTATTTCTTTTCGGAGGCATACAAGGGATACGCGGCTTAGCTAGTTTGTGCGGTAGCTTTGTACTAATTTTCTACCTCCTGTTGCCTGGCATATTAAGCGGCTACTCTCCTGTAGTAGTTAGTATAGGCGTATCTTCTCTTATTATTATTTTGGGCTCGTACATTACGCATGGGTTTAATAAAACAACTTCAGCGGCGGTGCTTGGCATGATAGGAACAGTCACCATTACCGGTATTGTAGCTTTTTATGTAGTCAGCGCAGGGCAACTCTCTGGCTATACAAATGAAGAAGCGGTGTACTTGAGTTTTGGCACTCATGGCGGCGTTAACTTAGTAGGGCTACTCTTTGGTGGCATTATGATAGGCCTTTTGGGAGTCCTGTATGATATAGCAATTGGACAAGCGGTCGCAGTAGAAGAGTTATTTCGAGCGGGCACACACTTAACTCGAGCAGAAGTGTACAAACGTGGCATACGCATTGGCAAAGAACATATTGGCGCGTTGGTTAACACGCTTGCAATTGCCTATGTAGGCATGTCGCTTCCGCTCTTGTTACTTATCCAACACTCTTCCACCTCCAGCGTGGCAGTCTTGCTCAACAGCGAACTCTTTGCGACAGAGATTGTGCGTATTTTAATCGGCAGTATCGGACTTATACTTGCGGTACCTATAACCACTGCAATAGCCTCGCACATGCTCGCCCATACAACGGGCCCAAGTGGGCACGCGCACACCCATTAAGCACACGAAAGACAGCGACCAAAAAAGAGACTATACTCTCGTTACGACTTACATTATCAAGTAGCAATTACCTATGCTTACCATTTGGTTATATTCGCTTATTAGTGTTTTTGTGGTCAGCCTTATTTCGCTCGTTGGAGTGTTTACGCTTGCCATACAAAAAGAGCGTTTGCATAAAATCCTCTTCTACCTTGTCAGCTTCTCGGTAGGTGCGCTCCTCGGGGATGTGTTTATCCATATTCTTCCGGAACTTGCCGAAGGTAATGACATGGGTTCCATAGGACTGTACTTACTCGCGGGCATTATCGCCTTTTTTGTCCTTGAGCGGTTTGTGTTGTGGCACCACTCACACACCAGCCATACCGAAGAAGTGCACTCAGTGGTGTACCTTACAATTTTTGGAGACGCGCTGCATAACTTCCTTGATGGTATGGCCATAGCAGCCAGTTTTCTTGTTAGCTTCCCGCTGGGGGTTGCAACAACGGTTGCAGTTATATTCCACGAGATACCGCAAGAAATTGGGCAGTTTGCCATCCTTATACACGGCGGGTGGAAGACAAAAAAAGCTCTTATCTATAATTTTATCTCTGCACTTGCTGCAGTAGCGGGCGCAGCAGTGATGCTGCTTTTGGCAAGTACGGTGGAAGTGCTTATCATCCCCCTCCTTGCGATGAGTGCCGCAAGTTTTATCTACATTGCCCTCTCCGACCTTATACCCGAGCTAAACCGCGAGCGCGGCACAAAACAATCTATCCTACAAATTATATGGATGCTTGCCGGTATTGGAGTTATGGCAGGTCTGCTTTTGTTGGAGTAAGGCAAAACCCCACCCCCTTACAAAGGTCAGTCCTTTGTAAGTAAAACTGGGGATAACTTTTTTTGAGACAAGTGGGAATCTTTCCTTACAGGAACAGTTTAGCTTTTCCATTTTTTCGTACCGATCAAGATACCCATGGTCACAAGTACTGTACGTACCGTCGCACGCACAGTCTCGCGACCCCGGCTCGCGGTTTTGCAAATGCAAAACATTGCTGCGCCCGTCCCAAAAGCAGAAAACCTGCCGCAGGGCAGGTGTTTCTGTCTTTTGTGACCCCACCGGGAATCGAACCCGGATTAACGGCTTGAAAAGCCGGCGTCCTAACCGTTAGACGATGGGGCCGTTTGTTTATTGCTTCTATATAGAAGCTGCGGAGAGGGAGAGATTCGAACTCTCGATGAGGTTTCCCCCATGCCGGTTTTCGAAACCGGTGCCTTCGACCACTCAGCCACCTCTCCAATGAGGGTGTTGCAACTGGCGCGAGCGCCCCCTCCTTGCAAACAAACATAAAGTAACACTTTTTTGCAGTATACGCAAAAGATGTTCCAGGACTGGAAAAATCATTGATTTCTGGTATATTTTGCGTGTTATACATGCGCGGTTAGCTCAGTTGGTAGAGCATCCCCTTGACGTGGGGAGGGTCGTAGGTTCAAGTCCTACACCGCGCACAATGGAAACTAAAAACACTGTTATCCTCTACCATGGCAACTGCCTCGACGGCTTTGGTGCGGCCTATGCCGCATGGAAAAAGTTTGAGGACTCTGCCACATATATTGCCGTATTTCATGGTGACACACATCCTCAGGGACTTGCCGGTAAAGAAGTATATATTGCCGACTTTAGCTACCCCAAAGAGCAGTTGCTAGAGTTGGAAAAAGAGGCAAAGCGCCTTGTAGTGCTCGACCATCACGAGGGTGCGCGAGAGTACGTCGAGCTTGTCCGCGAATATGTTTTTGACAACAACCGCTCTGGCAGCGGGATTACATGGGAATACTTTAACGCGGGCATTCCCCTGCCTCGCCTGCTGGCCTACATCCAAGACGGCGACTTGTGGCGACATTCGCTACCAAACTGGCGTGAGGTTGGCGCATATTTGAGTACTGTGCCATTTACATTTGAAACTTTTGACACACTTGCTACAACTTTTGCCGACGACACTCAATTTGAAAAAATTATTCAAAAAGGCGCAGCATTTGCACAGTATCGCGACTATCTGTGCGAAAAATTTATCGAGAGCGCACAAGAGGTACAATTTGACGAGTTTAGTGTGCTTGCCGTCAACGCGCCGCGCCTTTTTAACTCTCAAGTGGGCAACTTGCTTGCGCAAAAACATCCTCCATTTGCAATTGTATGGTACCCGCATGGTGATCAGTGGCACTTCTCTCTCCGCGGCACCGGCGAAGTAGACTTGGCCGCAGTGGCACAGCGCCGCGGTGGCAACGGCCACCACAATGCCGCGAGTTTTCGAGTACCGTTTGGGCAACCATTCCCCTTCTCTTTTAAAAAATAGGTATGCGTGTACTTGCAATAGAGACATCATGCGATGAGACAGGTATCGCCATAGTAGAGGGCACTAAAACATCTGGCGGATATACCTTTTCACTTTTAGGCGCCGCAGCACTTAACTCGCAAGCAGCACTGCATGCACACTACGGCGGCGTGTTCCCTAGTTTGGCCAAACGCGAGCACGAAAAAAACCTGCCCATTATTTTGACGCAAGCGCTAATGCATGCGCAGCCAAAATTCGCACGAGAAAATAGTCTGGCCCGAAGCTCGTCCGAAGACGAGCAAGGGAGAACCCGAGCCTGCCTGCCGGCAGGCAGGGACTTTTTCGAGGCGAATTTCGGCGAAGCAATACACGCTTTAGGCATCGACGCCATTGCAGTAACCCAGGGCCCAGGGCTCGAGCCCGCATTGTGGACAGGCATCACATTTGCCCAAAACCTAGCCAAAGAAACAAACCTACCACTGCTGCTCGCCAACCATATGGAAGGGCATTTGATATCTTCCCTTGCCCAGTTAAGCCCTGGTACCTCACATACTCTTAAAACCTTTGCACTCGAAAATGTGCAGCTGCCTGTACTTGCATTGCTTATTTCCGGCGGACACACTGAATTTGTGTTGATGAAAAACTGGTTTGAATACGAGGTGATTGGCGAGACGCAAGACGATGCGGTAGGCGAGGCGTTCGACAAAGTTGCACGTATGCTGGGCTTGCCCTACCCAGGCGGTCCGCAGATTTCCAAACTCGCAAGTGAAGCTCGAGAGAAGAGCTTATCTCACAAAGGTCCTCGGATCTCCTCGCTCGCCGACAACCTGCCAGTCGGCAATGCGAGGCCAGACCATTTGCTCGACAACTCTTCTCTCTCGCTACCTCGCCCCATGCTGCACAGCAAAAACCTAGACTTCTCTTTTTCTGGCCTCAAGACTGCCGTATTGTACGCATTGCGAGACTTGGGTGGCATACAAAATTTGTCGCCAGAGCAGGTTGCAATGTTCGCCCGCGAGTTTGAAGACGCGGTGGGTGACGTGCTTATTGCCAAGACACAGCGTGCCCTAGAAGAAACGGGTGCCCAAACTTTTGTTATTGGCGGTGGTGTTGCGGCAAACACATACCTGCGCAACTGCCTGACAGAATTTTTGAAAGAAAATTTTCCAGCTGTGGAACTCCGGCTCCCCGACCTGTCTATAACGGGCGACAATGGCGTCATGATAGCCGAAGCTGCGCTCGCCCGCGCACTGTCGGGGCTCGATGACACTCCAAAAAGCGAGGTGCGCGCCTACAGCAACCGGTTCTCGATTTTAGCGCCAAAATAGCCTAGAATAGGCTATGCCCGAGAAATTTCTCAAACCCTACAACGCACAGGAGGTTGAGGCGGATATATATAAAAAATGGGAGGAAAGCGGCTATTTTAACCCGGACAATTTGCCGGGTGAGCGCAGTGAGCCTTTTACGATTATCATGCCTCCACCCAACGCCAACGGCAGCCTCCACGCGGGCCATGCACTGTTTGTCACCATCCAAGACATTATGGTCCGCTACCAGCGCATGCGGGGAAAAAAAGCACTCTGGCTCCCAGGCGCCGACCACGCAGGGTTTGAAACGCAAGTGGTGTACGAGCGCCAGCTCGAAAAAGAGGGGCGGTCGCGTTTCGACATGCAGCCCGAGAATCTCTACAAAGAGATTATGGATTTTACCCTTGCCAACAAGTCGTTTATGGAAGGGCAGATTCGCCAGCTCGGCGCCAGCTGCGACTGGTCGCGCGAGATGTTTACACTCGACGACCGGGTTATAAAGACTGTATACGACACCTTCCAAAAGCTACACGACGATGGGCTACTCTACCGCGGCTCGCGCATCGTCAACTGGTGCCCCAAGCACCAAACGTCACTTTCTAACCTCGAGACCGAGCGAGAAACACGCACGGACAACTTTTACTACCTAAAATATGGCCCATTTACTATCGCAACCGCCCGCCCAGAGACAAAGTTCGGCGACAAGTACGTCGTTATGCACCCTGCCGATCCTCGCTACGCAGAGTACAAAGCCGGCGATACATTTGAATTGGAATGGATAAACGGCCATATAACTGCAACTGTTGTTAAAGACGAAGCGATAGACATGGAGCTCGGCACCGGCGTAATGACCATCACTCCAGGGCACGACCAGGCCGACTTTGATATTGCACAACGCCACAACCTGCCCTTTGACCAGGTGATAGATTGGCGCGGCAAG
>CALQZN010000025.1 GCA_943349675.1 Candidatus Nomurabacteria bacterium
CAGGCGCGCAGGCCAATTTTTGGGCTGTGACACGGGCAGGAAGAAAGGATTTTCCGCTTAGATAATAATTTTTTTTCGTAGATGCCATAATGCCGATAAGTCTTTTGTTTTCCCAGAGAGTTCGGGTGTACTGAATACATTGTACGAGAAATTTTTTTTTCATTTGCTGTACAAGAAAAAAACTGTGGATATAAAAAATATTTTTTGTTTTTTATTGCAAGTAAAAAACACCTTAAAAGAACGCTTGGAATCACTTTCTACATCCAAAGAGAAAGAAAGATGCTCACTGACTCAGAAGAAGTCTTGCTTTACAAAAATAATTATGCTCTTTTTATTAAAAAATAAAAATATTGCCCAAACGAGAAAAGACTAGAAATAAAGTTACTTTGTGCCTGTATAGCCGATATCTCGCCTATCAGAGGTTTATAAACTGGAACCTTCTTCTTTTTCTAGCTCTTGGACCTAAAAAGCACAAAAGCCAGCAGGCGCTGGCTTTTGTGCTTCGAAACTCTCCAAAATAGATAATTTGACTATACTATAAAAATGACGCCGAGTACTTACTCGAAAGAAAATCCCGCTGCAGCTGGCTTACCTTGCTCCACTACAACAGTAGAGAAGAGGTTTGCTGATGTAAAAAGTACCACAGCAAAAGTTACCCCACCCGCTAAAACAGCAGCTACGATAAGCGTAAGCACGGGCAACTTCTTTTGTGTGTAGCTATTTTGTACAGAAGTCTGTGGCATTATTTTTGGGGTAGTGTGTGCAAACTCACGCGCGTCAAATATCTGGCTTGTTTTTTGTATTACAGGAAACACCGGTCCTTCGTCAGCCATATAACGGAGTGTCTGTGTTTTTTCTACAGGAGAGGCACCACTTTCTATCTGTATGTGCGGAGGTTCTTTTTTTACTGAAAGTGAAAAAGTTTTATCTGTACTTTGTATCGCATGCGGTTGTATCGAAATACCATGTTGGCTTGTCGCTTGTGACACAGGGGCACCGTGCGCTGCAGTAGACTCATTTGCAAGATATTCGTCGAGCGATACTGCTTCGACATACCACGCACGTCCAACTTTAGTACCCACTACTTTACCAGCCCGTATGAGCTGCCCTATGTAGTCGGCATGGTACTTATGTTCTTTGGCGGCGCGTTTTGAGGAGAGATACCGCTTACCCGATATTTCTAGTTCATCCATGTCGAGAATTATACATGGAAACGAAAAATCCCGCCAAGTTGAGGCGGGATTTTCTTACTGTTTCTACATCCTATTGAAGAGTGCTTTTAAATAGCTCTCGTAGACTCCCTGGGTTGGCAGCACCCTTTGACTCCTTCATCCCCTGGCCCACTAAAAACTGTAGTGCCGCTTCTTTGCCCGCTTTGTAGTCTGCAACTACATCGGGGTGCGCGGCCACCACCTGCTCAATAACTTTAGCGAGCGCGCCTTCATCACTTTGCTGCACTAAACCATATGCTCCTGCTATGTCTTGTGGGGCACGTGCATCAACAAACATGTACGCGAGCGTCTCTTTTGCTCCACGAGAAGATAGCTCCCCTTTTGCAATAAGCTGTATAAGCTGGCGCACGTGATCTGCATTTTGCGTTTCCTGCAGCCATATATCGGCGAGTGTACCCGCGGTGCGCGCACCTGCAATGTCGCTCACTATATAGTTTGCAATAAGTAGCGCCTCTTTTTGCTCAGCACCCACAACGGCTTTGTCAAAAAAATTACCTAACAATGTTTCTCGTACAAACATGTCCGCATCGTCTGATTTGAGGCCCAGAGCAGTGTACCGAGATCGACGTGCCCACGGCAGCTCGGGAAGTAGCTCGCTCAAACGAGCACTCGAGAACTCTGGGATTTCTGAAGTTTTTAGTTTAGGCAAATCTGGGTCTGGGAAGTAGCGGTAGTCGTGACTCGACTCTTTTTTACGTTGAGAAAATGTGATTTGCTTTCCTTCATCCCATCCACGTGTCTCTTGGACCACCTGCCCACCCTGCTCCAACAAGGCAGACTGCCGAGCCACTTCAAAAGCAATAGCGCGCTCGACACTGCGGAAGGAGTTGAGGTTTTTTACCTCGACTTTGGTACCCAAAGTATCGTCTTGGCTCACAGATATGTTTGCCTCGACACGCATCTCGCCTTTTTCCATATTGGCATCACTCGCGCCCAAGGTGCGTAGCAACAACTGCAACTCGCGTGCAAACGCACCCGCATCTTCTGCAGAGTGTATGACAGGTTCGGTTACAAGCTCCATCAAAGGCACCCCTGCTCGGTTATAGTCAACCAAACTACCCTCCCCTACGTGCTGCGACCGCGCAGTATCTTCTTCCAAATGGATGCGCGTTATAGCGATGTTGTGTAGTGTGCCATCTGACACAAGTGGGTATGCAAACTGACTTATTTGGTATCCTTTTGGAATATCTGGATAAAAATAGCTCTTGCGGTCAAACTCAGAGTAGTCGGCAAGGGTGGACTCTAGTGCCTGCCCCACGAACAATACCTTGGCTACCGCCTCGCGGTTAATAACTGGCAGAGTACCTGGATGCGCCATACACACCGGGCAAATATGCAGGTTAGGTGTACGCTCGTCAGGGGCATTGCGGCAGGCACAAAACATCTTAGTTTTTGTTTTAAGCTCGGCGTGGACTTCTAGCCCAATAGTTGGTCGATACACTGCCATGCGTATATATTACCCCAGAGCCGCAATAATGGTATCGCTGAGTTGTTTAAGAGAAGCATCTTCCAAAACAGATACAATGGTTGCCACTTTACCTTCTTTTTTAAATGTATCTAAAATATCCTTGATTTCCTTAGTATCTCGGGTATCCGATTTTGTTAAAACCACTATTTCTGGCTTTTTTGCGAGCACACCTCCCTCAAACTTATCCAACTCTCCTCGTACTTTTTGGTAGTTTGCAAGCGGAGATTCTGACTCTCCGGAAGCCCCAAGGACTGGCTCGAGCGAAACACAGTGGACTAGGAGTTTGGTACGAGCAATATGTCGGAGGAATTTAAACCCAAGCCCCTTCCCATCCGACGCTCCTTCTATAAGCCCCGGAATGTCGGCCAAGACACGGCCGTACAAGGCTCCAAGGTTTGGGTCGAGAGTGGTAAATGCGTACGCCCCTACCTTTGCCTCGGCGCCAGTTAGAGCATTAAGTAACGACGTTTTGCCAGCATTGGGCAGCCCGACAAAGCCTGCGTCAGCAATAAGACGCAGCTCTATACGTAGCTCTGCAGACTCCCCCTCCACACCTTTTGTACTTTCCGTTGGAGATCGGTTAACCGAGGATTTAAAAACCGCGTTCCCGGCACCTCCTCGACCACCCTTGAGCACCATGTATACCTCGCCCTCTTCAAAAAGTTCGTACACTTCCCCCGTGGTGCCGTTGCGCACAACAGAGCCAACCGGTAAGTCTATTGTAAAATCATTCCCCCCACGTCCATCTTTGTTGCGGTTGCCGCCCGCGTCGCCATCTTGTGCTTCAAATTTTTTCTCACCTCGGTATCGCGAGAGTAGGTTTATATCTCGCACACCGCGGATGTACATATTACCACCGTTACCACCGTTACCACCCGAGGGCCCCGCGTATTCTTGACCCTTAAGGTGCAGCCAGCGCACCACGCCGTCGCCACCATTACCTGCACGGGCAAATATAGTAAGTTCGTCTATGAGTGACATATATTATAGAGCTGCGTGCAGCGCCCAAGAAACAATAAGGAGTATCACGGAGCCCTCGAGCGCAGGGATAAAACCTTCGACACTAAATCCCGGCACCAAGGTTGCAAGCAGCCAAAATAGTAGTGCATTTAGTACAAAAGAAAACAGCCCTAGCGTGAGCATGTTAATAGGCAGAGTCAAAAGCCCCAGCACCGGACGGACAGTCAAACTTATAACACCCCAACACAGTGCGACAATAAGCGCTGTATAAAAGCTTGCCACTGCAATACCTGGGACAAACTGGGCTATAAGAAGCAACGCTCCTGCCATAGCAAATATATGAATAAGTACCTTGATCATGTAGTAGTGACCCTATCCTAATGCATTATAGGTAGTTGAGCAATCGATCATAGCCAAGGAACGCAAAGAGTGTATTCGCAAATGACACCAAATATCCCATAAGACCGAGCAACATGAGCGTGCCGAGTAACACTAGTACCACGCCGCCTATAGTCGAGAGCACATGCGTCACCTTGCCCCAACGAGCAAACACCTCGCCTGCGCGATTAATAAGCAGTGCAGTAACAAAAAACGGGAGCCCGAGACCAAGTGAAAATATGCCGAGCAAGAGTGCACCCTGTAGTGCTGTTGCCGATGTGCCAGCAAACAAAAGCACTGTGCCCAAAATAGGGCCGATGCACGGGCTCCATCCAAATGCAAACAAAGCACCTATAAAAAAAGAACTCTCCCACCGCCCCACGGTAATAAAATGCGGTATGCGCATATGCCGCTCTGCAGCAAGTGCGCGGAAGCGAATCACTCCGAGCATCGTCAGCCCAAACAGTACTATCACTCCTCCGGCCACTTGACCAAGCGCTCCCCTCCAAGGCCCGAAGATTCCCCCCAACACGCTGGCAAACGTGCCCAGCAATATAAAGACAGCCGAAAACCCGGCAATAAATGCCAGCGCATTCCACACCACCCGTCGACGTGCACTTTTCTTATCTGCTGCACCGCTACCGGCAGTAACACCCGCAATAAACGCCAAGTACCCGGGCACGATGGGGAGTGTGCAAGGGGCTAAAAACATAAGCACCCCTGCCAAAAAAGCAGCGGGCGCGAGCATCAGCGGATCAAGCGGGGTCATAGCATGTATTGTACCGTACGATACGCATAAAAAAGAAAGAGGAGACCTAAAGGTCTCCTCACATCCATCTCACGAGTAGATGGGTTATATAGGCACAGTGTTTGCCAGACGCTCCTCCAGACGCTGGCGCAATACCATATATAAGAACGGGTTACGCATCGCCAAGATGTTCGACGCCGCCAACACTGCGTTTGCCGGCGAAAGCACCGTCATCACAGGAACGTCACGAGGTGCCCGGAGTGATGCCCATACATCGTCTGGGAACACACCAACATTGGCTGGCACCGTAATGACTGGAGTGGTCGATACAGCCGACAGTATTGGACCCGCGGCATTACTCATGCCGACGTATGCAACAACCACAGAGTCCGGCACGTCTTGCAACGAGGCAAGCAGAGTAGTAACTGCTCGCATCGGTTCCTTATGGGCAGAGCAAGTTACAGTAATCGTATCGACACGCTGCGATGGTAGAACCCCCAAACCCTCCAGCGCTTCTATGAACGGATCCATACTATCCGATCCTGAACCTCGCCAGAAAAGGAGTCTCTGTCGCGGCAAGCCGAAGCGATTTGTCACCTCCGCCACCTGCCGATACTTTGCGAAGACGCTGCCCAACTCATCACCATCGCGGTAAGTTTGCTTGTCGAGGTGGGTCCCCTCGTCATCGAGCACACGCCACGAGTCGTTGTCGACCACATCAGCAAGAAGAAGCTTCCCCTTCCTGTCGAGTCCAAATTCGACCTTGAAGTCAACGAGCTTCCCGCGCAGCAACTGCCACGCCTTTTCCAGTACCAGAAAGGCTTGTACTGCGATTCGCGCCATCTCTCCAAAACGGCGCCACTCTTCGCTCGCAGTAAATACTTCACCTGTATGCAGAACCAGAAACGGCTCTTGTCCGTGGATTGGCTTCGCCGGGTTATACAACATCACTCCAGTTGCACCATCCCTGTCGAACAGCATGAGCGGGTCATCGCAGGGCAGCTCGTGCGTCTTCCACTTTCGTCCACTTGTCTTGAGGAAGAACTCCACAACAAGCTTGGGGAACACGTGTCCTTTTGGAATGTGCGGGTTGCGCTTGCAGTACGAGCCGTGCGCCTCGCGCCGCACCACCACCTCATACGGGAGCATTTTGCAGAGGGTAGCAACGAAAGAGTTTGGGCTGTCTTGCTCGACGAATGCAGTATGAATGCCACACGCATTGAGCAGCCGGAACACATTGCAGGTTGTTTGGTTGGCAAAGTTACCCTTACCATCCAGCACGTCGTGCTTGGCACCATCACCAGCAGTGATATCGTCCTTCGACACCAACATAGCCAAGTCTGGTCGATCGATAACTCCAAACACAACTTTTGTTTTTCCTTCAGTCACTATCTCTCCGACCTGATGGTTGGTAACCAAATCAGTTTGAGTCATAACCATCCCCTTTCGTGGGACAGGAGTTAAGCCGTGAACATTAAGGCGGAACTAGTTCCACCACCACACTACCGTATGTGGCTAGAAAATAAAACCCTTACGCACCCACCTTCTTTCTGTGCTCTTCAGTATTTTTAAGCCCGCAGTTTTTCCATTTCTTTCCAGAACCACACGGGCATGGGTCGTTGCGGCCAATTTCAGACTGAGCAGTAGGAGTAGTGTCCGAGGCACCTACGAGCGTTGGTTGTATCCCCGCGCCCGCCAAACTCTCTACAGTATTTCCTGGCGTGGCTTCAGTGACCACTGCACCCATAGCACGCTCCACAGCCTCTTTAGTCAGCCCTTCCATAAGTTCAAATACACGCGACGCAAACATCAGCTCCAAATCTTTATACATGCGCGTTCCTTCTCGGCGATATTCAGTCAGTGGGTCGCGTTGGCCGTACGCACGCAGGTTTACGCTCCCACGTAAATATTCCATCGACTCCAAATGCTCGACCCACAGCATGTCGAGAGTTTGGAGCAGTATACCCCGCATAGCGGCTGCAAGCGCTTCGCGGCCAAACTCTGATTCTTTTTGTGCAAGCAACTTCGTAGCTTCCTCATGGCTTCCGGTAAGCTCGGCAAGGATGCCCAGCACTTCTTCCAAAGATCCTACAAGAGCTTTACGGCGACGCTCATACACGGCGCGGCGTTGGCGGTCGAGCACGTTGTCAAACTCCAGCACATGTTTGCGCGAGTCAAAGTTAAAGCCTTCTATTTTAGTTTGCGCACTCTCGAGCGCACGGCTCACCAGCTTGTTTTCTATAGGCTCATCCTCGGGGATGCCAAAGCGGCCCATCAAGCCCTTAATAGAGTCTGGCGCAAAGACGCGCATCAAAGAGTCTTCCAGCGATACAAAAAATTGTGTCGCTCCTGGGTCGCCTTGGCGGCCGGCACGGCCCCGCAGCTGGTTGTCGATGCGGCGCGCCTCGTGCCGCTCGGTACCTAGCACAAACAAGCCGCCCAAACTTTTGACCTCTTCATACTGCTCGGGTGTGGCCGCTGCACCACCCAGCTTGATGTCGACACCGCGGCCTGCCATGTTTGTTGCAACGGTTACTTTGCCCTTTTTGCCTGCATCAGCGACTATCTCTCCTTCGCGTTCGTGGTTTTTTGCGTTCAAAATTTCGTGTTGCACACCTTCCTTCTTTAGATACGCAGAAAGAAGTTCGTTTTTTTCGATAGAGACAGTACCCACAAGTATCGGCTGGCCTTTTGCGTTTACTTCTTTTATACCTCGCGCAAGAGCTTTGAACTTACCTTCCTCGGTTTGAAATATCTGGTCGTTGTAGTCGAGGCGCACTACAGGCTTGTTGGTGGGGATTTCTACCGTCTCGAGCCCATACACTTTATAAAATTCCTCTGCACTGGTTTTTGCAGTACCCGTCATGCCCGCCAACTTGTTGTAAAGCCTAAAGTAGTTTTGGTAGGTAATCGACGCAAATGTACGCGACTCTTTTTGCACCAACACACCCTCTTTTGCCTCTATTGCCTGGTGCAACCCCTCGCTCCAGCGACGGCCTGGCTGCATACGACCCGTTGACTCGTCAACAATAACCACCTCACCATCTTTGACGACATATTCTTTGTCTTTATGGAACAGCGCCTGAGCCCGCACCGCGGTCTCTAAATGATGCACGAGTTTAATGCCGCGCTCAGTATATATATTTTCCACTCCCAAAAGCTTCTCCGCACGCTCTATACCCGCGTCGGTCAATTGTATTGCTTTTAGTTTTTCGTCCACGCTGTAATCGGTGTCTTTAGTTAATTGCGTGGCAATACCTGCAAAGCGGTGGTACAGGTCTTCTGACTCGGCTGCGGGGGCCGAGATAATAAGCGGCGTGCGAGCCTCGTCTATCAAAATCGAGTCTATTTCGTCGACAATAGCAAAGTGGTGACCTCGCTGGCGCAAATCGCTCGAGCGGTAGGAAATATTGTCGCGCAAGTAGTCAAACCCAAACTCACTATTGGTGCCGTACGTAATGTCTGCTTCGTAACTTTGTGCACGCGAACAAGGGCGAAGGAATTCGTGGAATACACGGAAGCTCCCTTCTTGGTCGCGCATTGCATCATTTTCGGCATGAGACTTGTCATACAGATACGATGCGTCATGATTTACCACACCAACCGACATTCCAAGCGCTACGTATATTTGCCCCATCCACACCGCATCGCGACGCGCGAGGTAGTCGTTGACGGTTATCACATGTACACCTTTGCCTTCGAGCGCATTTAAGTATGCCGGGAGTGTTGCAACAAGCGTCTTACCTTCGCCGGTCTTCATTTCGGCAATACTTTTGTTATGGAGCACAATACCACCCACAAGTTGCACATCAAAAGGGCGTAGGTGCAAGGTGCGGCGCGCACTTTCGCGCACTGCAGCAAATGCCTCGGGCAACAGGCTGTCTAGTTCTTCCCCTCCGGCCAAACGATTACGAAATTCTACTGTTTTACCTTGCAACACTTCGTCAGATATAGCCTCATATTCGGCCTCTAGTTGGTTTATTGTATCTACGGTTTTGGCGCTTTGGCGAACGAGTTTAGCCGAAGGGTCCCCAAACAAAGTGGTAAGCGAAAACATCCCAAAATACTAGCATATTTTGACTTTTTTTACTCCCCCGTGGCGAGACTGGGCCACAAACAAAAATCCTCCCCAAAGGAAGGATTTTTGTTTCGAGAGGATACCGTGCCCGGTTCAAAAATACCGGGTGCACGGGAGTACCTTAACGGTGCTTCTTCTTTGCTGCTTTTTTCTTTTTTGCTGCCATTGTAGTAGCGACTCGCGTCGCAAATTTGGGCTTAACATCGATCGACCTTGTTCAGTATTGCTTTTGAGCGACGCCGAACACATATCGATGTTCTACACATAAGTATCAATCACACTATGCATTGATACAATGAAAAAAATATTTTTTCTGTGGATAACTT
>CALQZN010000026.1 GCA_943349675.1 Candidatus Nomurabacteria bacterium
GCCCTCGCCACTCCGGCGATGGCACAGTCGGGCCCCTCCTGCAAGGGAGGAAAAACCCTGGTGACCGTGCTGGCCCCGGCGATCGGGTACTACGGGCCGATCTTTTCTACCAACACGAACATGGAGGAGCACTCCTGGTTCTGCGCGGAGTACGGAGGTCAATTCAAAGTCGTAGGGATGTCACATCCCCGACTGGAAACAGCGGAGGCAACGAAGCAGGTCGCCGCAGCCCTTAATCTTCTTCATAAGAAAGGGGTAGATGCGGCCACACTGGCTGCGGCACTCAAGGCGTTCGACGACCCGACGACAAAAGGGGCCCTCTTGGTCCTCGTCATGAACGGCGTTCTCTCAACCGACGCCGCGGCTGGGATGAGTCAGGCGAGCGCTTGGCAAAAGAAGTCCGGCGACTGAAACAAGTTGCGCCCAAGTCCCCCACCGCACCAGCTGCGCGTGGGGGATGATTTTTTGTTGCCCTCGTCTCTTTTTTTACGTATTGTTGGTCTGTTTAGTTAAAAAGCTCTCGTAGTTTAATGGATAAAATGCCTCCCTCCGAAGGAGGCGCTGCAGGTTCGATTCCTGCCGGGAGCACAAAATCTATAACCAAATACAATCAAAACCCCGGCAAAAGCCGGGGTTTTGTGTAGATTATTTTGCTGGCTTAAGGAGTTTTGCCACCTTTGCCTTGCGACGTGCGGCAGTGTTCTTTTTAAGAAGCTTTGACTTAAGTGCTTTGTCGATCGCCTTGTATGCTGCAGCAAGCGCTGCTTTGTCGCCTTTTGGCGCCAAACGGGCACCTTTGAGTGCGCCGCGAATAGCGTCTTTGCGCTTATTATTCATCGCGTTTTTACGCAACGACTGGCGGTGTGCCTTCTTAGCTCCTTTGGTTATTGCCATATGTAGCAGCATAGTACGCAATAGGGGCAAAAAACGCAAGAGCCGTTGGCCCATATATACCTTTGGTCTGTGGCGAGCAGCTAGAGTATGATGGAGACATGATAGGCAAGCTCACGGGGCGATTTGAGGGCACAGTAGAGGGTATGACGCTTATCGACGTCGGTGGTGTAGGATACACCGTGCGCCTCCCCACTGCCGGAGGCAGCGCCTTTGCACCACAAGAAGGTGTGGATATAGCTCTGTTTATCCATACCGCGGTACGAGAAGACGCCATAGACCTCTATGGCTTCCCCACAAACGAAGAGCTCCGTTTCTTTAGACAACTCATGAGTGTTTCGGGCATTGGACCTAAAACTGCGATAGGCATTATGAGCGTCGCCGACACCCCTACGTTGAGGCGTGCTATTGCTAAAGGCGACGCCGCAGCACTAACCAAAACTTTTGGCATAGGCAAAAAAAATGCCGAGCGTATGGTTGTTGAGCTTCGTGACAAACTCAGCACAGAAGTGTTAGCGCATTCACCTGAACAAGAAGCGAGTGACGAAGTACTAGAGGCTCTTATGGCACTCGGATATAAAGCAGAAGAAGCGCGACGCGCACTTAAAGAAGTCGACCCCGCATTGGACACACGCGACAAAATAGCTCATGCACTAAGGAGTTTAGGAACACTGCGATGAAAAAACTAATCCCACACAAATTATTAGACTGGTATCATCTGCTTTTTGCTTATGGTGGAGCCGTTTTTTACCGCTTCCCTTCTAAACACCTATTCGTAATAGCTGTGACGGGTACCAAGGGCAAGTCGACCACCAGCGAGATTATCCGCACAATGTTGACCGAAGCGGGACACAAAGTTGCGCTAGCGTCGACTATCCGTTTTATGATTGGCGACGAGAGCGAGCCAAATTTGTTTAAAATGACTATGCCGGGGCGAGCGTACTTACAAAAATTTTTACGTAAAGCACTTGATGCTGGCTGCACACACGCAGTTATTGAAATGACATCCGAAGGGGCCCGCCAATTTAGACACAAAGGTATAGACCTAGACGCACTTGTATTTACCAACCTACAGCCCGAGCATTTGGAATCACATGGCAGCATAGAGGCCTACGCAGCTGCAAAGCTGTCGCTAGCCAAACATCTAGCCGAGTCGCCAAAACACCCTCGCTACATAGTGGCCAACATAGACGACACCTACGGCCAAGCATTTCTAGACATACCTGTAGAGGTACGTGCGCCATTTAGTCTTGCCGATGCCGACCCCTACACCGCAGACGACACGAGTGTGCGTTTTATGTTTAAACCTACCCGATTGGCCGGCGGGAAAGGAGAACTTTTTACGGCTCCACTCCCAGGGTTATTTAATCTTAAAAACATATTAGGAGCATTGACGCTCTGCGAAGCTATGGGTATATCGCGCAGCACCATGCAGCGAGCTCTCACCCGCATTTCTCCCATTGCTGGCCGTGCCGAGCGTGTGTCGCGCGGGCAAAACTTTACTGTTGTGATTGACTACGCCCATACTCCGGACTCACTGCAAGCATTGTTTGAAACGTACAAAAAACCGGGCAGCCGCCTTATTGCTGTTATGGGCTCAACCGGTGGCGGCCGCGACCAATGGAAGCGTCCACAAATGGGCAAAATCGCAGACGACTTGTGTGACGTGATTATTTTAGCAAACGAAGACCCGTACGACGAAGACCCTAAGGACATTGTTGATGCTATTGCAGAGGGCATCACTAAACACAAACCCTACATTATCTTGGACCGTCGTACCGCCATCCACGAAGCCGTGCGCGAAGCGCGAGGAGGTGACGCAGTGCTCATCACTGGCAAAGGTACTGACCCCTACATTATGGGGCCAAGGGGTAGCAAGCAAGCGTGGAGCGACAAAAAAGTCGCTGAAGAAGAGCTGGATAAACTCCTGCACAAAAAATAGCAGACACGGTAGTATAAGGGTATGGCAGACGAAAAAGAGGCTGCGGGTAATCCGTACGAACCCGTACTACTCATAGTGGGACTACTAGCAGTTCTTGGTGTGTTGTGGTGGATGCAAGGAGGGCCACAAAAAGGGGTACCAAAAAACATGTTTCTTGCCCCAACAGTTCCAACACCTCAAGGCGGCGCTCCAGAAGATTACTCACCTCAAGATATTGGTGGCCAATAATATATGCCTGTAAACCCCTTCCCTGATCTGCTTACATACGCGCTTCTTACCCCTCTTATACTACGAGTAACCGCTGCAGCTTTTTTTGCATATCTAGCCACGCACCATTTTCGTAATAAAAAAACTGCCGCACCCGAGCTCTCTATTTTAAATCAACACACAGCAGTCTTTGCACTGGGTGTATATGCACTTATTGAGGCACTGGTTGCTATAGGCCTTTTTCTTGGCTTCTACACACAAATAGCAGCCTTGGTTGGCCTTGTTGCGTGTCTTAAAGTTCTTTTTTTGCGTCGCGGGTTGCACCACTTGGCACCACTCACCCGAAGCACCTACATCTTATTAGGCATCATTTGTTTGTCACTTTTGTTTACTGGAGCTGGTGCATTCGCGTTTGATTTGCCTTTGTAGTACAACAGTGGAGTGATTCTTTTACTGCACAACATCCGTAGTGTCCACAACGTTGGGTCTATATTTCGCACCGCCGACGCAGCGGGAGTTAAACGTGTTATTTTGTCGGGATACTCCCCCACCCCGCTCGACCGCTTTGGCCGCGAGCGGGGTGATTTTGCAAAAGTGTCCTTGGGGGCCGAGAAAACCGTACCGTGGGAATATGTTGAAACACTGGAACCCATGCTCGCACAATTGAGGCAAGAAGACTACTGTATCCTAGCGCTCGAGCAAGCACCAAACTCGATAGATTTGTTTGACTTTAAAATACCAACAACAAGGCCACTAGCGTTACTTGTAGGCAATGAAGTAGAAGGGGTCTCCCCCACACTGCTCGAACAAGCTGAGGTGATTTTAGAAATCCCCATGCGCGGCAAAAAAGAGTCGCTTAATGTGAGTGTTGCGACAGGTGTGGCATTGTTTGTACTAAGCAACCAACTTAAAAATCAATAACCATCGAAAAACAAAATATTCGCAAAAACCCTTTCTTTTGCTATAGTGCAGCATATCCGCCCATAGCTCAGTTGGTAGAGCAGCTCCCTTTTAAGGAGATGGTCCCAGGTTCGAATCCTGGTGGGCGGACCAAGTCACAATTATCCACAGTTTTGCTTACAAAGGACTGACCTTTGTAAATTACTCGTCTATGGACTCAGGGACGGTAAAACCGGTGCCGGCAGAAACGTTTGTTTTGCCGCTTCGTTTCATTGTCACAACAGCTTCGCTGTTTGTCCCAACTTCGACTTTATCTCCTACATACAAAGCCTCGCCGGGCAGGGCCCATCGGGGTTCCCCGCCACGGATAAGACGGGCTTCTCCTGTCAAAGACGTAATGTTCCCTTGTACGGGGTCGACAACTGGGTCTAATTTTGTAAGCACAACAGTCCCCTTACACTCGTAGTTGTCACCCCATGTCCCTTCCCCTTTTCCGTTTAGAATTTTGCCCTTTATTGTACCTTTGTGTACTCCCGCGGTAGAAAAAGTACCAGACCATGTGCCATTTTCTACAATACTTGCGCGTATACCAACCGAAGATCCAAACGACCCGAGTGAGCCAGAAAACCGTCCGTCCTTCACTCGGACACTCCCCTCTACGCTAGCACATTTCCCCAATTCAGATTCTACAATTGATGGCACGAGGTACATGTTCCAGTACCCCTCAAACTTTTGTAAATACGGCGTGCTGGACAGACCACCAAATCCCAAATCTCTTTCGACTTTATATAAAAAAGAGTATATAGGCTGTGGCACCAATCCCAACCCTGCCACAATGGCCACACCAATTGCTGAAAAACAAATAATGACGACGGTTATAAGGAATCCTTTTACGTGGTGCATAGAGTTGATTATACCTTCAAGACAAAACGCTCCAACAACAAATCGAGCGATCCGCCCCCTTTGTGTGCCTCGTGATACAAGGTAACTAGTTCGCGTGATATTGTTTTTAACTCTGTTTGTGTAAATTTGCCCGGCGCATTTTTTGCCAACAGGTCACGCACTTTCCAGTGCAACATCCCTGCAAGCGCTTCGGGGGCAACATCGGCGCGCAGCGCCTCCCCAAGCAAAAGCCACGTTTTTTTACGATCGCGTAAAGCAAATGCCTGCGCTATTGAAAATACATTAAACGACTCTTCTTTTTTTTCTTCTAGCAACCACTCAACTGTTACACCTTTTTTTGCTAAAAAATCTAGTGGTTTTTTAAGTAATTTTTCTTCTTGGAAGACAAACGTGTGTGGTGATTTTTGTAACCCCTCAGTGAGCGCCAAAAACTCCTCTCCCAATTCTCCTGTAAGTGCCCCCTCCAAAATAAACGTACGACTGTCTCCAAGCATTGACGGTGTTGAGGCGAGTGTCGCTATTTCTTCGACCAGCATTCCTTCCCATCGCAACTCCTCAGGAGTATTCTTGCGGCGTTTCGTGCGCCCCCCACTTTTACCTACCACAACCTCTATCATATTGCTTGCATGTCTCCCCAATTCTTCCCTTGCTTGCCCTCAACACTAAAAGGGATATGATGACGTTTTTCTGCAGAAAGAGTGTTTTCCATTATATGTTTGATGCGTGGCGCAACAGTGTCCAACACCCTTGTCTCTACCTCAAACACCAACTCGTCGTGCACCTGCAACAGGAGGTGCGTGCTTTCTTGTAGATTTTCTTTTTCTATCCACTCACCTATAGCAACCATTGCCAGCTTTATAATATCTGCTGCCGTACCTTGCACAGGCGCGTTAATGGCCATACGCTCCGCAGAAGCTCGTATATACGGCACGGGGGACTTAATGCCTTCAAAATATCTACGACGACCGAAATAGGTCGTAGTGTACCCCAACCGCGCAGCATCTGCTTTTGTCTCCTCCAAATATGCCGCCAGCCGAGGAAACGCTTCAAAATACTGATTGTAAAACTCTTGTGCGTCTTTGCGTTCTGTCCCAAGCGAATCTTTGAGTGCATTGACCCCCATACCGTACAAAATCCCAAAGTTTATTACCTTTGCTCTACGCCGCTGTTCGTACGTCACGTCTTTTGCTTCTATATGGAACACCCGCATAGCAACTTCTGTATGTACGTCACGGCCATTTTTAAATATATCTATCAACACCTTGTCACCCGAGAGAAACGCTGCGATACGTAGCTCTATCTGTGAGTAGTCAAACGACAGCAGCTGCATACCCTCTCCCGCCACAAATGCGTGGCGGATAGCCCGACCAAGTTCGGTTTTGATAGGGATATTTTGTAAGTTGGGGTTCTGCGACGACAGGCGGCCCGTGGTTGTCCCCGTTTGTACGTACGATGTATGCAAACGACCCTGTTGGTCGAGCAAGGTAGGAATTGTGTCTATATAGGTAGAGAGGAGTTTTTGCAGCTCACGGTGCGCTAAAATGTCGCCTACTATGGGGTGAAGCGTGCGCATTTTCTCGAGCTCAGATTCCTTTGTAGAGCGTTGTCCTCCTGCAGTCTTTTTTTGATTTTTAACTACGAGTCCTAGTTTGTCGAACAACACGTCTCCCAACTGTTTTGGCGAGTTGATGTTAAACTCCTCTCCCGCCGCATCAAAAATACGCGCTGCTATTTTTTTAAGTTCAGCCCCATACTCGTTTGAGAGTTTTTTCAAAAATACGTTGTCGACCTGTATTCCTACAGCTTCCATACCACGCAGAACCGGCGCAAGCGGCAGTTCTATGTTGTTGTATATAAAATCAAGACCTCGTGCCTTCACTTCTTTTAGAATAGCCTCTTTAGACTCCACAAAATTCGCACTCTTACCCACACGATATATGTCGTCAAGCGTTGGCTGCGTTATGTTGGAGTCGAGCACCCACAGCGCCAAAGCTACCGGCCCCAGGTCTTCTGGAGAGACCTGGGCCACAGGTTCAGCTTCTGCTTCGAGCGTAAACTCACCAGCATCACCAAAAAGATCCGGTTCTAGCAACTTCTTAAGGCGCGGCAACAGCGAACGAAAGTCGAACTCCGCCATCATGTCGAGTACCTTTTGTGGAGACACAGATTGCATCCATTCTTTCTCTGGCAACGCAAACTGTATCGGCGCGTCACGGCGAATCTCTGCCAGCATTTTAGAAAATACTGCATCTTCTTCATTTTCGAGCATCAATTGCGCAAAACGTTTTTGTACACCCGCCTCTGCGGCAACAGTCTCGACTCCTTTTGTTTTGAGCGCACGGTAAACCGCTTCGATTGTGCCAAATGTTTTAATTAATTTGAGAGCGCTCCCCTCACCCACACCTTTGACGCCTTTTATGTTGTCGGACGCATCACCCATAATGCCTTTGAGGTCTGGTATAGACAGCGGCCCAAACCCAAAACGCTCTACAATAGCCGCTTCGTTGTACAAAATAGTGTCTGCGAGGCCTTTTTTAAACGTAAATACGCGCACACGGTCGTCGTCTACCAATTGCAGCATATCCATGTCGCCCGAGGCGATTATCACATCCACACCACCATGCTGTTTCATCTCCTGTGCAATAGTGCCTATGACGTCATCGGCTTCAAATCCTTCGCATTCATAGCGCGCTACCCCCAGCGCGTCGAGCACTTCGCGCGAGCGTTTAAGTTGCGACACAAGCGCGTCATCAGTTGGGGCACGGTGTGCTTTGTACTCTTTGTACGCAACATGGCGATGCGTGTCACCGGGCAAGTCAAACGCGGCAACTATGTAGTCGGGTTTAAAGTCCCCAATTATTTTGACCAGCATCGACACCAGTCCATACAACGCCCCAGTTGGCTCGCCCTTGCTGGACAAAAAGTCAGGCAACGCATGGTATGCGCGATGCAAAATCGCGTGCGTGTCGAGTATGACGAGGCGTTTTTTTACTTTCATTACAAAGCTATTTTATCACGGCGCACACCTCCGCTTGTATTTCGCAATAGCTAGCGTATTTCCACAAATCGCTCCTCCTCTGCGACACCGTCAGACGAAAATTTTATAGTAAGGTCAGGTGGCGGGAGCACATCTTGAAGCCGCTCTGGCCATTCCACCACAACAAGCGCGTGCGGGTCTTGCAAAAATTCTGCAGGTTTAAGCGCCGTAAATTCCTCCGGTTTGTCGAGCCGATACGCGTCAATATGCACCAACCGCGTAAGCCACCCACCTGCCGGGGGTGGCGGCACATCGTACGACTTCATGAGCACATAGGTAGGGCTTTGAATCGTGTTAGGTATACAAAGTTGTTTCGCGAGCGCTTGGGTAAAGGTGGTCTTCCCTGCCCCCAAGTCTCCCTCGAGCGCCAAAACGTATGCAGCCCCCGTGCGTGGCGGCTGCTCTATCCGCTCAACTACTTTTTTTGCAAAGCTTCCTAAATCTTCCAACCGCACTTTTTGCATACTGCCAGTGTACCAGAGTGCGTTACAATAGGTACATGGTAGTTTTTGCAGATGCCGAACAAAACAAGCGCATTGATTCTTTAAAAAAGCGCGAAGAAGAGGAGCTTGCCCAAATGCTCTCGCACAAGTATGGCGTCGACTATATTGACCTTTCGCTTGTTGCAGTCAACACTGACGCACTGCGTCTTTTAACCGAGGCAGAAGCACATGACGCAGAGGTGGCAGTGTTTGGCCAAGTAGGCAAAAAAGTAAGCCTTGCCGCCCGTGCCCCAGAAAATCCAAAAGTAAAAACGCTCGTAGCAAAACTTACCGAGCGCGGTTTTATACCAACCGTCTTTATGGCTTCGCAAGAAAGCTTAAA
>CALQZN010000027.1 GCA_943349675.1 Candidatus Nomurabacteria bacterium
AACAGAAAGCAAGGCGGGTGTTTTTGAACTGTCAGACACAGAGCTGGAAGAGTTGTTGGGGAAAGTAAAGGGCCTATCTGACATTAGCGCCCTCATTACCGATGCGATACAACTTAAACGCACCTACCGCATTACTCGTATTTTGGAAGTTATTTTAGCCGGTGGACTCTCAACCGGAGCGTCCGACATCCACTTTGAGCCGGAAGAGGCTGCAATACGATTGCGTTATCGACTCGATGGCGTGCTTGTGGACGTGCTCACCTTTGACCACGAGACATACCGACTCATGCTTTCGCGCCTTAAACTCCTGTCAGGACTTAAGCTCAATATCGTTGCCGATGCGCAAGATGGGCGCTTTAGTATAAAAATTAGAGGAGACGAGATAGAACTGCGCACCTCTATACTTCCCGGCAACTATGCCGAGACGCTGGTGCTGCGTATTTTAAATCCAAAAGCCATTGCGGTGCCGCTGGAAGAATTGGGGCTAGAACCTACACTGCGTGCACGTATCGAAAAGGAGATTTTAAAACCAACAGGAATGATTTTGACCACTGGCCCCACCGGATCGGGGAAAACCACCACGCTCTACGCGTTTATGCGCACCATCAACAGCCCGGGAAGCAAAATAATCACCATCGAAGACCCTATCGAATATCACCTCAAAGGTATTGTACAAACACAGGTGGATAAGAAAAACTACACCTTTGCGGCAGGGCTCCGCTCGGCATTGCGACAAGACCCCGACATTATCATGGTGGGTGAGATCCGTGACTCAGAGGTGGCAGAAACTGCTATCAATGCTGCACTTACTGGGCACTTGGTATTTTCTACCCTCCACACCAACGATGCCGCCGGGTCATTCCCCCGCCTCATTGACCTTGGAGTAAGCGAAAAAGTGCTCAGCTCGTCTATAAACGTTGCGATGGCGCAACGCTTGGTACGTAAATTGTGCCCCAACTGTAGAGTGTCCCGTGCCCCAACAGAAGACGAGCAGAAAATTATAGACCGCTACGCTAAAAGTATCGTTGACCGCTCGCTCGTGCCCCCACAAACGAACACTCTATACGATGCAGCGCCGGAGGGTTGCGCGCAGTGCCACGGCCGCGGATACAAAGGACGTGTTGGCATCTTCGAAGCTATATTTATGGACCGCTCAATAGAAGAGGTACTGCGCAACAAACCCAGTGAGCGCGAAATTGCGCTTGTGGCGCGTGCGCAAGGTACCCCAACCATGCAAGAGGACGGGATTATAAAAATTTTGCGCGGCATTACCTCACTTGACGAACTGCAGCGCGTTGTAGACCTTGCTGTGTTTGATTAACCAAAAACAAGCAGTGGTAGAGCCACAAAAAACTACTTGGTCAACGTTGCCGTAGGCCATTCACAGGAGTACAGTAGAGGCAGGGCTCGGGAGTTAGTCGAGAGCACGTACCTCTAAGTAATATTCTTTTTGAACCAGTCAAAAAGCGGATGACCGTCTCTAAGGATAACCCTCGCAACAGCTGTAAAAGTTGTTACCAAAGTGTCCTCGTGATGGCTCCAAAACCCCGGAAGGTCATATTACTTAGAGATATGTATGCTCGAGTGCCCCTCGAGAAAAAATGAACTAACGAAAGCCTAGCATACTATTGATTTTATGTCAAGCATATTGCCTAAACAAGACGCCGACGGGGCAGATGCACACACCGCCACCACAGCAGGAAAAAACGATACGTTTTTAGATCAAACACTGCGTCCCGCGTCGTGGGATGAGTACGTCGGGCAAGAAGGGATAAAAAATAACCTTCATATTTTAATTACTGCAGCGCGCGAGCGGCAAAACCCTCCCGAACATATCCTATTTTACGGACCGCCGGGACTGGGCAAAACAACCCTTGCGCACCTAATCGCCCGCGAGTTGGGCGGCGCGCTACGTTCGACCTCGGGCCCAGCCATTGAGCGCGTGGGCGACTTGGCGGCACTGCTGACCAATTTGCAGCCGGGTGATATTTTGTTTATCGACGAGATCCACCGACTCTCCCGCTCTATAGAAGAGGTGCTCTATCCTGCTATGGAGTCGGGGGCACTTAATATAATCATTGGCAAAGGGCCTTCTGCTCGCACGCTCGAGCTGCCACTACCACCCTTTACACTCATCGCTGCAACAACACGCGTTGCCGACCTCTCTGCACCGCTGCGATCGCGATTTTCGGGTGGGGTCTTCCGCCTCGAGTTTTATAGCGAAGATGATATAGCCCAAATAGTACGCCGCTCGGCGAAGATTTTAGGGGTTGAGGTAGAAGAAGGTGGCGTCCGCGAAATAGCCAAGCGCAGCCGCTCGACCCCCCGCACTGCCAACTACCTACTAAAGCGGGCGCGTGACTTTGCACAACTTAAGCGTGCTCCCCTTTCTAAAAGTATCGTTGACGAGTCACTCGGCATGCTCGAGGTAGATGCCCTAGGTTTGACACCCTTGGACCGCAAACTCCTTACGGTACTTATTGAGCGCTTTAACGGCGGCCCAGCTGGCGTTGGCGCCTTGGCGGCTGCCCTGGCCGAGGAACCAAACACCCTATCCGAAGTCCATGAGCCCTTCTTGCTTCAACTTGGCCTCATTGAGCGCACTCCTCGCGGCCGCGTTGCCACAAAGGCAGCCTACGCACACGTCGGCAAAGATGCCCCGGCGGACTTAACTGAGCGACTGCTTTAGACTTTTTCTTTTTTCCTTGAGCCTAGTATATTACTTGTATGTCCGGACACAGTAAGTGGAGCAAAATTAAACACAAAAAGGCCGCAACTGACGCCAAAAAGAGTAAAATCTTTTCTAAATTGGTGCGCTATATCACCGTCGAAGCTAAAAAGGCTAAGGGCGACAGAAATTCGCCAGGGTTGCGCCTTGCCATAGACAAAGCTCGGGCAGAAAACATGCCCGCCGACAACATTGAGCGTGCAATAGACAAAGCATCAACAAGTGCTGCAGAGCTTGAGCCAGTCACCTACGAAGCCTACGGCCCTGGAGGCGTGGCTATCATTATCGAGGCCTATACCGACAACCGTAACCGTACGGTGCAAGAAATTAAACACATACTCAGCAAAAACGATATAGAGCTTGCCACTCAAGGCGCAGCGCTGTGGGCGTTTACCAAAGGCGAGCAAGGGTTGGTAGCCACCACCACCGTAGACTTATCTGACGAAGATTTAGAAAAACTTTCCGATGTTGTTGACCAGCTCGAAGACCAAGACGACGTCAACGAGGTATATACCAATGCAGAGTAACCCTCGCATACTAGCTTTTGACCCGGGCTACGAGCGCCTGGGTGTTGCTGTACTACAAAAAGAAGGGGGCAAAGAAGTGCTACTCCATTCAGACTGTGTACGCACTAGCGCCACGCTCTCCTTCCCCGAGCGTTTAGGGGTGTTAGGCGCTGCCACAGAGGCGCTTATTGCGCAGTGGCAACCACAAGCAGTTGCATTGGAGGATGTATACTTTGCCAAAAATGCAAAAACTGCCATGCAAGTAGCCGAAGTACGGGGCATGCTTTCCTATCTCGCAATCTCTCACCAATTAGCGCTATTTCAATACACCCCCTTGCAGGTAAAAGTCGCTATTACAGGCTATGGTCAGAGCGATAAATCCGCCGTTTCTATGATGGTGCTGCGTTTACTTGGGCTACACACACTCCCCTCTGGTAAACGCACTCTGGACGACGAAATGGACGCAATAGCGGTTGGTTTAACCTGCCTTGCATCTATACGTCTGGGCCAATAAACTAGCGCTTATCCACAGACTTTTTGTAAAAAACTTGCAAAGATTTTAAGGTTTGGTACAACACTATGTGTTACTTAGGGTATTAAAAAAATTATCAGGATAGAAACGTACGTTATATGCACGACGAGTTTGCACCCGATGAGTTTATGCTCGACGAGGAGGTAGAAGACACCGACGACCTTGGTGATGACGCAGAAGAAGAGGGCGAAGACGACCCTCTTGCGGACGAGGAAGAAGAGTTATAACAAAACCCCGGCATTGCCGGGGTTTTGTTATACTTTGACTATTATTTTAAGAAACCGGTGTTTACCAATGCGTAGTGTTCCAGGTTTTGCTAAAGTGGTTAGACTTTTTATCACTTCCCCACCAACTACACTTATAGCTCCTGCCTCGGCAAGCCGCCGCAGCTCACTATTAGATTCTCCCAAACTAGCCAGTGCCTCTAGGTACGTAGTCTCTACCATTACCGTAACCTCTGGCACGTCGGTAGGCACACCTCCACCACTAAAAGTGGTCGTAAAGCTCTTTTCGGCTGCTTCAGCTGCCTCTTTACTGTGATACATAGTTACAATCTCCCGGGCCAAACGCATTTTTGCTTCTTTTGGGTGGCCAGCGACTATTTTGTCTACCTCTGAAGGAACCACGTCTGTAGCTATTTCAAAATATGTACGCACCAACTCGTCTTTAAGCGACATAAGCTTGCCGTACATGTCTTCTGGCGCGTCATCTAAGTACACACAATTGTTGTACGACTTGCTCATTTTGCGGCCATCAAGCCCTTCGATAAGCTTGGTGGTCATCACAAATTTATCGCGCTTACCAAAAGCTTGTTGCAGGTGCCGGCCAGCAAGCATATTAAACTCCTGGTCCGAGCCGCCAAGTTCGCAATCTACATCAAGCACAACCGAGTCGTATCCAACCATGAGTGGATACAAAAACTCATGCAAAGATATTGGTTTGCCGTCTTGTATGCGTTTTTGGAACATGTCACGTTGGAGCATTTGCTGCACCGTAAATTTACTTGCCAGCTCCACAATTTTTGAAAAGTCGAGAGGCTCAAGCCATTCGTGATTGTAACGAACCTCTACTTTTGAAAAGTCGAGTATTTTTTCTGCTTGTTTTTTATATGTTTGAAAGTTCTCTTCTACATCACTCTTGGTAAGTGGTGAGCGTGCAGCATCTCGCCCCGTTGGGTCCCCTATCATTGCAGTAAAGCTCCCTACCAAAAAAATCACATGATGCCCCGCGTCGGTAAAACTCCTAAGTTTACGTAGAGGCACCGCATGCCCTAAGTGTATTTTTGCACCCGTCGGGTCTATACCCCAGTAAATCCGTAATGCTTCACCACTGCCAAACTTCTTTAGCGCTAACTCTTTTGGAATAACATTCTCAACACCCCGCTGCATAAGCGCACCAACTGTCTCTTGATCTGCAGAAACTCTTGCGGCGCGAGAAAAAATCCCCATATATGCCACACTCTACCACATTGCCGAAGAGGTAGAAACGTTGCGAGAGCGTGTTAGAATGGCTTTTATGACACTAATCTTAAAAAAACTCAAATCTGCCTTAAAAGCCATGGCGCGCTTTGTACGGCAGCACACCTTGCAAGTTATAGGCTGGGGCATAAGCCTCTCTTTTGTCTTGGTCGGCCTGTTTTTCCTATGGGCAGCAACTCTTCAAGTGCCTGACCTGTCTTCTATAGAAAGCCGCAAAATAGAGCAATCGGTCAAAATATACGACCGCACGGGCACTGTACTTCTGTATGACCTCAACAAAAACGCCCGCCGCACTATTGTGCCCTTAAGTGAGATATCTCCGTACATACAACACGCTACCCTCGCCATAGAAGACCCTGGATTTTATAGCCACTACGGGATACAACCTACTGCTATTGCGCGAGCCATATTGGCAGATATACAAGTTATTTTAACTGGCACAGGCCTTACACAAGGTGGTTCAACTATTACGCAACAAGTAGTAAAAGGATCTATTTTAACAAGCGACAGAACCATCGCTCGCAAACTAAAAGAGTGGGTGTTGTCGATTAAGCTTGAGCGCGTACTCACTAAAGAGCAAATCATTGGACTCTATTTAAACCAAATACCATACGGAGGTAGTGTATATGGCGCCGAGCAAGCAAGTGAGACTTTTTTTGGCAAACACGCAAGCGATGTGACTCTTGCCGAGGCAGCCTACATGGCAGCAGTACTTCCTGCGCCCACTTACTACTCTCCTTATGGCAATAACAAAGCGGCGCTGGATAAGCGTAAAAACCTTGTGCTCAGCAAGATGCTTGAGCATGGCTACATCACAGCGCAAGAATATACTGAGGCAAAAGCAGTACAAGTCGCTTTTGTTGCACCCCGCACTTCGTCTATTCATGCACCACATTTTGTTTTTTATGTGCAGCAATATTTGGAAAATAAGTATGGGGAAGACGCGCTTGAACGTGGTGGCTGGAGTATTATTACCACTCTCGACGCTGACTTACAGGTAAAAGCAGAAGAAGTGGTACAAGCAAAAGCTGAAAGTAACCAAAAAAACTTCAATGCGTCAAACACTGGCATGGTGGCACTCGACCCAAACAACGGCCAGATATTACTTATGGTTGGTTCTCGTAACTACTTCGACAAAGAAATCGACGGCAACTTCAATATCACACTTGCCACCCGCCAACCAGGGTCAGCATTTAAGCCTTTCGCGTATGCAAAAGCATTCGAAAAGGGGTATCGCCCAGACACTGTAGTGTTTGACGTAGAAACACAGTTTTCTACCAACTGCTCGCCGTACGACTATGCCAACACCGACGGTTGTTACTCGCCTGTCAACTACGACAACGCCTTTCGTGGCCCAATGACATTGCGAGACGCCCTAGCACAATCTATTAACATCCCTGCGGTAAAGGTTTTATATCTAGCTGGCATTGACGACACACTGCGACTGGCTAAATCTATGGGTATTTCAACACTAGGTAGTGCAGACCGATACGGCCTAACGCTCGTGCTTGGAGGTGGCGAGGTGACGTTGCTCGACATGGTGAGTGCCTATGGCGTGTTTGCGACCGGCGGCACTCGCTACCCCACAACCCCAGTGCTCCAAATAAAAGACCGTAGCGGCAATATTATTGAAGACAACTCAAACCAAAATGGTACGCAAGTGATCGATCGATCAGTAGCAGAGAAAATAAACGACGTGCTATCAGACTCCGTTGCTAGAGCACCCCTTGGCGCCAACTCCTCTTTACAGTTTGCTGGGTACGACGTTGCAGTTAAAACCGGTACAACCAACGACTACCGTGACGCGTGGACGGTTGGATATACACCAAGTTTTGTGCTTGGTATTTGGGCAGGAAACAATGACAATTCTTCAATGGTTAAAAAAGTCTCTGGCCTTATTGTAGGCCCTATGTGGCACGACGTGATGCAGTACGCACTCGGTAAACAACCTGCCGCCTCTTTTACCCGTAGCGAAGATACCGATCCTACAGTCAAACCTATACTGCGTGGCATATGGCAAGTTCCAGGAAACGACGGCGCTCTGCACGAGATACTCTACTGGGTCAACAAAAATGACCCGCTAGGGCCTGTACCTTCCAACCCGGCACAAGACCCGCAGTTTAACTTTTGGGACATTCCTGTGCGCGCCTGGGGCGCGTCACACGCATTTGGTGGTAGTGTTGTACCGCCGTCCCCCTACCCACCCGGAGGTCCACAGACCGGACAATAAAAAAACTATCGGTTCATCGGCATCGCAAGGTAAAAGAAGGACTCATCTGCGGCATCTTTGATGAGCATTGGCTTTCCAGCGCCGTTTGCATGCAGGCGCACACTCTCTCCATTTATTGCCTGCAGACTATCTGCCAAGTAACGACCGTTAAACGACATTGTCGCCTCGTCTCCCGAAATGGTTGCTCGTAGCGCAGTTGTTTGCTCACCTACGTCTGGGTTACGAGAAGATAGCGCAAGAGATTTCTTTACCGGTTCTATAGCAAGGGTTACCTGCGAAAACTTGTCAGCAAACACAGATAGAGATTTAAGTGCCGTTGCCATATCTTCGCGGAGCACCACAGCTTCCGTCAAAAATGTTTTGGGGATTATTTGGCGGTAATTTGGGAATGTGCCGTCAATAAGGCGACTTGTATAGTACACATGGTCAATATGGGTCGAAAGTTGATTCTCGTTGTAATACAGATCCACCTCTCCTGTCACAGTATCTAGAATGCGCATTAATTCTGCTGCGTTGCGCGCAGGCAAGAGGAGTTGAGGCACTGTGCCTCCTGCCCGCAAAGGAACAGCTTTCTCTGCAAGGCGAAACGAGTCCGTTGCCACTACAAAGAGCTTCCCCCCATCCCCATACAACAAAACACTTTGTAATTCTGGCTTTACTGTTGATGTTGATGCACAGTATGCAACATTGCGTATTGCGCGAGAAAGGTCAGTACCTTTTGCGGTGAACGTTTTTTCGGCAGATACGCGCGGTAGTATAGGAAAGTCCTCGTGTGGAATGGTCTTCATTGCGGCAGTTGCTCTGTCGGCCTCCATTTTCAAGACTTCACCCTCAAGAATACCGCTCACCACTTTACCGCGTGCGTTACTTAAAAATCCATTTAAAACACCTGCAGGGACAGCAACAACGCCGTCACTGCTTACTTTTGCTGGCACAACAATCTCCACCCCGCATTCCAAATTAGTTGCACGTAGAAGCAGACGCCCTCCTTCAGCCACAATAA
>CALQZN010000028.1 GCA_943349675.1 Candidatus Nomurabacteria bacterium
GCCTAACCTATAAACTTAGCCTAACTTATCAACACAAAGGAGTTTTATTGTAGTTTGGCGCCCTCCACAATACCGCCACCTAAACAGCGTGTCCCTTTATAGAGCACGAGTGACTGCCCGTGTGGTACATGGCGAGGTGCTTGTAGCACCACCTGTGCAGGCTCTACTGTGACCAACGTTGTGGACAGTACTGTTTGGCGATATCGGAATCGTGCCTCATACGGTCCGGGAGGGATGTCGCCTATCCAGTTACTCTCTCGTAGTGTGATGTGTGTGGCGGTAGAACCTTGTGGATAAGGGCTCGTTGAGACAATGAGTGTATTTTTTTCTATATCTTTACCTACCACAAAATGGGCTGCGGTGTCGGGTGTTTGGGCGTGCAACACAAACCCATGTCGCTGCCCTAAAGTGTATTGCTGGACACCGCTATGACTCCCCACTATAATACCTTGCTCGTTTAAGACCTTACCTGGGGTGAGTTTTATTTCGCGAGCCAGTAAATCACCTACAGAAGTGTCCCCTAAAAAACAAAGTCCCTGGCTGTCTTTGCGTACAGCGTTGGGGAGTTTAAATTTTTTTGCAAGGGCGCGTACGTGTGGTTTCCGCAGACCACCAACAGGAAAAAGCACATGCGGCAAGACTTCTTGAGGTACCATCCATAAAAAATAACTTTGATCTTTTTGATCATCAACACTAGTGTGCAGCTCGCCGTTTTTAATCTGCGCATAATGACCAGTGGCAATATAGTCGGCACCATGGGCACGGGCAAAGTCATAGAACTTTCCAAATTTTATTTCTCGGTTACACAGCGTATCGGGGTTTGGGGTATTGCCTTTAGCATATTCGCCCAAAGTTGTGGCAAGCACAGTTTCGGCATATTCCTTTGATAGATCTACTTCTAAAAAAGGGATAGATAGATGCGCTGCGACACGCATAGCCTCCACCTTGTCGACCCCCGCCGAGCAGGGATAGCCAGACAAACTAATACGAATAAACACGCCAGTTACGTCGTATCCACGTGCTTTAAGTAGTGCGGCAGACACGGCAGAGTCTACCCCTCCCGAGAGGCCAACAAACACCTTTCCTTTATTTTTTCTCTGCCAAAACATCACTCGAGAGTAGCATTTTTTACCCTAGCGCGTTAGGGTAGATATTTTTTCTGATTTGCCAAGTGTTGCGCGTAGGTGACACTAAAGTGGAACTTGCTTTGCATGTCGGTTAGGTAAAAAATGTAGTTAGATTTAACCGGCGTCATGGCAGCCACCATAGAATCGAGTCCAGGGTTTGCTATGGGGCCCACAGGGAGTCCTTTGTATTTATAGGTGTTGTAAGGTGAGTCTACTTTAAGATCCGCGCGAGTTAAGTCGAAGGTATTTTTGCCAATAATGTACGGAAAAACCGCATCCACTTGGAGCGGCATGCCTATTGATATTCTTTTCCACAATATACCGGCCACCATACGCCTGTCTTCTGTTTTTGCCGCTTCTTTTTCAAGTAGTGATGCCATAATGACGACTTCTCGTAGAGTTTTACCTGACTTTTTTAAAGCCTCCTGCACTTTAGGGTCGTTGGTTTGACGTCTAAAATTTTCTTCTAGAATCCCAATTACTTTTTCTGGTTCTGTGCCTGGCAAAAAGAAGTAGGTATCCGGAAATAGATATCCTTCTTTCGCTTTTGCTTGTTCATAAAATGCTTCTCCATCGAAGTCGGGGATTTTTTTGGCAAGCAACGTTGCCATTTGTCGAGCACTAAACCCTTCAGGGATAGTTATTTTAAGCGGTATCAGTTCAAAGTGCCCGCGCATGAGGCGTCTTGCTACATCGAGTACTGTTATAGGTTCAGAAAAAAAGTATTCGCCGCTCATTATGTCTTCTTTCACTCCATAGACTCTGGCTACTACACTAAACACTTTTGCTGAGCGTATAATCTCACGCTCCTCTAGCATCAGCGCCACTTGCTCGAAGCTTTGTCCTTTTGCAACCTTAACGTATGTGGCGCTGGGGAAATGCAGTGGTGCAGAAACGGTAACAAAATATATAAGAAACAGCAGTATGCCGAGCAAAAATCCGACTGGCAACACACGGTCATACATGCGCCATTGCTGGCACCACGCATTACAGACACCTGGTACATGTTTTAGTTCCATATCAAGAAGGCAGTGTTGGCAAGTTTGGCGGAGCTTCGGCGCGGCGTGCTGCCACGCGGTTAAGTCCCGGCGTTTTGACCGTAGACCCTGGGAAGTGCCACAGTGTTGCCACCTCTTCAGTGGTCAAGAACGAAGGCTCTTGATCATACGGGACGTAAAAGTACGCTCGATGTTTGTAAAAAAAGAACAGCTGCTCTTTTATCTTTTTTTTACGAAAATCGTTAATGTCTTGCCATGGGAAGTCAAAAAATGCCAACCCACGAGTTACATGGATTCGATTATGCTGATACCCCTCCCCGTTAAATACAGAAAAAAATTGTATAAGTTGCGGTATGTTAACGCCAGTAAAACGACCTTTCTTTGCCATGTATATAACGCGAAAACCGCATTCGAAAACAAGTTTGGACATGCTGCGCTCTATGGCGTCGACACGTCGCTTTTCGCCATCTGTTAAGAGCGAACTAACCTTACCTTCAACCACTTCTAACGATTTAAGTACATCCTGTGCGCGTTTTGCGGCTCCAGCCATGATGTTTTGAATTTCTTTTTTCCCTCTGTCTTTATACACATCTCCGCCAAGGTAGAAGCCGTACCACTCGTCTCGTCTACGAGTACGCATAATAATCTGAAACCAGTAGTGCTCGTCTTTACCAACCTGTCCAAGTAACTCTACAATACTAGATATTGGGTCTATTTTATTTTCTTCTTTAGGGTCTTTGTCCATGCCGAAATCGACATAGGTTTTGATGGGTAGTGCATTTGGGGAGGCGGTCGGCCCTCCTGGTTTTTGATATTCTGCACCAAAAATATCGTAGTCTTTAAGGTTGAATTTGATTTTAGATACATAGTCGTCTACCTCGAGTATTTTTGCATCGGGGAACAAGCCATAGAGCCTGGCCTCAACCACACTTTTCCAGTCTTTGCGCATGTGGATATAAAATCCAACCCTACCTTCGTTGCTCGCAATTTCGAGTGTCCATACCGCACGAAAAGTCCCCTTCCAAATACGAGCAATAAAGGTGGTCTCGCCTCCGGCGTTATGCAGTGCTGTTAAAAAAGTCTCCATAGCAAGCGGTGACTTTTCTACTTCTTGCGGCAGTTGCACCTCGAGCACTATGTAGTTCCAGTTAAACCAAAACATGTACCGGATGTAGTGCATCCAGGTTACCCAAAAAATAATAGCCAAAAATGGCGGGAGCCAAAAAGGCATCAAGGTCAATAGTGCGACAAAAAAACTCCACACTGCCGCAGGGTCAGCAATTGCAGCCACAATAAACAACAAAATAAATCCTATTGTTGAAACAACAATGGCTTCAATATTCCAACCATCAATACCTAGCTTTTGATGATTAAGTATTTTCTCTGCTGTATGGTGTAGGGGCATACGTGCTATAGTATACAATGAGTTTGTCTACGTTGTATGGAAGATATTTTGAACAACTTTCTTGCTGACCCGCTTTTGTATATCGGGATGGCTTTAAGTGCCTACGCAGTTATCGGTTTTTTAACCTTCCTCAGAGGGTTTATTGCTGGGTCTGGCCATATCATCTGCAATAGTGGCCATAGCGAACACCAAGAAGAAGCTCGTATGCGCAGCATTTGGGGACTGCTTATAGTTTTTGCAGTCTTTTTAGTGTGGGAAACCATGCGTTTTGTTGCAAGTTGGTTTGGCTATGCCACAATGAATACTAGTTTTGGCATCACTGTGAGTGTTATTTTACTGCTGTGGGTAGGTCACACACTCCTGTTAGGAAAAAAAGGCGGTCACTAGTTTTTAGTGACCGCCTTTTTTATGTAATTTTTTTATTTGACTACCGAGAAGGTGCCGTCTTTACTGCGTTTGAAGTATTTTTGATTTTGTAGGTTGACCACAATAGTGCCGGGTTTTACGTGGCGTTCTTTAAGCACCTTCTCAATAATTCCCTCTTTGGTAAGTGGGCCTTCTTTACGCAATACTTCGCGTACAACATCACGCACTACCCCCGAGGTGTATCCCCACTCTTTAAGTGCGTACATGCCGCGGCCAACAAGGACAAAACGGTCATCTTTAATGAGTTCGTTATGGGTAGTTGCAACGTGTGCAGCGCGGTTGAACATTTTTTCTATAAGTTTGGCCACTTCGCGGAAATGGAGTGGGCTTCCGTGCTTTTTAACTGCCAAGTACGCATAGTCGCGTACACCTTTTGTTTTAACATTTGGTGATGCCGAGTGGCCCCACTCGCCTAGTGGGTTTTTGCCAATGTTTTTAGAGATAGACAACCAGCGTTTAAGCACCTCACTGTTGCGATACTTGTCGTTGATTGTTTGGAGTTCTTTCAAAAAACGATCAATCATTTCGCCTTCAGGTATCAAGTCTTCGTCTGAGATACCTTTGTAGAGGCTTTTGAGTGCACCTTCTATTTTGTCTGCAAGCTCTTGGTCGACGTACCAGCAACGCTCTGCTTCATCGTCTTCTTTGCGGTATTTAAACGGGTCGCCCAACACAAGCAAGAAGTAGATGTGGTTTTGCATCGACTTGTCTTTAGTGATGAAGTTGAGCAAGTCATCTTCACACACAATGCCGCCGAGCGAGTCTATGATACGTTCAAGCTCTTGGAACGCAGCGTCAGCTTCTTTAAAATCAGGAGACTTTTTGAGGCTCATGAGTGCGTGGTTCTCTATTTGGCGGACACGCTCTCTTGTAATCTGGTAGCGTTTGCCAATAGACTCCAAAGTAACTCGCTCGGGGTTTTGGCCCAATCCAAAGCGCGCCTCAAGCACGGTGCGTGAGCGCTCAGGGATCACCGCAAGAAGCTTTTTTACTATCGATTTTGGTTTAAATCCTGTTTTGTCCCCTGTTTTTTCTATTGTTTGAGCCATATATTTAGTATGTTGTTAGTATATCACACTGTACTCTTGCGGTCAAACTAGGCATTTTGAGACCCATTTGGCTCTACAGAGAAGCTAATAATTTTACCCGGGACATACACTGCCTTCACTTCCCTACCTCCTTCAAGCCACTTTGCCACCCCCGGAACCTCCCTTGCTGCAGCAAGAGCGTCGTTTTGTGGAGTGTCTGGCGCTAGGTCAAGAACCCCGCGCACTTTACCGTTAACCTGCACAGCTATTGAAACGTGTCCAACCACTATTTTACTTGGATCAAAGACAGGCCAGTTCTCTCGCGGTGACCCAGTGCCTACGTGCTCCCACAATTCCTCTGCTATGTGCGGCGCCAGTGGCGCAAGTAATTGCACCAAAGTTGCATATGTAGATTTGGGCACTTGCGCAAGTTCCGACAAGTGGTTAGACAAAATCATGAGCGCCGATATTGCTGTGTTCATCTTGAGCGCCTCCAAATCCTCGGTAACTTTTTGTATCGTTTGCTGCAGTAGAGACTCAGTTTGTGGCTCTGTTTTTACGTCTGAAACTTTTGTCTGCAAAAACCACACCCGCTCCAAAAATCGGCGCACGCCGACAATATTGTTAGTGCTCCAAGGCTTGTTTGCCTCAAGCGGACCCATAAACATCTCATATAGCCGCAGCGTATCTGCACCAAACATGGCCACTACCTCGTCGGGGTTTATAACGTTGCCTTTTGATTTTGACATTTTTGAACCATCTTCCGCCAAAATAGTGCCTTGGTGCCGCAGCTTTTTAAATGGCTCGCTAAACGGTACCAGCCCGTGACGCTCCAGCGCTTTGGTGATAAAACGCGCGTACATCAAATGCAGTACCGTGTGCTCGGCGCCACCCATATACAAATCGACTGGTTGCCACTTGGCGATAGACTCCTGGCTTGCAAACGCTTTTGTATTGCGTGGGTCGCCAAAGCGGAAGTAGTACCAAGACGAGCATACAAACGTGTCCATAGTATCTATCTCAGGTTTCCAACCTTTGCCAAAAATGCGTTCAGTGCGCTCCAGTAGCTCTTTTGACTGCCCAAGCGGCGAGGTGCCGGTGGGGCGAAACTCCACATCTGTGGGCAACAGCCACGGCAGGTGTTCTTCTGGTACAGGATGCGCGGCGCCTTGTGGGTCGTATACAACAGGGATAGGCGCACCCCAGTAGCGCTGGCGGCTCACCAGCCAGTCGCGCAGTTTGTAGGTTTTAGTCAATTTACCACCCACGAACTCGGTGATTTGTTTCTTTGCCTCATCACTGTGGAGGCCGTCAAATTGGGCGGAGTTTTGCAATGTACCGAGTCCTGTGTATAAATCTGTATCCGAAGCAATAACCGCCTTTGTTGATATATTAAACTTTTGTGCAAACGCAAAGTCGCGCTCATCATGCGCAGGCACTGCCATAATAGCCCCCGTGCCATAGCCACCTAGCACGTAGTCTGCAATAAATACAGGTATTTCTTCTTTATTTGCAGGGTTAATGGCTTTAATACCCTTCAGCTCTACACCTGTCTTCTCCTTCCCCTCAGTTTGGCGGTCAAGGTCGGTTTTGTTGGCAGCTGCAGCAACGTATGCGGCAACCTCATCCCAGTTTTGTATCTGGTTTTGGAGCGTTTGCACCAACGCATGCTCGGGAGCAAGCACCATGTACGTTGCGCCAAAGAGTGTGTCGGGCCGTGTGGTAAATATTTTTATTTTCTCTGACGACCCTACAACAATAAAAACAATCTCTGCACCTTCGCTGCGCCCAATCCAGTTGCGCTGGTTAATTTTGGTCGACTCGGGCCAGTCCACCTGGTCAAGGTCGTCCACAAGCGCATCAGCAAAGTCGGTGATTTTGAAAAACCACTGCTCTAAGTCCTTTTGCACCACTTTGGCGCCGCAGCGTACGCACACACCTTTCTCGCCGCTCTCGCTTACCGTTTGTTCGTTGGCAAGCACTGTCTGGTCGTTAGGGCACCAGTTTACTTTTGCCAAGCGCTTTTCTGCCAAGCCGTTTTTGTACAAAAATAAAAAGAACCATTGCGTCCAGGCATAGTACTCTGGTGTATGTGCGCCTATCTCTCGCTCCCAGTCATACGAGAGCCCTAGGCTTTGTATCTGTGTGCGAAAGGTCGCAATAGCATCGTCGGTTGTTTTTTGCGGAGGGACGCCGGTTTTAATAGCATAGTTTTCGGCGGGCAAACCAAACGAGTCCCACCCCATCGGGTGCAGCACGTTGTAGCCTTGTGCACGTTTAAATCGACTGTAGACGTCGGTGGCAGTGTATCCTTCGACATGCCCTACATGCAGCCCGGCGCCCGATGGGTACGGAAACATGTCGAGTATGTACATTTTTTCTTTAGGCGAGGCATTGTCGGCACGAAAGGCCTTTTGCTCGGCCCAATGTTTTTGCCACTTTTTTTCGATTTGTGTATGGTCGTACTTCATTGTGTAAGCTTTTTTAGAGTTATGTAGCCTAGTTTTTGCTCAATTTTGAGTTATTCACAGTTTTCCTTACAAAGGACTGACCTTTGTAAACGGAGTTGGGGATAATTTTATAGAGGTATTACAGAGGGAGCGGGTTTAGGAGTTGGATATGTAGCAGGGTAAAGCGCTGGGTCAATGGGGTCGCGAGTAAAACAGGTGCGACCAGCGCCGTGCTGCCAGTTTTCGTACATAGCATTTATTTTGACTCGAGTTGCTTCAGACTGGGGCGTGCTTGGCAAACCAAAGGTGGCACACAACTCGAATGTTTTTGCTGTATCCATGAAAAATTTAATTAGGTGCCTGACTAATGTACTACATCATAGCACATTTAAGACTTTGTCAAAGTTCCACAGAAGCATTTTGTGTGGTGTGCATGAACGTACGTTTTTATTATGTACACAGAGTTTTGTCACTTTTTCTACTGCGATGAGTTTACTTGACTAGAGAGTCCCTGCGTCATATGGTGTGATGCAGTAGCACGAGGAGGAAGCAATGCTTGAAAGGTCTCGAACAGGGAGAAACGATCGAAACTACCTAGCAAGGCAAAAGGAAGGCGACCATTGGCGACTCAGGGGTTGGCAGCTTTGGCTCATCATCCTTGTTTTCCTTGGTGCAGCAACTTGGCTCTTTGGCTGATGACCATGGTAGACAAAGTCCATTGTGGCTGCGGCCAGGGCCGGAAAGGAGAATGGTGGAAATCAAAAGAAAAAGGAGACTGGTCTCTATACTACGTTGACCCAGACATTTGTCTGCAGTTTGGAGGTGAATACTTCTGCAACGAAGTCTGCTACCGCCAAGCATTGAAAACCGCAGGATTCGAACTTCTTGACCCCGCCACCTTGTGATAAGGTGGCATTTTT
>CALQZN010000029.1 GCA_943349675.1 Candidatus Nomurabacteria bacterium
CATCCGAGCAACGCAATATGGTGTTTAAAGGTAGCCATGTCGTATCGGGCAGCGGCAGGGCAGTGGTGGTTGCGACTGGGGCGGATACGGTTATTGGCTCTATTGCAAAAAAGATCTCAAGCATCGACTCCGAGATTCCACTTAAAGCAAATATTCGCCACCTGTCTCGCGCAATTATTATTGTGGTAAGCGTTGTAAGTGTTGCTTTGTTTTTGCTCGGGCTGGCAAAAGGTGAAGATTTGGTGACTATCTTTGCTGCGGTAGTGTCGCTTGCGGTGTCGGTTATACCCGAAGGATTGCCTATTGTTATAACGCTTGTGTTGGCCACGGGTGTGTGGCGCATGTCTAAACGCAATGCACTGGTCAAAAAACTCCAAGCAGTCGAAGCCCTAGGTCAAGCAAGCGTGATAGCGGTCGACAAAACAGGCACCATAACAAAAAACGAACTGGTTATCCGTGAAGTATGGACAGAGGGTAAAACGTTTTTAGTGGGTGGTGTTGGATATGAAGCAAAGGGAGAAGTTGTGTTGGATGGTGCTGTAGTCGACGCGGCCAACCACCCCGAGCTTTTGCTCGCGGGCAAGATGGCTGCTTTTTGTGCCAACGCCCGCGTGTCATTTGTCGAAAAGACAAACAACTGGCGTGTCACGGGCGACCCAATAGAAGCTTCGATGCGCGTTCTGGGCGAAAAAGTGGGGTTTATCAAAGAAGAACTGCTGCGCGAGTCGCCTTTTATATCGGAGATTCCATTTGACTATAAGCACAAATATCATGCCACCGTGCACAAAGTTGGTGGTAAAAATTTTTTAATAGTCGAAGGTGCGCCCGAGGTAGTGCTCGCTTTGTGTACACATATGCAGCGTGGCGGTAAGGTGCAGCTCATGCGTGCCAAAGACAAAGCAGAGATTGAACAGGTGCTAGCCCATATGTCACATCGGGGCTTGCGTGTTATTGCGGGTGCTATGCGCAAACATATGCCCGGCAACGTAGGCGAAGCGTCGCTCCAAGGACTTACGTTTGTAAGTTTTTTTGGCATGCAGGATGTGTTGCGCGCAGAGGTTGCTGGCTCTATTGCTCGGGCCACTGCTGCGGGCATTAAAGTGGTGATGATAACTGGCGATCATCAGTTGACCGCCAAGGCTATAGCCGCCGAGGCTGGCATCTGGCACGAAGGTGATGAAGTTTTGACGGGTGTAGAGATAGACGCGCTCTCAGACGCCGACTTGGCAGCAGCGCTGGCGCGGGTGTCGGTGTTTGCGCGCGTAACACCCGAACATAAGCTTCGGATTATTTTGGCGTATAAAAAGCGTGGCGAGGTGGTGGCTATGACGGGCGACGGGGTCAACGATGCGCCGCCTTTGGTTGCTGCAGACCTCGGGGTTGCGATGGGTAATATTGGCACTGAGGTTGCAAAAGAAGCGGCCGACATTGTGCTTCTGGATGATAATTTTGAAAGTATTGTCGCAGCTGTGGAAGAAGGGAGAAGTATTTATAAAACGATCAAAAAAGTTATTCTCTACCTTTTTTCTACTAGTCTCGGCGAAGTGTTGGTGATTACCTCAGCACTCTTGCTTGGGTACCCTTTGCCGCTGTTGGCGTCGCAAATCATATGGCTCAATTTTGTGACCGACGGATTTTTGACTGTGGCACTTGCGATGGAACCAAAAGAAGAAGGGCTGCTGTCTGGTAAATTCCAAAAACAAAAAAAATACCTGGTCGACCGTTCAATGCTTGTCACTATGGCTGTTATGGCGCTGCCAATGATGGTGGGGTCTATTGTACTGTTCCATATATATTTTGAGTATGACCTTGCAAAAGCATCAACTATTGTACTGACGGCCATGGCGGTATTTCAGTGGTTCAATGCGTGGAACTGCCGCTCAGAAACAAAGTCCATTTTTAAGATGAACTTCTTTTCCAATCCATACCTTATTGCTGCAACCGCGCTCGTTATATGTTTACAAATACTCGCAGTGTACACACCCTTCTTCCAGCACATCCTGCACACTGTGCCGCTGTCGTTTACTGAATGGTTGTTGATTGTCCCTGTCGCAGCGACCATTGTGGTGGTCGAAGAAGTGCGTAAATTCCTGTACAATCACATGCACACACGTACGGCAAAGTAGTATATGGCACACCCATTTTCAATATTGCTTGAAAAAGCGCTCAAAAAAAGTACACCAGAGGACAACGTGGTGTTGGCAGAGGCAGAGGCGCTGCGCAAAAAAGGATATAGCGTACACGAAATTTATGAGGTTTTGCAAAAACTAGAGCGCGAGCTTGTGCAAGACAAGGATAGAGATATTGTGGGCGAGGCGGCAGAGGAGTTTAGTAAGTATATAGAAGAGTGATGGGTGCTTGGTTGTTTAAAACACGAACACGCAAACAAATAATGCGACGTGTAGTACGGCGCAAGGTGGTGCGTAGGCGCGTCGGGGCGCTGGGCGGCTCGCGCAAGGACTATCTGCTGCACAAAGAGACGGCGCGAGTGCTAGTACACAAAAAACTTACGTATTTTAATCAACATTACAAACTTGCTTGGGGCAGTGTGGCAGTGCGCAACCAAAAATCGCGCTGGGGGAGTTGTTCTAAGGCGGGGAATTTAAATTTTAATTATCGTATTGCTTTTTTACCGGTGCATTTGCAGGATTACGTTGTTGTGCATGAGTTGTGTCACTTGAAGGAATTTAATCACTCAAACAAATTTTGGCAGTTGGTTGCAGAGACTATCTCAACACCACATCTGTGTAAAAAAGAGTTGCACGAGCATTCGAAAATGATAGCGAAACGCGTTGCTTTGAGTGTGATACGATTATAGATATGAAAATTCGTAACTATATACAATTGTTTTTTGCTATTACTCTATCGCAGTCAGCAGGGCTGCTTGGTACCATTTTTACTGTCGACGCAGTGGCTGTGTGGTATCCAACGCTCGTGAAGCCCGCCCTTAACCCACCGTCTTGGGTCTTTGGTCCAGTTTGGACAGTACTTTACGTACTTATGGGAGTGGCTTCTTTTATTATCTGGCGCATATACGAGGAGTCGTCAGGTGCGAAAAAACGTTTCGCTGGGATGGCATTAATTTTGTTTGTATTTCAATTAGGGCTAAACGCGTGGTGGTCGGTTATCTTTTTTGGCCAGCAGCAGTTGGGCTTGGCGTTGCTTGAAATTATATGTATGTGGCTCGCTATTGTGGCAACGATGTACTACTTTGCAAAACTGTCGCGTACAGCAGTGTGGCTTTTGGTGCCCTACGTGGCGTGGGTGAGTTTTGCCTCGTATCTTAACTACTCGCTTTGGATGTTGAACTAAACCCCAAGCATACTGACCGCAGTTGCTATTTAGTGCATAAAAGACTATAATTCTTTGTATTAGTCAAACCCGCGTAATTTGGAAATATATGGCATTTAAAAAATCAGGAGGGTTTGGAGGGGCACGCAAGCCGTTTTCGGGCGGTGGCGAGCGTCCACGCTTTGCAAACAAAGGTTTTTCTCGCGGCGGTGATCGCGGGTTTGGTGGAGACTCGCGCCCTGTGCAACTTTTTTCTGCCACGTGTGCGCAGTGCCGCAAGGTGTGCGAAGTGCCGTTTCGTCCAAATGGTGAGAAGCCGGTATTTTGCCGTGACTGCTTTGGCGGTAAAAAGGACAGTGGGCGTGATTTTGCTCCTACTCCTCGCAGCGCTCCTAGCTATGCTCCTAAATCTACGGACACGAATATAGACGACCTTAAACGCCAAGTTGAGGGAATGAATAAAAAACTCGATACCGTGCTGCAATTGATTGAAAGCCTTGCTGTGGCGCCAGCAGTAAAGGCAACAAAGACTCCTCTGGCAAAAAAATAACATGAAGGTGACGTCCGCAGAATTTGTAAAAGGCATTCGCGGCACCAATGAGATCGCGGTCAATGGCATACCGCACGTTGCGTTTGTAGGCCGCTCAAATGTGGGCAAGTCCAGCATTATCGCAAATATTGTGCACGACAAGAGTTTGGTAAAGGTAAGTAATACACCCGGCAAGACGCGCGAGATAAACTTCTTTTTGATAAATAAAAAAACGTACCTGGTCGACTTGCCTGGGTATGGGTATGCGCGCGTTAATCCCACAGAAAAGGAAAAACTGCAAAAACTTATTTTGTGGTATTTGACTGACCCGACTATTCGCCCCAAAAAAGTAGTGGTGGTGCTTGATGCTCGTGTTGGCGTGACTGCGTTTGATACGCAAATGTTTCAAATTTTAACTGAGCAACAGCATCCCTTTTGTGTAGTAGCAAACAAAATAGACAAACTATCACAAAAAGAATTGCGCCCTGTGTTAGAAGAAATACAACTAGCCGCAGGTGGCGCAGAGGTTTTTCCAACGTCGGCGATACAACCAAACGGTACTAAACATCTAGTCGAGAGTCTTTTTACATAAACGTATATATGGAGTATTGGGACAGTGTTGTAGTGGGAGGAGGCCCTGCAGGCATGATGGCGGCAGCGGTGGCTGCGGCACGCGGCAAAAAAGTGTTATTGTTCGAGAAAAACAAAACGCTAGGCAAAAAACTGCTCATTACGGGGGGTGGGCGATGTAACGTGACCAATAATAAGCCATTGGTGCGCGAGATGTTGGCAAAGTATAAAAAGAGCGATAAATTTTTATTTTCTGCTTTTTCGCAATTTGGGGTAACCAATGCGCTCGATTTTTTTAATAGTCGTGGGATGTATACAAAGGAAGAGAATGAAGGTCGCATGTTTCCGTTGTCCAACAAGGCGCAGTCTGTATGGGACGCGTTGGTGCATGAGATGCAAAAGACCGGAGTAGTGGTCCGTACAGGCGTCGCGGTTAAAAGTATACAAAGAGAAGGACAAGATTTTGTAATTCTTTTACAAAACGGCACTACTGTGCGAAGTAAAACATGCGTTGTTGCCGTTGGGGGTACATCACGACCAGAAACTGGTTCAACTGGAGATGGGTATGCCTGGATGCGCACACTCGGCCACAGTGTAGTGGAAAACGATTTTGCGCTAGTGCCAGTTGCCCTCTGCGATGGATGGGCAAAAAAACTAGGAGGTGTCGCGCTCTCAGACATTAAACTAACACTGCTGCAGGATGGTAAAAAACAAGAAGTGCAAAAAGGAAAGTTGCTCTTTACTCATTTTGGTATCAGTGGCCCAGCGGTACTTAACCTGAGCCGCACTATTGGTGAATTTTTGGGGTATGGCGAAGTGATGCTTTTGCTCGATCTTTTTCCTACGACTGACCCTGGCGCACTCAAAACACAGGTACAAACACTACTTGTGTCAGAGAGTAATAAAAAAATAAAAAATACATTGGGAGGTTTGGTGCCAAAAGCACTGGTACCTGCATTGCTTGAATTGGTACATATAGATGGCGAGACGCCGTGCCATAGTGTGCGCAGCGAGGAGCGCGCAGCACTTGTGTCGTTGCTTAAAAAAGTACCCCTGCATGTAGAGGGGCTCCTTGGCGCTGACAAAGCAGTGGTATCCTCGGGCGGGGTGGCGCCGGAAGAGGTGACGTTTAAAACAATGCAGTCGCGTCTTGTGCCAAACCTTTTTATTGTAGGCGACATGCTCAATATTGACCGCCCTTCGGGCGGCTATTCACTGCAGTTGTGCTGGACCACCGGATTTGTTGCGGGTAGTCATGTATAGTGTTCACTACTATAGCGCTATGAAACTCAACGTTAAAAAAACTAATACTGGGCGGGGTGTTTTTGCAGGAGAGGAAATTAAAAAAGGCTCAATCGTTACCACCATGACTGGCAAAGAGTATGTGTGGGATAAGGTTGAGGGGTTGATTAAAGCAGGCAAGGTACGCTTGGACGACCCGTTTCAAATTGAGGAGGATGATTTTTTATTGCTCGACCCACTGCCACTCCTGTTTAACCATTCGTGTGAGCCCAACGTTGGTATTACTAAAAAAAGAGCACTTGTTGCGCTACGGGACATTTTGCCAGGCGAGGAAATTTGTTACGACTACTCTGCCACAGTCTGCACACACAGTTCGTGGGTGATGCGCTGCAAATGTGGCAGTGTTATGTGCCGCAAAAAAATAGGTAACATACTTACTATTCCGCCCTCGGTGCGCAAAACATATAAAGCAAAAGGATTATTGTCGGCTTTTATACGCAGTGAGTTGGCGCAGTAGTATGTCAAAACAAGGACTAGAAATACTTAAAAAAGACCCAAGATTTGCATCGCTTGTACAAAAGTATGGGCTGCCTAAGTGGGAAGAACGTGGAGACCCTTTCCGCTCTTTAGTGCGCTCTATTGTGTACCAACAAGTGACAGGCAAAGCTGCTGCAAGTATTTTGGCAAAGTTTGTGGCGTTGTTTCCTAGCGATTTTCCAACCCCGGCGCAAGTGCTTAAAAAATCAGTTGAAGATTTACGCGGGGCAGGACTGTCGGGACAAAAGGTTTCCTACGTGCGCGACTTGGCTGAAAAATTTTTAGACGGCACGATTGATCCGTCGCAATTTCCACGCATGACCAACGAAGAAATCATTGAGCATGTGTTGCGGGTGAAGGGTGTGGGAGTGTGGACTGCGCATATGTTTTTAATGACCACACTTAAGCGCCCCGACATTTTGCCCATGGGTGACCTTGGCATACAAAAAGGATTCCAAATAGTATATAAACTGCGTTCACTACCTACAGCAGCAAAAATGGAACAGTTAGCAAAGCCGTGGCGCGCGCATGCAACCGCTGCCTCGTGGTATCTGTGGCGTGCGGCAGATGATGCAAAAATAAAACCTCTACGCTCGGCGGCTTTGCCACCACCTGTGCAGAAGGGGAGAAAGCGAAAGTAAAATAATACCGATTACTATTGCATCCAAATAGTCGGCAACTCCGGGTACTAGTGTACCTAAAAAATAACCCGAAAGAGTCAAGCCAACGGTCCACAATAGCCCACCGAGCACGTTATAGCGTACAAACAAGGTGTAGGGCATACGGCCCACTCCGGCAAGTGTGGGTGCGAAGGTTCGGACAATTGGTACAAATCGTGCAAGTACTATGGTGTAGGGGCCGTGTTTTGCATAAAACGCCTCAGTTTCTTCTATATATCGTTTACGGAAGAAGAACGAGTCTTCTCGTTTATAGAGTGCGGGCCCAAGCCGTGCGCCAATTGCGTACCCAATACTGTCGCCCACAATAGCCGCGGCTGTGAGCATAGGCACCAAAAGCCAGATAGAGAAAATTCCTTGAGAGGCAAGCAGTCCTGCCGTAAAGAGAAGTGAGTCACCAGGCAAGAAAAATCCAAACAAGAGGCCCGTCTCGCACAAAATAATGACAGCGAGGCCAATGTGTCCGATGGTTGTAATGAGTGTCGGAAGGTCGGTGCCGAGTAAGTGCTCCATATGGGTTTCTAGTGTAGCACGTTGTTGTATACTGCATGTTGCGTATGTTGTACACCACTTTTACAACTCCTTTGGGTACTGTGTTTGTTGCGACAAACGGTACGCACATAACCCACATGCGGTTTAAAGGGCAGCGTTACTTTGAGTCCTTGCCCCAAGGGTGGAAGAAAGGGGAGCACAAACTTTTTGCAAAAGCTAAAAAACAAGTGCTAGAGTACTTTACGGGTAGTCGCAAAAAATTTGATCTACCTCTTGCGCCGATGGGCACAGAATTTCAAAAAGGTGTGTGGGGGATTGTGCAAAGCATTCCTTATGGCGAACGTAAGACCTACGCTGATGTTGCCAAGAAAACCGGCAATATAAAAGCGGTGCGTGCAGTCGGTACTGCTATTGGGCGCAACCCTTTGTGCGTTGTGGTGCCATGCCACCGAGTAGTGTCGTCAAGCGGCGCACTCT
>CALQZN010000030.1 GCA_943349675.1 Candidatus Nomurabacteria bacterium
TGTCCGCACAAACTAGCCTGTACAAATTGTAGCATGAGGAAACATAAAGAGCAAGGGAATCGGTGGGCGGTGCGGCCGCCCACCGACCCTGGGCATGCTGCTATATCACTACAACGTCACCCACTACGCAGGAATGCTTATCTCCAGGAGAGACACCCTCCTGTTATTGGGCACACCTTTGCACAGGTTTTTGCTACATCACCGGTCGTACGTTCTGGTGATGTAGCAGTGGCCGGCCGGCTGTGTTCCGGACGACTTTCGGTTGCGGCAATTGCGGTGGAAGCGAGGAGGGTCCCCGCAGCCATCATGAGCAGCACAGTCTTTCGCATGACTCTTCCTTTTCACGCGAGTTGGGGTACCCGGCACCGCACCCTTGTGGATGTACAATGCCAAGCTTGCCCACAGGCACCATACCTTGGGTTGGGCTTGAGGTCAAAGCAGATCTTTCTTTTAAATAGAATTTGTGTCATAATCAAACTACCATCCAAACAAAAGGAGATGATGGTGACGTTCTTTGTAAGACTGCTGATGGGGTGGATGCTCACGATGGGCATCAACTCTGTGAGTGCAGCGGAGAAGCCGCTGCCGCTCATCTCAACCACCCAAATCCATCGTACGGACGTGGTCGACGCTGTTGCCGGCAAATCAACCGTTGGGTCACCTGAGTTCGCGTTTCGGGAAGGGCAGGTCGTGCGCTGGTTCGCCAGCGACGACAACTGCGCACTCTATATGCAGGACAAGGCCAAATACCCGGACGTAGATGTGCTGGTTTCGCTCGCCTTTTTTGGGGCGGACCCGGTCGCGCGCTTCCCCAAAGGAGTGTACGACCTCGCGCTTGGGCCGGTTGTGCCGGGAGACATGGCACATCTGACCACTCATCGTGGCGCGTCGTACATCTTTGCCTCCAGGGCAAACCTTGCCGCGTTCTCGATGGATCCCGACAAGTATGTCCCACCTGTCGGCGGGTACTGCTTGGGGGCCATGGCGGCAGGTCGTGTAACGCCGGGTGACCCGCGCAACACCTTCTTCGTTCCAGAAGCGGGGCCAATCGGCAAAGACGGCAAGCCGACCGGTCAATGGGCTGTCTTCGGTAGCCCCAACGGACCGGTCGCCTGGGCGGCAATGACGCCAGAGAAGCGGCGGGACCTTCTCGCTGCGGCATATGCCAACTATGCTCGGCAGACAAACGCCGCCGGCAGCAAAGTTGCTCTTCGGTGACGTGACTACGGGGCGGATCTTTGGATCCGCCCTTTCGACTTTTAACCAGCAACTCAAATTGATTTTTTTATATACAAAAATCCGCCAGCGTATATGCCGGCGGATGTGCCCAAAAGGTGAGCAAGGTGGAGTCAGAGAGTTTTTAGTATGTGTGCCCGAACTTGGGCCGGGTTCGTAGGAAGGCAGTGCTCTATGTGCGAGAACGGCTTTGGCTGTACCTCTAGTCGCCCATGTGCCATGTTGGCCTCAACAGCCTTGCATGTAAATTGTGCGGGCCATAACGCATACGCGACTGCCACAGGGTCAAATGGCATAATACCGCCTGTACCTAAAAATAAGGCAGACAGTGTGTGCCATCCTTGTAAGCGCTCCAACAGTTCTGTTGGCAAGTTGGTGCCAGAGAACGCAAGTTCCCATGCGTCCAGTATTACTGCTCTGCCGGCTTTGTAGGGCACAAGCTTGAGCGGCACTCCTGCTTCCAAAACCGCTACCACGGCGCTTTGGTCAACCTCCACGTTGAGGTCTTTAAGCTCCAAACGTAGCCACCAGTTTGGATTTGGTACAAAACGCTCCAGTGGTTGTCTGCCTCCGACGAAAATTATCTCCGTTATTCGCCCTTTAAGCGTCGGCTCGCAGCGCAGGATTGTTGCAATGTTTGTGAGCGGCCCTAATGCAAGGATGGTCACCCTATTTTTAGTTGCTGCTTTTTTAAATGCAGCGACCATTGGGTCTGTACAGTCGTTTGACCCTTTGTATACAGGGAATCTGCCTTGGGCCACGTGTTTGCCTATGTCGTACGCTGTAGTAGCGTCGGTGTTGCCTTTTGTTGTGCTGAGTCCATCAATACGGGCGCCTGCATGTATTGCTAACTCTAGCGCAGGACAATCGTCCGGGTCTTCAAACATATGTGCAAACCCCGTCTCGCAAGCGGGGTCAGCGTCGACCCAGAAAACAGTAGACGTGTTTGCTGGGGCAATAGGCCCTGTGTAAGGGCGGTCATTGTATGCGCATGCTCCAAGAAGGAGCATTAGTGACAAGAGTATATTGCGCACCTGCGCCTCCTTTGTTTGAGTGAGTGTTGCGGTACTGCTAAATCAATTATACCACTAAAACACTAAAACTGCAAGTTTTAGGATTAGATAGGTTTGCACACAAAGGGGTCGTTCGTTTTTCTATAGAGCATGATTGTTGAGTAGGATAAAAGCAGAAGTCCAACTGTTTGAAATATGTAACTGTTGAATAGAGGGAAGGTTGCTAAACTTGTAGCGCCTGCGCTTGTGAGTAGCGATGAAATAAAAAATGTCCCGCACGAGGCGCAGCCAAACCCAAGGAAAGTGATTAGTGTGCCTAGTGCGCCAGAGGTGATACCTGTCTGAGATGAACTAGTCCTATAGTGCCGCCAGTAATATATAAGAAGAGAAAAATTGTAACCAATCAAACACGAAATACTTATGTTAAAGAGACTGGTCCATACGGGTAAGTCAAAAAGGGCAAGTGCCAGGACGTTGGTGAGCGACAAAAATAGTACGTATGTGGAGGCGCCGTCTTGTGCAAGTGTTACCCAAAAACTAAGTACTGGTATCCATGAGAGTAAAAAAAATATCCCCATAGCGGTAAGGACCGCGAGGATGTAATAGGGGATATTTTTTTTGTTTGGTCGCATCGAATTTAGTATACCAGCTGTGGTAAGAGGTTTTGAACATGCTTGACAAAGTAACGACATGGGTGTGTAATTGAAACAGGCTACATGAAGGTTGTGCGCCGCACAGTCGTAGCAGAGAAGGACATCGACAATGCGTAAGGGAATAATTCTGGCTATCGTTGCTGGCCTGAGCCTGCTTCCGCAGGCGCAGGCGCAGGAACAGACCAAAATCCCACACCAGTACACGCCATTCTTGGAAAATGAGAAGATGTGCGGGTTCACGAGTTTGTCCTCCACCGACGTGTGGCGGATCATGATCCGCTTCAAGAAGGGGAGCCCGGGAGAAGTGACGTACTTCGTCGGCAAATTGACCGGCAAGCCCGCAACCCTGGCAACGCAGTTGCGCGAGATCCCCGAAGTTCCGAAACTGGGTGATCGGCCCGTGACCTACAACAATGGATGGATGCAGTTTGCGTCCCCCAGCGGTGCGGCATCGTACACCCTGGCGCCGACGGGTCACGGTGGCCTTGCCGGCACAATGGTGACTAAGGGGATGTTTGGAGAGGAAAAACACCCTGCGGACTTTGCCTGCACCGGGTAAAGTTTACCAACGCCCCCCATCTGAGCAGGTGGGGGGCGAGCTATTTTATATGTTTTTAAGGCAATATATTTCGTTTGCCTGAGTGGGGAGGAATAACATACCTTTGTTTGTGTTATAAGCAATTTTATTTACGATTCGTTCGCTGGTTTGAAAAAACTTTTTAATTTTTCCATTTTGGATGTCTATTTCGTATAGTCGTCCGTCGTTGGAGCCTATCCAAAGAGAATCTCCTATCATAAGAGGAGAAGCAAAAATTCTACCGTTGGTCTGCCGTTCCCACTTTTTTTGTCCCGTGCTTGCTTCGAACGCATATATCGTTTTATCCAAAGATGCCACATATACGGTACTATCTTGTACTGTCGGAGTAGAGTATACGGGTCCAATTTCTTTACTATATATAGGGGTGCCTTGCGGAGACACGGCATACATTCGCCCCCCCAAAGTTCCAAAGAAAATCAGTCGACTCTCTGCGTCGTATGTTGGTGAGGATTTAACTTCTCCCGCGGTACCGTACTGCCACAACTCTTTTCCAGTATGTGCTTCGTATGCGTAGAGTACCGCGTCATTGCTCCCGACAACGACCATGTTTTCTTCTGGAATGTACAAAGGTGACCCGTGAGTGAGCGCTGGTGTGCGATGTTGCCAAACCTGTTTTCCTGTCGATAAGTCAAGTGCCACAAGCCCGCCGCGTTTGCCCCACAGCCCAAACTCTAGTCCAATAAAAAGTAGATTATGTTCCGGGGCTATTACCGGAGAAGACCCTACCCAGTCAGCGTCACTGTATACCCACTGCTGTGTCCCGGTGTCCGTGTTGAGTGCATATACATTCCCGTCGTAGGCTCCAAAATATATTTTTTTGTTATAAAGAGCGGGAGAAGAAAGAATCCCTTTGCCATCAGGGAATTTACCTATATTGTGGGTCCACACCACTTCGCCTGTTGTTTGCTCTAGTGCATAAAAAATACCCGCATCACTGCCAAAATATATTTTCTCTCCGTCAATTACCGGAGCTGATTTTTGTACCACTATGTTGTAGCTCGGATTGGGGGCGCTAAATTTCCATAGTGGCTTCATTTCTTGGCTAAGATCAGGAGAAGGAAGAAAAGCCACATTAAGATCTTTTAAAGAAAAAACGCTATAAACTTCAATATTTTTGGCAGTAAAATCTTGATATGTTCGAGGCTCTTTAAATGAGAGCATGACAAAAATATCTATTACAGATAGGTTTGCGTCTTGCAGTACCGCCAATTGTTTTTTGAAAGTTCCCCCGGTGTTAATAAGGTCGTCTACGAGAATAACAGGGTCCTTGGTGGGCGTCCCTTCTATTTGCTTCAATAATCCGGTGCGTTTTCTAGACTTGCGCACAAACAAGCCGTTTACAGGCGTGCCACGCTCTACTCCTTTCATCACGATAGCCGCGACTAGAGATATTGCTGCTGTCTCCATGCCGCACGCTTGAAAAGGATATTTGTGCTGATACTGTGCCCAAAAAAGTTCGGCATATGTGTTTAGCCATGTTGGCTGTAGGAGTAGTGCTCGAAAGTCGAACAGCCACGCATCACGGCGCTCTTCGTCGGGTCCTATAATAAGAGTTTCTGGTGCGGACTTATAAGCGTAGGTGCGTATGGCCTCTTTTAGTTCGTCGTGTGTAGCCATATCTAGCGCGACAACAGTACTGTGTGTACTATTTGCTCTCTTTCAGTACGTAAGTCAAGGAGTTTTGAAATCTCCTCGTCGTCAAAGCCTGCGTATGGCCGTGATTGCAACCCTAAAGCTGTTGCAGTCAAAAGTATATTTTGCGACATGTGCCCTGCTTCAAGGAGCGCGTGTAAAAAAGACAAGTCACCATATTTAGCGCTAGATCGCGCCCAAACGCTAGTAAAAATGATCATCGTTGAAAAGAGCTGATCTTCTGGATGACGGGCGAGTTTTTTTGTATCGAATTGAGGGGATATGTCTAAAAGCTTCTCCAACGAATGAGTGGTTGGATTGTAATGGAATATAGTATTTTCTCCGAAAGTATTTGTGAGAATGTAGGTCTCAATAGGGTAGAGCGCTCCTCCAGATGGATATTGGCGACGGCCGCTACCTTGGCGCTTGCCTAACGCGCTTCCAAGCAAGGAACCCAATTCTTGTGGGGTGATCTTTTTTTCCGCTGAACCACCAACATACGATTGTCTAGCGTGTAAAGACTCGCCAAGAGTTTGTGTTATTGCCTCTGGTTGTGGCAGTGGTATTTGCTGCATCCGTGGGTATGCTTTGTGTGTCCCTTGTGGAACTTGATCTGGGGTGTGGGTTGCTCCGCGGCGAGTAAGTCGTGCTTGCCGCAGGTCAGCTAAAAGATGAGAAAGGTAAAGTGACATAGTAAGTTATGCGTACGGATGTGGGCTATCGGTAAATGGCTCTGACCTTGGCGTATATCCAAAAAACGTAGGGACGGACGATAGCCTCACTCCTCCTAGGTGTCGATACTGTTCGTGTAAGTGAGTTGGGTGCAGGTCTGGCATAACAACCATTTCTATATGCCAAGGGGTTGGGTTTATTTTGGAAGTTCCCAAAGATACGCTTACGCAAGAAAAATCTTTTTCTTGGCACCAGTTAAGCACTCGCTCTAAGTGTTTTTCCTCCGAATCATCCTCCCATGGAGCGTCAAAAGTATATGGTATCTTTTCTCCAGCAACCAAAAAAGTAAGTCGCTCCGCGTTTTTTGGCATGCCCCAGTAGTGCAGCCGTTCGATATGGCCAACTTCTGCGGCAGGAGTCTCTGGGTCCCACGTTCCGTCGTATAAAAAAAAGTTTCGGTACCCAAGCCTGGCGCGCAGGGCTTCAGTTAAGGCGCGTTCTATGGCGTATGGCAGTGACCTGTGTGCTTTTAAGCCAATAGCAAAACGTGGAGCTACGCCGCTGGTATCTTCCAAAATAACACACACGGCGTGTGTTGGGGCGTCGGTCATCATTGGTATTGCAGACACCTTCAGGTTATATCGTTCGCACGCCGCAAGTGCATCGTCTAAGTCTTTTCTTTTTGACCGAACAGAGTCCAGGTCTACTTGAGGGAGAGTAAATTGGTTATACCAAAGGATCATCCATGCTTCGCGCTCTATAATCTCCAAAGCCCCAGCAAGCTGGGCTCCTTTTTGAGTGGGCCACGTGGCAAGTCCTATGGTTGTTTGTTGACGGATGAGGGGTTCTGTAAGGTTGCTGGCCCCCGGCACGGTGGGGCTTACTGTTTGTGCAGGAACGTAGACCTTTTTCTTTGATGTAAGAGAGTTCGCTTGTATCCAAAGGTACGATGCGTTCTCATCTAAAAAAAGCCGCGGCTCACTTTTTCTTTGATGATTTGAAAATGCGGTAAATTGTTCTGGAGCAATATGTAAGCCGTGTGAAGCTATTTCCTTTACTGTCGCTCGTATTGGGGCTACAAAGTAGTCTTGTTGTGTATACCAAATATAGCGCTCCAAACTTTCTGCCAATGCTGCGGTTAGGGCAGCTGCATCATTAGAAAAAGACGCACCCCCTGTGTGTAATTTATTTGTTTTTCCAGAGACACAGCCCCATGTTCGCAAAGAAGGCTCGTCTGGGAAGGTTTCGCGCGACTGGTAGTGGGTGATGACGCCTTTGTCGATAAGTTTTTGTGCTATCTGCATCTGCTCAAGGAGGTCCGCACGCCCCAGTGGCAGGTCTCGCGCATCGTACACAGCTTTTATTCCTAGCTTTTTTTCAATAAAACGGACGAATGACTGGATCGATTTGCCGATAGGAGCGGTATTTTTGAGGTCGACATACGGTAGGCCGTCCAAAATCATACGAGGATTGTACCAAAGACCCTCTGTAAGTACACGGCGAAACCATATGTGAGCCCACCCGACCATCCATTGTTACATATCCACAGAAAGTGAGGCTCTGTTGCGCGGTAGCGCATGGTAGTATGTGTGCATGGTAGTAGTAGAAAGAGCCTATTCTCGCACAAGACTCATGACAAAGAGCCTCGTGGCTTTCGGGGCGGTTATTGTTGGGTTTTTGGCGCTATTTTTTATCTCCTCGTTCAGACTTCCTACTTTCTTGGGCGGAGGAGTGGCGCAAGCTGACTACACCACCGTGGCTAGCGGAGGAGACAGTGTTTCAAGCTCAAGCGATAGTTCCAACTCTGGTTGTGACAGTAGTAGTGGAGGAAGTTGTGCCCCGGACTGATCGTCACTATGAAAAAATTTATTATTGGTTTGATTTTTGTATCCACCGTCTTGCTTATTGGTGGAGTAGGCATGTATGTGTATAGTACGTTTT
>CALQZN010000031.1 GCA_943349675.1 Candidatus Nomurabacteria bacterium
AGCCATCTATTTTTACTCGCAAAGTGGTACTAGCTTCTGTCTCGAGTAACTCGGACGAAAAGTCCGTTACTGTAACGATAAGTTGGAAGGATGTGGGCGGCGTGACCCGTTCATTAGTGGTGCGCGAACATATAACAAACTGGCAATAAGTATGAAACAACATCACAGAGGGTATACGATTTTTTTTGCAACACTGGTGTCCAGTTTGGCATTGGCTATTGGTTTGGCAATTTACGATGTAACCGTGCGTACACTGTCGCTTTCGGGTGTAACAGCACAATCACAGTATGCAATTTATGCAGCCGACACCGGGGCAGAGTGTGCGCTGTACTGGGACAGTAAATACACTGGCTCCGGCACTATGTTTGCCACATCCAGCGCAAGCACCGCCGCTAGTGGTGCTGCATACTGCAACGGGGTAGACATACGGACAGCTGCTGCACCTACTAGTTTTACTGTTGTGTCGGGTGCGGCGTACGCAACTACTACATTTACCATGCAGCTTCCTTCCCAAGTGTATAACTCATCTTCTGTTGTGCCTTGTGCAAAGGTAGAGGTGGGTAAAGTGGTTTCTGGTGGCAGAGTGTACACCACCGTGCTCTCGCACGGGTTCAACAACAACTGTGGCGCCTCGGGCACTAACCGGGTTGAGCGTATATTAAAGGTGTACTACTAGAGCAGCTCTTAAAACGTGTCTGCGGTATACTGGGGCTCTAATGGCCAAAGAGGCAAAAGAGCGTTACGAAAAGCTTAAAAAGATGCTGAATTATCATCGGCATTTATACTACGTGCTCGATAAACCAGAGATACCCGACTCTGCATATGATGAGCTCGAAGAAGAGCTGCGTCGTTTAGAACAAACGTATCCAGAGCTCGTAACCTTAGATTCGCCGACGCAACGAGTGGGGGGTGAGCCACAAAAAGAGTTTAAAAAAGTCACCCATACGGTGGCACAGTGGTCGTTTAATGATGCGTTTACTCCAGATGACATGTATGCGTTCGACACGCGGGTAAAGCGTGTGCTCGGTACAGACGATGTCGCGTATACCTGCGAACTTAAAATTGATGGACTTAAGGTGGTGCTCACGTACGAAAAGGGGGTGCTTAAGACTGCTGCAACACGCGGCGATGGGGTGGTTGGTGAGGATGTAACGCACAACGTGCGGACCATCAACTCAGTGCCCTTGGCGTTGCCGCGCCCAGTTGATGTCGTTGTCGAAGGGGAAATATGGATGAGCGAGCAGGCACTCCAGAAAACAAATAAAGAACGTGCGCTGCAGGACGAGCCGTTGTTTGCAAACCCGCGCAATGCTGCGGCTGGGTCAGTGCGCCAGCTTGACCCTAAGGTTGCTGCCGCACGTGGGCTCGACACGTTTATATATGATGTCGCAAAGACATCCGAAAAGTTGTCGGGCACACAAGCGCAAGAACTCGAATATTTAAAAGAGTTGGGTTTTAAAGTAAATCCGCACCACAAACTTTTTGATTCTATAGACGGTGTAATTTTGTATTGGAGGGAGTGGCAGAAAAAAAGTAAATCTCAAGGCTACTGGATAGATGGCGTGGTGGTAAAGGTGAATGATATTGCGCAGCAAGAAAAACTTGGCTACACCGGTAAGGCGCCGCGGTTTGCTATTGCGTTTAAATTTCCCGCCGAGCAAGTAACGACCGTGGTCGAAGATATTGTGCTCCAGATAGGACGCACGGGTGTGCTGACTCCGGTGGCGCACTTGCGGCCAGTTTTGGTGGCGGGCTCTGTAGTCTCGCGTGCGACGCTCCACAACGAAGATGAAATTACGCGGCTTGATGTGCGGGTGGGGGACACGGTAATTTTGCAAAAAGCAGGCGATGTTATTCCCGATATTGTTCGGGTGCTTGTAGACTTGCGGACTGGTAAAGAAAAACCGTACCGTTGGCCAACCCATGTGCCGGAGTGCGGGGGGAGTGGTTCAATCGAGCGTATCCCGGGCCAAGCAGCATGGCGGTGCGTGGCAAAAGACTCCTTTGCACAGATGCGCCGCAAATTCCGACATTTTGCTAGCAAAGGCGCGCTCAATATAGAAGGTATGGGGCCATCGACGGTGGACGCGCTTTTGGAAGCGCAGCTGGTGCAGCATTTTGATGACTTTTTTACACTCACTGAAGGTGACCTGCTTACTTTGGAAGGGTTTGCAGAGGTGTCGGCAAAAAAGTTACTTGAGTCTATCAGCCGCGTTTCCAAGCGTGTCCCGCTCGCGCGGCTCATAACTGGTCTCTCTATACCGCAGGTGGGGGAGGAAACGGCGATACTGCTCGCGCGGCGGTTTGAAACGATCGACAATATTGCAAAAGCAAAAGAAGTTGATCTGCAAGCAATTAGTGGCATTGGCGATGTTGTTGCGCGCGAGATCGTTTCCTGGTTTACACTTGTCGAAAATAAAGAGCTTGTACGGCGGCTTAAAAAACTGATTTCTATAGAAAATGTTGAGTTTATATCAAGGTTAAACCTTGATAATTTGCCACTGGCTGGTAAGACGTTTGTTCTTACGGGTACTATGGAAAGTATGTCTCGTGACGAAGCAAAAGAAAAAATCCGCGCACTGGGCGGCGACGTTTCGTCGTCGGTATCCAAAAAAACTTCGTATGTGGTGGCAGGTGCCGAAGCTGGGTCCAAACTCGACAAAGCACAAGAGTTGGGGGTAGATGTGCTTAGCGAACAAGAATTTTTGAAGCTACTTACCAGAGGCTAGTGGGTAGTGTATATTGCTTCTATGATATCGCGGGAAGAAATTGAGCATCTGGCGACCTTGGCGCGGATAGAATTGCGCGAGGGTGAGGTGGAGTCGCTGCAAAAAGATATCTCTGAAATTTTGGAATATGTGGGGCAAGTTTCTGCGGTGCAAGGAAATACTACCGTGCCAATAGTGCCACTTAATCACAATGTTATGCGCGCCGATGTACCGCGCGCAGATGGAGACGCACTTGCTGGCAAAGAAGAGGCTGCACGCGTAGCTTTTCCAAAATCAGAAAACGGTTACAACGTGGTGCGTAAAATAATCCAAAAGGACGAACTGTAATTAGTATGGAACACTCACTAGCACAACTTTCCATAGCAGAGGCTGCAAAAAAATTACAAGCAGGAGAAATAACTTCTGTCGACCTGACACGCGCCTGTTTGGTGGAGATACAAAAACGAAATGGCGCCCTGAACGCATATTTGGAAGTATTTGCAGACGCAGAAGCTCAGGCAAAAGCAGCGGACGAAGTGCGGGCGGCAAGTGTGTCAAAAGGCGAGTCTGTCTCGCCACTGCTTGGTATCCCGCTTGCAATTAAAGACAATATTTTGGTTGAGGGGCGTGTTGCGAGCGCTGCATCAAAAATACTTGAACACTATACTGCCACCTATGACGCGACGGTTATACAAAAACTAAAAAAAGCAGGAGTAGTATTTTTAGGTCGCACCAACATGGATGAGTTTGCGCTCGGTGGGTCGACAGAGAATTCTGCGTTTGGTGTGACAAAAAACCCTTCAGATGAGACACGGGTGGCGGGTGGCACGTCGGGTGGCTCTGCTGCTGCGGTTGCAGCCGGCATGGCGCTTGGAGCTTTGGGCAGTGACACGGGCGGCTCTGTCCGCAACCCGGCAAGTTTTTGCGGGGTTGTGGGTCTTAAACCTACGTACGGTAGAGTGTCACGTTTTGGACTCATGGCCGCAGTCTCGTCGTTTGACCAAGTTGGACCGCTCGCCAAGACAGTCGCCGACGCAAAAATTCTTTTTGATGCAATACAAGGAGTGGATCCGCTTGATAGTACCTCTGTTTCCGAAACCCTTTATGCCCCTTCTCCACTTAAGAAAAAAATAGGAGTGCCACGACACTTGCTTGGTGAGGGAATAGAGGAAGGAGTGCGTGCTGCATTTGACCAAACTCTTGCAGAGTTGGAAAAAAATGGGTTTGAGTTGGTAGATATTGCCTTGCCTTCAATATCATTTGCGTTGGCGACCTACTATATAACCAACTTTGCTGAAGTGTCTTCTAACCTCTCGCGTTTTGATGGTGTACGGTACGGACTTTCAAAAAAAGGTGACTCATTGGTAAGCGATTATGCCAAAAGTAGAGGGGAAGGTTTTGGCCCTGAAGTGCGTCGCCGTATCATGTTGGGTACGTATGTGCTTTCAGCTGGTTACTATGATGCCTACTACGGCAAAGCAACTGCTGCGCGCACGCAACTGTCGACAGAGTTGTCGGCAGTGCTCAGTGGAGTTGACGCTATAGCAACTCCAACTATGCCGTTTCCCGCATTTGCAATTGGCGCGAAATCAGACCCTCTGTCTATGTACGTGGCAGATATTTTTACAGTGACTGCAAACTTGACTGGCAACCCTGCGTTGTCGGTCCCTATGCAAACTGAGTCCGGACAATTGCCGGTGGGTATACAGTTTATTGCAGCGCATGGTGCAGAATCCACATTGTTTACTCTAGGGGCTGCAGTCGAGGAGGCTACACACAAAGTAGCTTAGTGGCCTATAAGATGTGCGGTAAGATACAGGTATGGAAGGTATTGGAATGCTAAATATCGAATATTTTTTTGCGCACTTGTATCAAGCGGTGTCGGGTGTGCAAGTCGACTTCTCACAAATTCCTGTGGGCGGGCTTTTTTTGTTGCAGCTGGTGGCGATATTTGGTGTGGTGACCTCTGTTATTTTGTTGGTGCTTACAATACATTTCCATATTCGCACTTTGCAGGTAGAGCATGCCGGCTTTCATGCACTTGAGGCAGCTTTGCATGCGCAACACTCAACGCACGAGCCAAAAAACTCTAAGTGGGAAGGGGTGACGGTACTTGCAAGTTCTTCAAACGAGAGTGATTGGCGCAGGGCAATCTTGGAGGCAGATATACTGCTTGCCGCGTTGTTGACTGAGCGAGGCTACGTGGGCGAGTCGGTGGGCGAACAGTTAAAGAATGCTAATCCACTGCAATTTACCACACTCGACATTGCGTGGGAGGCACACCGCATGCGTAACGCGCTCGCACACATGGGCGACGCGTTTCCTCTCAGTGAGCGTGATACACGAGCCACAATAGACCAGTTTCGGCGGGTCTTTGAAGAATTTGACTATATATAGTATAGTGGTGGTACTTGAGCATGGGCTGGCTCAATGGAAAGCGGGGTGGAGCAGTAGTAGCTCGCCAGGCTCATAACCTGGAGGTCGTCGGTGCAAATCCGGCCCCCGCAACAAGATTTGGTAGGAGATTATGAAGAAGATTTTCTCAATTAAAGAATCGTTTATTTTTGGTTGGCGCACAACACGAGCACACAGTGCGCTTATTTTTAAAGTGGTACTAACTGTGTTTGCGCTCCAAGTGGCGTTTGAGATTGTAAACAAAGTGCTAGTACCTAGTGCTATTGGTATATTGGCGGCCGCTCTATTGATGGTCTTTCTAATTGTGGCAGGGTTTGGGGCCACAATAATTTTGCTCAAGCTTGTACGCGGCACAGCGGCTCACTACAGCGACTTGCTGCCGCCGGTCAAACTTACTGTACGGTATGTGCTGGCAAGCATGCTGACCGCGCTGGTGGTGCTGGCTCCGTTGGTTGTTGCTGGTATTGTTGTGGCGGTGGGTATGGTGCTGCTTGGAGCGTCTTTTATGACTGGTGTGGTGGCAAGTCCATATGTATCTTTGCCAGTCCTCTCTCTTGTTGTGGCGTTGGTATTGTCAACGGCAGCTACACTTGCTGGATATTTGCTGTTGCGATATTCGTTTATGCGTTTTGCTGTGCTAGATAGTCATACTGTTAGGGGTAGTTTGCGCGAGAGTGCACGTTTGGTTCGCGGCCATACGCTGCCGCTATTGTTGTTTTTTATAGTTGTGCTGGTGCTGAATCTTTTAGGGGTGATGTTGTTTTTGGTGGGCCTTTTGATAACAGTGCCTGTCACCACGCTTGCGTACGCGCACGTATATCAAAAGCTTAAAGAGCATATTGAGACAAAGTAATAAAAATGCTAGGGTAGTCATACCCACGTCGGGGTAGCTCAGTGGTAGAGCACAGCACTCATAAAGCTGCGGTCGTGGGTTCGATCCCCACCCTCGACACCAAATAGTCTTCCTCTTCGAGAGCAAGCAAAAGGCTTTGCTTGCGTGGTGGGGATCGAAAAGGTTGAGCATATCGCAAAGCGATACGAAACCTGTACCGTCCCTGTAAGGGAAGATCCCTCTCGACATCGCCTTACGCAAAAATCCCCTTTCGGGGATTTTTTCTGCGCAAGAGACGGGACTTGAACCCGCAACCTCCGCCGTGACAGGGCGGCGCTCTAACCAGTTGAGCTACTCCTGCAAACATGAGCATTCTAACGCAAATGCAGGATTTTTCCAACTTTCGCAATATGCTAGAATTACCCTATGCAACAACCCCTCCAAACAAAATATATAGCTCTGGCTGGAATAGTTACATTGCTTGTTGTTGGTACTTTTGTGTATTTGTTTTTAGAGTTGCGGCGTGCCAAGGTGTCGCTTGTGGCCACCACACAAGAGCTCGCTTTTAACCTCGAGGAAGTCAACAAAAAAGCAGTCGGTCTGTCAGATTCGCTGTACGTGGCCGAGCAGCAAATCGCGGCAATACAGTCGCGCGTTGGCGGCTTTGAAGAAACAGTGGGCAGTATCTCAGGCACAGTAGGGACACTAGAGAAGTTGAGCAAAACAGACCCCGAGT
>CALQZN010000032.1 GCA_943349675.1 Candidatus Nomurabacteria bacterium
TCCTTATTGTGCTCATTTTGGTCCATGAGTTTGGGCACTTTAGTGTGGCAAAATTTTTTGGCATTCGGGTTGACGAATTTGGTATATTCTTCCCGCCGCGTTTGTTTGCATTTAAGCGCGGCGAGACAGAATACTCTTTTAACGCGCTACCGTTTGGCGGGTTCGTAAAAATTTTTGGCGAATCTACTACAGAAGAAGGGGTGCAAACCGACCCGCGCAGTTTGGTGCGTAAACCACGTTTAGTACAGACTGCCGTTATTGTGGCAGGTGTGGTGTTTAATATTTTGTTTGCCTGGCTGGCGCTGTCGGCAGCGTATGTGCACGGGCTTCCAACATCGGTCGAGCACAAAGGGGTGGGGCAGGTGCAAGATGCTCGGGTAACTGTTGTACAAGTATTGCCAGAGTCTCCTGCATCAAAAGCGGGTCTGCTGGCAGAGGATGTTGTGGTTGGTGCACAAACAGGCACGGCACAGTTGCCTCAAGACGCTAATGCAGACCAGCTGCAAGCTTTTATTGCAGCGCACCAAGACGAGAGCGTGCTACTTACTGTTGCGCGCGGCGGGGAAGAAAAAACATTCCTAGCCAAACCCATTGATGGTTTAGTAGAAGGGCACAAAGCAATAGGGGTAAGCCTCGACGACGTTGGTATGCTGCAGTTGCCAGTGCATTTGGCGCTGGTGCAAGGCGCAGTGTTGACGTACCAAATGACAGTGGGCACCGCTGTGGGCTTGGGAGGATTCTTTTACTCAATTGTCACAGGCACTGCAAACTGGGGTGGGGTAGCGGGCCCGATTGGCATCGCCGGCATCGGCTCGTCGGCCGTGCAGGACGGACTTATTGCGACAATTATTTTGATGTCACTTATCTCAATCAATCTAGCCATTATTAACCTACTACCAATCCCTGGTCTCGACGGCGGACGTTTGCTCTTTATTATTATCGAGTCAATTATCCGCCGCCCAATTTCAGAAAAATTGTCACTGCGCTTAACTGTTGCTGGCTTTGCGCTGCTTGCGATGCTCATGATTGTTGTCTCCTTCCACGACATTGCACGGTTGGTAGGGTAATGCAGCAGCTTAACTATTTTCTTTTTCACCCACCGCCTCACGCAGTACACGTGCAAAGCGCTCTACTAAGAACCCTGCGTCTGTAGCTATCTCATACGAAGATTTGGCGATACTTTTGGGGAAGATAAATTTAAATAACCGAGGTACTGCTTGCTCAATGCGACTCCCCATAGTTGGTACCGTGTCAATCAGTAAAAATTCTGCATCACTTTGTATGTCGGCAAGCGATATGCCAGGACGTTTGTATTCAAGCGATGGTGTCGTCGAGTTGTATTCATATACTCCTGCCAAGAGCGGCAATTTCATACTCGTGATGCCTCGTGGAGAGAATGCTATATGGGAAACAGAGGTGCGAGTTTTAAGCGCGCGGTTAACTTCGTCAAAGTTAAAATTTGATTCTATGTGTAAGTGCGCCATAAGGTGGAAAAGTTCCATAGGCGGTACCCCTTCCTTAAGAAGCATGAGGGAGTAGAGCATGAGCGACCCTGTAAAACGAGGATTGCATTCATTTGGGTAAATAGTGTTGCGTTTTTTATCGTAAAGAAAGTCGATACCAAACACACCTTTGTATCCTTGCTCGCGTAAGTGGGTGCCTACTGCTTCGACTATTTTTTGTGCCTGTTGCTCTATAGTGTCGTCCCATGGATGGAAACCAATGTCGTTGCCGAAAAAGATACCGTTTGCCGGAAGGCCGTTAAGCGCTTGTGGAATGTCTATAAGTTGGAGCTGCAGAGGGCCGGTTAGTACACCCTGCTCCATTGTGCAGCCAAGCATTGAGGTTGAGTGACCATTTACGAAAGGTGATAGCAAAATACTTCCAAATTGCTCGTCTTTTTTTAGTATTTCAATACAACCTGTAAAGTCAGTTGCATTATGAACAAAAAAAGTTCCTTCATTTCCGCCAACCTCCTTGTCGGCTCTCTGTACCACAAAAGGTCCAGTATATTTTTCTTGTAAGGTGTCCCATGAAGAAGCAAAAAACTCTTCTTTGGTATATACATCAGATTGCAGGGAAGGGAGTCCAAGTTTTTTTATAAGTTCTCGAAAGACCCCTTTATGTGCTACATCTGCAAAAGTGTTAGGATGATTGCCAACCCACTTCGTACCTGTCTGTGCAAGTTCGTCTGCGGTTCTCTCGCTCACAGTATTTAATATAAGAGTAGGAGGTGTTTTGCGAGAGGTAAGGAATGCTTTGAATGCATTGTTGCTCACCAAGTATCCTGTCCCATGCACACGTTTTGCGAGGGCAGGTTGGTAGTCTTCAAGTATATGCACACGCATACGCTGTTTTATGATGTCAGTATCACTGGAGTTTTTTATTGCGTATACAGAGAAATTTTTTAAGAAAAAGCCGGGAATAATGCGAGTGTAGGGTGTAATACCCACTGCGATGAGAGCGTGCTGTTCTATCTGTGCTACCACCGACTCAATGTCGGGCATAAGGTGTTTCCATTGCGCAAGGGAATAGGGGTTCTTATTCATGCAATATAAATATACTATCTCACTACTGTATGTATAGAAAGAGAAAAGGCGAGACAGCTCTTGGTAGAGTGTCTCGCCCTAGTTGCCCGTGTTTGCGGGCGTTAGTCTTTGATTCGCTTGACCGCGGTAATGACCTTTGTGGTCTTGCCACGCACCTGCGCCGTGCCGAGTTTCACCAGCACCGGCTCGCGTGGCAGGAGGACGGGGAACTTCCCTTTCTCCATGAGTGGTTCGCCGTCGTCGTCCAGGATGAGCGAAAGGTTCCCCAGCCGCTCCATGGTGTCACCGCAGATAATAGCCGCAAGCGATATGATGGGGTTGCAAAATTTCACAACCCCACCCATCCAGCCGTCGCGCCGTTCGACTGGCGTTACGGAAGGAGTGTTCGGAGCGTTCCACTCCGGACAGTACACCGAGTCGCTGCGAGGAATAAGGCTGGTACCCTTTTCGTCGACGCAGTCTTTCACAATGAGCGTGACGAGCTCGTCGCCCATCCTCCCCATTGTTTTGAGGAAGTCGGCCTTCGGGAAAGCCTGTTCTTCTTGGAGCGTGACGAGAGCGTATCGTCCATCATCAACCTGGAGTGTTTTCTTAAGATACTCCAGAGTGAACGGAATACGTACCACTTGGTACGCGCCGACCTCGTGTACCGAAAGGTAGAAGACCCCGTTGCGGTAAAGTACCGCGATCTGGAGGTTCAGGAATGTTCCATCCTCCAGGACGAAAAAGATGTCGATGTTGTCCATGTCTTGCGTTCGCGTATATGCGAGACGCTGACCATCAACAACATCCCACTTCACGTTCACGGAGAAAGAGGGAATGCCTCCATCCTCGTGCAGCTTGACCTGCTGCTGCCCTGACGGGGCCGTGTTGTGCCGAGTGTAGACGTATACTCCGGACTTCAGATTGACCTGAAATCCAACCTCCAGCGCATCGGGCATTTTGGTGCCGGTAATGATTGGCGCGTACGAGAACGGCCATTCATCAGTGACCGTCCCGATGTCGAAGTTTGTCGCCTGAATGACCAGGCTTCCAATATGAGGATTTTCCCAATGCATTGCATTGAGATTGCGTGTCGATGACCTGAGTCGGCGTGACCTGTCAGCATCCTTCGATGCCACTTGCGGCACGGAGACGCCAGCAGCAACCAGTGCTGCAGCCATTGCTGTTTGCGACATTCTCTCAACCTTTCGCTATTTGATTTGTTGCCGCAGATGCGGCACAGGAACAGATGTTCTCTGTGCCGATTGTAGCATATATACACCTGAGTGTCAATAGTCTTGCGTTGGGACAAAGGGGCACCAAAATACCCTTAATTTGCAGCCTTTGCCTGCTACGCTTTTTCCCCGTACAATGCCTATATGTTGCAATCCAAACTATTTACCAAAACGCGCAAAGAGGCCCCAAAGGACGAGGTGTCCAAGAACGCTCAGCTGCTTATCCGCGCTGGGTATGTGCATAAAGAAATGGCAGGCGTATATGCCTATTTGCCGCTGGGGCTCCGCGTAGTCGAGAACATCAAAAAAATTGTCCGCGAAGAGATGGACAAAATTGGCGGCCAAGAAATAATCATGACCGCGCTACAGCGCAAAGACCTGTGGGAAAAAACAAAACGTTGGGACGACGCTGTTGTGGACGTGTGGTTTAAGTCAGAACTAAAGGCGGGCGGGGAAGTTGGCTTTGGTTGGTCGCACGAGGAGCCTATTGCCGACATGATGCGAAACTATGTCTCAAGTTTTAGAGACTTGCCTATTGTTGTGTACCAATTTCAAACAAAACTGCGCAACGAGTTGCGCGCAAAGTCGGGCATTATGCGCGGCAAAGAATTTGTGATGAAGGATGCGTACTCTTTTTCACTCGGCGAAGAGGATCATACAACATTTTATAATCGCTCTATCGATGCGTACAAGCGTGTGTTTGAACGCGTGGGGGTGGGCGATGACACATTTGTTACGTTTGCGTCGGGCGGTGCATTTACGCAGTTTAGCCACGAGTTCCAAACTATTGTCGACACTGGCGAAGACGTGACCTACATCAATCGAGAAAAAAATATAGCTATTAACGAAGAAGTGTTAAACGACGAGACGCTTGCCACGCTTGGTGTCACACGCGACGAACTTGAAGAGGTAAAAACAGCCGAGGTGGGGAATATTTTTAACTTTGGTGTGCAAAAGTCAGAAGACTTAGGCCTTTCGTACAAAAATGATAAAGGAGAAGACGTGCCTGTGTGGATGGGCTCGTATGGCATAGGCATCACGCGTTTGATGGGCCTTTTGGTAGAAAAATTTGCAGATGACAAGGGCATTGTCTGGCCCGAGTCGGTGGCGCCGTTTCGGGTGCATCTAGTTGAGCTTGGGGGTGCCGACAATACTGATGTCCATGCAGAGGCAGCCGAGCTGTACCGCGAACTAACAAGTGCGGGCGTGCCGGTGCTTTGGGACGACCGCGATGTGCGTGCAGGCGAAAAGTTTGCTGACAGCGACTTACTTGGGCTGCCACTCCGCATTGTGGTATCGGAAAAAACGCTTGCTGCGGGTAAGTTTGAATGTGTCGAGCGATCAAGCGGCCACACGTCGCACAAGAGTATATCAGAACTCATAGGATACCTGACCGCACATGTCTAAACTGTTTAATCGGCTACTACCCCTTATATCAAACGATCTTGGTATTGACCTAGGTACTGCTAATACGCTGGTGTACCTGCGCGGCAAAGGCATTGTGGTGACAGAACCGTCGGTTGTGGCGGTAAATCAAAAGACGGGCCAGGTTGTTGCTGTGGGCCAGGCCGCAAAAGACATGCTGGGACGGACCCCTGGGCACCTTATTGCCGTGCGCCCGCTTGTCGACGGTGTGGTATCGGACTTTGAAGCAACTGAAGAAATGTTGGCGTATTTGATAAACCGTGCGCAAGGTGCTTCCAGACAGCTGCTGGGCCCACGGACTGTGATTGGTGTGCCTGCGGGCATAACCAACGTCGAGATGCGTGCGGTCAAAGATGCTGCACAAAATGCAGGGGCTAGGGAGGTGTATATAGTAGAAGAGCCTATAGCCGCGGCCCTTGGTGTGCGGCTGCCTATACGCGAGGCGGTAGGCAGTATGATAGTCGACATTGGCGGCGGCACAGTGGACATTGCCGTACTTTCTTTAGGTGGGATTGTACGGGCCAAAAACTTGCGCGTTGCGGGTGACAAGCTTAACCGCGACATCATCGCCTACGTGCGTTCGGAGTTTAAAATTTTAATAGGGGAAAAGACTGCAGAAGATGTAAAGATGGCCATCGGGTCGGTGATAGAAGGGGAGAGTCGGCTCGAAGCGGTGGTGCGCGGCCGTGACCTTATTACTGGCTTGCCTCGGGAAATTATTTTGACCGACCAAGATGTGCGCGAGGCAATCTCTCAATCTATAGATACGCTTATAGAGTCGGTACGCGAGGTGCTCGAGACGACGCCGCCAGAAATACTCTCTGATGTTATGCGTACGGGTATCACCCTTGCCGGTGGTGGGGCGCTGCTTAAAGGGCTCGACCAGTTGCTTGCGCAGTGGCTTAAAGTGCCAGTGACTGTTGCAGACGACCCGCTTACTGCGGTGGCTCGTGGCACGGGAGTCATTTTGGAAAACCTAGACTTACATCAAGATCTATTTTTAGAAAACGACGACGACTATGCGTAACCGCTCAGGTGTTCGACAACTACGACTCGTCCGTACCATTGCTTGGGTTGTGGTGTTGGGGGTGCTTTTTGGTGTGGTTGTCTTTTGGCGGGCAGAAGTACGTAGTGTGTTGTTGCGTGTGGCCACGCCGCTCTTGGTTTTGCGCAACTCTTTTGGTGCGTCAGAGGCAGATGTGCTGCGCCAAGAGCTTGCAGCGGTGCGTGCACATGTGGCAGACCGCGATGTGTTGTATGCAGAAAATCTTGATCTTAAAAATCGTCTACGTCGCGATGCTGCTGTGCACAGTACATTAGCGGGAGTATTGCTGCGCCCGCCTGCAGTGCCATACGACACGCTAGTGGTCGATGCGGGCGCAGACCAGGGAGTGCAGGTGGGGAGTAAAGTAGCTGCGGGTGGCACGG
>CALQZN010000033.1 GCA_943349675.1 Candidatus Nomurabacteria bacterium
ACAACAAGAGGTTGTTTTTCAAATAACCGCGCACCACCTATTGCGAACCCTTTAAGGGCCAGAACTTTGTCCAAAAGCCATGCAAGCGGCACCTTTACACCATCCGTCTCTGGCATCGCAAAAATAGGCAGCCCTGGGTACGCCGCTACAAGCTCCTCTGCCACCTCTCTGCTAATAATTGGGTTTTTAAAAAATGACCCCGCCGTACCCTCCACCTCTAAATCAGGGAATTTGCCGTGGCGAATAGTCAGCACGGCTTCGCGAATAGCCTGCAAAGAAGGTTGTTTTTCATCTTTAAAGCGCTCTGTTAGGTCTTTATACGACAACTCTGGTTTAGGTGTTTTTGTAAGCGTAAATGCCGCACGCAAAATAACATATGCGCCCGCATGTAAAGAAAAAAAGCTTTCTCGGTAGCCAAATACGCACTGGGTATTGGTAAATCTTTTTATTTCTCCTGCTTTTGTGTCCCACACCTCGGCCCACGCGAGTGTTTGCGACAATGCTTGGCCGTATGCACCAATGTTGCCCGACACCGCCCCACCCACAGTCCCTGGAATGCCCGACAGATTCTCCATACCCCACAAACCTTCCTGTGCTGTGCGCTCTACAAGTGCGTCCCAACCCTCCCCCGCGCCTGCCACTACAACCACACCACCTACACCTTGCTCTGCTTCTATTTCTATTCCCTTTATTTCTATTTTTATAACCAAACCATCAAAACCAGCGTCGTCTATAAGCATATTCGACCCGCCACCAAGAATGAGTACTGGCAGTTGTTTTTCTTTTGCAAACACTAGACCCTCATAAACCTCTTTCTCGTCTTGCGCAAGCACAAGATAACGCGCCGGCCCACCTATCCCAAAAGTGGTATGCGGCGCAAGCGGTACGTTTTCTTCAATACTCATGAGTCTACTGTACCTCTCAAACAAAGCATACGCGAGCCCCTCAAAACAAAAAACTAACGCAGCTAGGCTGCGTTAGTTTTGTCCCACACCGAATATAAGCTAGGAGGTTTGGAAACCAGGCCTTATTTAGTTGACGCTCACTGTAACCCGCTCGGTATCTATTGACGACCCATCTTTCGCACTAGAAGAGCATCGTAGAGTATACGTAGCTGTTGATGGTGGTAGATATGTAAGCTGACCGCTCGCACTTGTGAAGCCAGGAGTTACATTAAGAGCCACGTTGTTTGAGGTAATACCTTCAATACTGCACCCACCACCATACTGCGATACATCATTTTGAGTAAGGTTAGAACTCCACGCAAAAGTTACTGCCTCTCCCGCCCGTACCGACAATGATGATGCGGTGAAGGAGTCGATTCGTACATCTCTAGTCTGCATGTTTGTTTTAACCACAAGTGTACCTGTCGTAAGCACAACATTACTGAAAGCGTCTGTAACCTGAAGTGCGTAGGTACCTGTCGGCAAAGATTCACCAAGTGTAGCCGACCAACGACCGTTTACCACCCGCGCTGAACTATCAGAGTAACCTTTTACCCCAATATCAACGCGTTCAACATTTGATGCGCTCCCCGTAACTGTCACCCGCGTATAATCTTTCTCTGTATGCACAATGAGTGAGTTTTGGTCGAGAGTAGCGGTTTTATTATTACTTATTGTAATCGTACGGGTGGTGACTGGCATTGATGAGACACCGTAGTAGTCGTACACCAAAACTTTGTAGGTACCCGCGGCAAGGTTAAATGAATGAGCCCATTTATTGTTGTGGACCTCGGCGCCACTTGACCCAACAACCGGGCCACTCTCTCCTTTACCTTTAAACGCGTGCAAGTCGAGTGATCCATCATACGAAGACGGCACCACACTAACCCACGCCCAGTTATACCGTTGGTCACCAGTATGCGTACCTCCAAAATTTACAGCACTACCCTTAAATGCAACATCAAATCTATTAGAACCAGCAATTGGCGTAACGACTGGAGCATCGACTGTTGCCGACGGTGTGTTTGCTGTTTGGCCAGTGACAGTAACCTGTATCTGCGCCACAACACTCGCGGCCAACAGAAGTCCGGACTCTCCTCCAAAAGTGCCGACTTTAACCGTGTATGTACCTGGCCTTGTGAACGTGTGGCTTATCGAATCCTTGCGCGAATCTCCCTCTGAACGAACCGGGTCAGTGGCACCATTTTCATCTCCATAATCGATGGCGTATCTCGTAGCATTGTCAGGCAAGTTTCCAACAGTAAACATAACAGTGAGAGGCACAGCTCCTGACAGTGGATTTGCAGTAAGCGTTATGTTTTGTTGCGTACCACTACATCCCCTCGCCATCGCCGCACGCGTCTTTGTACCCACATACCCGTAGCCAGTACTGTCGGGTGAGCCGGAAGATACTACGCCGTTTTGTGCTTGCCAGCGTTGCACTGCAGCCTCAGTTGCAGGGCCAAAGTAGCCAGTCGTGTCTACACCAAGAAATCGTTGTAGTTTGGTGACTTGCCCGCCAGTAGTATTGTCTGTTGAGCCAGAGAAAAGGTTGTACGAAAGTTCAATACACGACACACCGCTACCGCTGTTGCCTGGAGTACCGCCACCTAGCGATACAGAGACGTTGTTAATCACTGACTGCTCTGCACCAAATGATTACAGAAGTGAGAGGATGTCAGATATTTGGGTTTGTGTGAGACCTGCAGCAGAGGCAGGGAGTGCTACAGCAAACAGAGCTAGAGCAAGGGTTAAACCAATGAGTTTTTTGGACATGTATATTAAAGTTACGTTAATGTGGCTCTACAAATTAATAAAAACCTCTACCCTATAACACCTCACCCTCCCGCACAGGCGGAAGGGTGAGGTGTTGACAAGTTTGGAGAGAGGTTTTTGAACTACTGCCCTGGCTGCAGGGTACCGTTTTGGATTTGCAGGATAAGTTGCGCAACTTGTGCAGCGATATTTGGGTCAAGCGCAGCAGCACGTTTTAGCTCTGCAATAGTGTTTGCTTTGTCGCCCGCAGCAAAGTACGCAGTTGCCAAGCCCACATGAGTTTTAGAATCCTCCGGATTAGCTGCCACGCGAGTTTTCCATACACCCACAACGCGATCGTATTGTTTTAAGTTTGTATATATTTGGAGCAAACGAGTGTCGTCTACAAACACCGTACCAAACCCTTCAGTCAACAGCGCATCTCCTCCCGCTTTGTCTCCTGCATAAAACATGCCTATGGCGTACAGTATTCGTGCATCGTTGTAACTTGGAGCCTCTTCAAACGCTTGTTTAAGTATCGGCAACGCAGCCGCTGTGTCTTTAAGATTTAGGTGCGCAACCGCAGTCTCAAACATAATCTGCTGCTTCTGTGGCGAATGCGCCATTGCCGCCTGTAGGTACTTAAGACCATTCTCATAGTCGCCGTACGCGTTGTACAAAGAACCCATAAACAACTCCAAGCGGGCATCGTCTTTTCGCTCTGCAAGCACAGCTTCCCCTGTTTGGACCGCGAATTCAAGAGTTTCTTTACGGAGGGTTGGGTCAGTACTGCTGCGGCCTACATTTGAGGCAAACTGGAGCAGTTGCTCCATTACCTCTTGCTTGCCAAGGCCTGTTCCTGGCCACACGCCCTCCCCCGCTGCAACTTTAAAATCTGCGAGGTTTATTTTTGGATCTTTAGGAGCAGCTGTTACACCACCCTTTCCATCTTGCACTGCAACTTGGGTAGTAACGCCGGCTAGTATATTTTTTGCTCGTGCAATACCTGGGCCGTTAATAGACCACGCCCCTACTATAAACACCACCGCAACAATTGGCGCCACTACTGCGATAGTTTTGTCACTCACTGGTTTAGAGAGGAACAACCACCCCGGGAGCGGTTGTTTTGAAATGCCGTGCACAAACGCAAGGATAAGGAAGAAGTACACCGAGCTGATTAAGTCACCGAACACCAGCAGGTTGTTAAAGGCGTATCCAGCCAAAAGGCCAAGCAACATCGCTTGTTCGGGCACAGACAAGGCGCTACTGCGTACGATAGCAAAAACGGCAAGGCAAAAGAGGCCAAGGTAAAGCAAGAAGGCAGGCAAACCGCCAGCTATAAGCCAGTCAAGAAACTGATTGTGTGCCCGGTCAAACCACTGCTCTTGGGAATACATTGCCGGCTGATAGTATTTGTTGAACACGTAGCTAAAGTTTTCTTGCCCCCATCCAACTACGGGCCGCTCCATAAAACCACTCTGTGCCATACTCCAAATCTGGAAGCGCGATTGGGTTGTCTTATCTTCGAGCGAAATAGAAGCGAGGCGACGTAGCGTATCGGAACTTTGTACCACCGGCGTATTGCGCAAGGCAAAAAAGGCAACAACAACTATCGCAATGACGCCCAGCCCCCACAGCGAAATTTTGCGCAATGTGCGCCATTTTGCATCAGTAGCCCGGAGCGCAATGTATATACCGGCCACAATAAGCCCACCCAAGAGCCCGAGTACCGCACCACGAGTTTGCGTTTGGTAGAGAGTTATCACCTGTAGCACAAGGGCTATACCATAGAGCACCTGCACCCACGTGGCGTTTCGCTGACGCACCAACATAAAGAGCGTCAAAAACACGGCAAACAACATGTACACTGCCAAGTACGCAGCGTTACCAAACGTTGCGTCAACACGGCTGCCACTTTGGGTACTAATTGCAAACACATTCAGTAGCTGCAGTACACCATAGAGGCCCATAATTGCGGAGGCACCAATAGACACTTGGAACAAACGATTCCACCATCCTTCTGCAGTTGCAACCGCACCCACAATTACAAAGTACGCAAAGAGATGCAGTACCGTAACGTACCCTTCCATGCGCTCAAAGTTGCTCCAAAAGCTTTTTGCAACATCGGCACTAAGCACCGTAGCAACCGCCATCCATCCAACGAAAGCCAGTGCAGTCCACAGCAACAGCGACGCGCGCGGCCGATACTTGGGCTCGCGCAAAGCCAGCAGCACGTACGCCGCCAAAAGTACTTCTACTACAATACGAAAGGCGAAGTTTTTACCCGTAATAAACGGGAAGAACATGTTGGGCAATAAACTACCGTCTGCGATAATAAAAGGGATAAAAAAAACTAAAGATAAACCGCCAAGCAGCACCCAGCGCAGATATTTGGTGTATTGCATATGCAAAAACTATACCCCAGAGCGGCGAAGTAAGTAAAGGCGAAAACGCTCACGCACATATTGCACTACAAGCACCAGACCAGCGCAACCTAGGATAAAGATAAAAGGCTCGGCTGGCAGCCGATAGCGTGAGTATGCTACCGGCCCAGTGAGCACACCAAAGGCTAGTATAAGAAAGAAAAACAACACTGCCACAGATGCTCCGGGCAGTCGTCGCCATACAATAACAACTGTAGCCAAAAATGATGCAAAACACAGCAATAACCATGCTAGCCGCTCCACAAAGATCGGCAGGTCTGCCACGAGCACAGATAAAGCAGTACGGAGGTCACCTTGTGCAACAAGAGCCGAGACATTGACGTCTTGGGCCAAGGTACCTTGCACTACCCCACGCAGATACACCGCACGCTGCAGTGTATCGATACTACTCCCCAAGTAAAAAGGAATAGTTGAGTACAAGTGAAAAGTCGCGTATTGCACAGGATGTGCCCATAGATATTCCAAAGCAACCTCTTTTTCTTTATCGCTAAATACCAAGGAGCTTATATTGTCCGCGTCTGTGGCTCCAATTTGCTGCAACATATCCGCACGGATGACATCTTTTACCACACCCGTACGCCTATGTTCGAACTCGAGCATATTGTAAAAAAGAAAGTTATAGACTCCGACCGACGAGACGGATGCCTTACCTGCGTAAACATAATTCCTTATCATCCAGGGCAGTACTACAAATCCCAAGCCAATTAAAAAAATACCCACCATTTGTGCGCCGCGGCGCCAGTTTTTTCGCTCTTCCCACAAAAGCCACAGCAGCAGAAGTGGGAATATATACAACCCAATCGGGCGCACCAGCGCAAGTACACCCACACACACCCCAGCCAACAGAATGTACCCGTAGGTTAGTTTTTCTGGCATAACCAAAACGTATATACCGAGGAGTAATATCAGGACAAACAACG
>CALQZN010000034.1 GCA_943349675.1 Candidatus Nomurabacteria bacterium
CAAAAAAGAAAAAAGTGGTTAAAAAGAATGCAAAAGCACCTGCCCGCAAAGTGCAAAAAGCTCGCACCAATGTAGTCAAAAAAGCAAAACAACTCCGCGAGGTTGCTGCAAAGCGTCGCGCAAAACTAGCACCCAAAAAGCTAGTAGCAAAAAAAGTTAAAGCTGCGCCAACTCCTAAAGTAAACGCAAAAGTTAGCAAGAAGATTGACGAGCAAACAAAAAAGGCCGAGCAGCTGATGGCGCGCGGTCGCGAGATAGGGTTTATCACCTACGACGAAATTCTTAAAGCGTTTCCTAATATTGAAGACGACGTTATGTTCTTGGAAGAGTTGTACGAAAAGCTCTCCACTGCGCACATCGACGTGCTTGAAGGCGGTGGCATGCTCGAGATTACCGAAGACCCGGTAGAGAAAGGTTACTCTCGTTCAGACTCTTCCTACGACTCGATCCAGATGTACCTACGCGAAATAGGCAAGTACCCACTGCTCAACGCACAGCAAGAGCGCGACTTTGCCAAGCGTATTGTTGAAGGGGATGCGGAGGCACGCAACTTACTTGCCCGCGCAAACCTCCGCCTCGTTGTTTCTATTGCAAAAAAATATGTGGGCCGCAGTCCAGATCTTACATTGCTTGACCTTATACAAGAGGGGAACCTCGGCCTCTTTAAAGCGGTCGATAAGTTCGACTTTACCAAAGGCTTCAAATTCTCGACCTATGCAACCTGGTGGATCCGCCAGGCAATTACACGCGCCTTGGCCGACCAGTCGCGCACTATCCGCATCCCGGTACACATGGTGGAGACTATAGCTAAATACAAGCAGGTGTCTCGCCGCCTCAGCCAGGACCTCGGTCGTGACCCGCTTGCCGAAGAGATTGCACTCGAGATGGGCGTCGATGTAGACAAAATTTACCAAATCGAAAAGATTGACCAAGACACCGTGTCGCTCGAGAGCCCTGTTGGCTCGGACGACGACGACGGCAAGTCTGTGCTGGGCGACTTTATCAAAGACGATAAAATCCTCTCTCCTGACCAAGAGGTATCACGTCGTATTTTGGGCGACCAGCTGCATGAGATTTTGGATGAGCTGTCTCCTAAGGAGCGCGAAATCCTCAAACTCCGCCATGGGCTCGAAGACGGTATTTACCATACACTCGAAGAGGTTGGTAAGAAGTTCGGTGTCACCCGCGAGCGCATCCGCCAGATAGAAGCAAAGGCCCTGGAGCGCATCCGCACCCACGACAAAGCAAAGCGCTTGCGCAGTTACTAAACCTCTTTTTTGCTATCGCAAAGGCTACTTTTTAGAGTAGCCTTTTGTGTATACTAAATGCATATGGCAGCAAAAAAGCCAAAAACACCCGAACTCCCAATTAAATACTGGAGTCACTCGTCGCTTTTGGCGTTTTTGCGCAACCCACTTGCATGGCACAAGCGCTACGTAGAGCTGGTGTACGATATGCCCTCTGGCCCAGCCGCCGTGGTGGGGCGCGCAGCGCACACTGCGCTCCAACATTACTATGGAGGTATTGGGAAGGAGGGTGCAATGCAACTTGGATTTGAATATCTACGCAATGTTGCGGACTTTGAGATTAACTTTGGTAAAGCAAAAACAAAAGCCGCTAAGAAGAAAAAGCGCGAACAAATGGAACGCGAGTATTCCCAGGCGGTAGAATTTTATTTACAAAAACCTCCTCGCTACAAAGTATTGGGAGTTGAAGTAAAAGCAACTGTCGAGGTAGAGGGTTTGCCGCTCCCTATTAAAGCAGTGTCGGACTTGGTGGTGGTGTCAAAAGTAGACCCCCGTGGTGTCGATATTGTAGACCACAAATTTGTCTCTGCGTTTACTCCGTATGGGGCAGACAAAGCCCTGTTTATTTTGCAAGCTATTTTTAATTACTACACAGTCAAAAAAACATACGGTAAACCAGTGCGGCGGTTTATTGTGCATGAGTGCAAAATTTCGCGCAACGCCGACGGCTCGCCGCAGATGCGTCGACACATCATAGACTTTCGCCCTTTCCGGAGCGAGTTTATTATATTTAACCGCCTTATACGCGACACCACGTTGGCGCTCACCCATACCCGGGTGTTTTTACCCAACCCATCAGATATGTTTGAAGGGGAAAATTCGTTTGATATTTATCGCATCAACTTGGCGCCCGAGGATTACGACACGCACTTTAGGCCAGACGAGTAATGGTTAGCGTGTTGTAGTTGCGGTGGTTGGAGCGGGAGTAGTAACTTGTCCCAAAATGGCGTCTATTGCCGCGCGCATAGAATCGTATGGTTGTGACCCTTGGAGGGTGACTGCGTCGTCTCCTACCATAACCACAATGTGCGGTGTGCCTTGTGCGCCTGCTGCTATCGCTTCGTCGTAACTCGCTTGTATTTTTTTGGTGTATTTGCCGCTCTGGAGACATTGATTGAAGGTGTCAACATTGAGCCCAAGCTGCCCCGCAAGTATAGGGAGTTGGGCTAAATCTAGACCGTTGCTACCAGGAGTCACTTCGTAGACTTTGTCGAGATATTTAAAGAAGGCTACGTCACCCCCTTGGTCGGCCGCACACTCAGCTGCTGCAGCCTCTTGGGGTGCTTTGGAGTGGAGTTGTGCAAGCGGGAAAGGGCGATACACCCATGCTACATCCCCTGAGAGCCCGTAATGGTCCATTATTTGGTGCATAGTGGTGTGGAAAGTTTTGCAATATGGGCACTCCAAGTCTGCGTATTCCACCACTTTAACGGTTGCAGCAGGGTTGCCGAGTATGTGGTCTACCGAAGGGTCGTACGCACGTACGTCTGTTTGACCAACACCGTCTTTGTTTGGTGCCGTGGTACCACTTTTGCCGACTAAAAAGACTGCCCCAGCAATAAGGGCCCCGGCGATAACAATAGTGATAGGGAGTACGTATTGGGATTTCATAACAGGTATTTAATTACTTAATACCTTTAGTATAACACAGTGCTCGGCGCCTGTTTTAAGGCTAAAAAGGGAGCGTGTGGGTTATGGCAGGGGTATCGCCAGGAGTCTCCCAGTTTGTTGGGTTGAGCTTAATTTCGCGTATACCGTCGAAGTCTTTGTATTTGAGAGATTTGTGTTTTTTTGCGTAGTCATAAAGCTCTTTGGTAACTCGGACGTCATCGATGCAGTACTCGCGCAGTTTTTCGATATTGCCTTCTTGCCACCACTTAACCGCATCGAGGCCGCTGGCGATTTTACCTGCGCCCAAAGTTGCTGCCGCAAGGTTATCCATTTTGAGTCGGCGTCCCAACACTGCCCGCACTTCTTTAAGTAAGTCGAGGCTTTTGATGTGCGTTAAATCGCCGGGGTAGTATTTGTTGAGTATAGGGATATCAAAATGGTCAGAGTTGTAGCCAATAAGCATGTCCGCGCGCTCCAAGATGCCCCACAGCTTTGGCAAGTCTTCCTTTAGGTAACTCGAGTACTCATTCGTCTCGGAGTCGTAGATGCATACTATTGTCAGCTCTTGGTTGGTAAAGTCGATACTGCCACCGTTCATCTGCCCAGTTGTCTCAATGTCAAACACAATGCGACGCATTTTCGAAGAGGCAGACATGTGGGTTAGAGGTGAAGGAAGAATGTAGACAACTCTGCGCGTTTGAGCGACTCCTCGGCCCCAGAGGCAAGATTGCGTACAACAAAGGTGCCCGATGTTACTTCGTTTGAGCCTACTACCAGTAGGTAGGGAATCTTGTGCTTTACTGCTGTTTTTATTTGGTCAGACAATTTTTTGTCACAGAAGTCCACAGCAACGGCCACGCCCTCGGCGCGCAAGCCCTGTGCTACCCCAAGTGCGTGCGGTATTAGCTCTTTATCTGCAACTGCTATATAGAGTTTGGTTGGTGGTGTGTAAGTTGGCAGGAGGCCGCGTACCGACAAAAAGTCATGCATCGTAACGTCGCCCATGCCAAACCCAACACCAGTTATTGGTTCGTCATCAAATAGGGCTGTGAGGTTGTCGTATCGTCCGCCGCCAAAGAGTGCGCGATTGTTGTCTTTATGAGTATCAAACACCTCAAATACTACGCCACTATAGTACGCGAATCCGCGTACTATACTTGGGTCGAAGACGGCGTTTTCTACCCCAAGTACTGAAAGCGTGTCTAGTACTTGGCTCACATCTTCAGGTACTGCGCCCGGGGAGAGGCGCTCCAGTGGTACCCCAATGTCGCTCATTGCTGCGGTAAACTCATCCGCTGGCATTTTGGCACGTCGGTCAAGGAGTCCTAAAAAACGCTTGCTGTCCTGTTCGGAAAGGCTAAGTTCTTCGATCAGAGTATTGAGGAATGTGCGACTACCTAGTTTGATAACAAAGTCGCTTTGCTGTGCACCAAAAGCCTTCATAAGCTCATGTGCCACCATAATTACTTCTGCATCTGCGGCGAGGGAGTTTGAGCCAAACAGGTCGACGTTCAGCTGCCAGTGCTCGCGCAAGCGGCCACGCTGTGGGCGCTCGTAACGAAAGACGTTGGGGATAGAGAAAAGCCGCAGCGGGAACCCAAGTTCGCGGCGTTTTGCTGCAACCATGCGCGCAACTGTTGGGGTCATCTCGGGGCGCAGTGTCACCTCGCGACCTCCGCGGTCGAGGAAGGTGTAGGTCTGCTCGTTTACCAACTCCTCATTGTCGGCGCCTTTGGACTTGTAGAGCTCTGCAGGTTCCAGCACTGACGCGTGGTACTCGACATAGCCCATACGCTCTGCAACTTGGCGGTAGGTCTTTGTGAGGTACTGCAAAAATGCCTGATCCTCTGGATAAAAGTCTCGGACCCCTTTGTACGACTCGACAGAAAGCTTCTCTTTTTTGCTCATCTTCTGTATTCTAGCAGAAATGGATAGAGATAACAGTCATACAGCAAAAGATCCAATGGTCACTCCTCGCACGGTGGGCGGCAAGGTGCTTAACCTTTACAAACAGGCGGGGGAGACGCCACGCGAGCGCCTCGAGCGTCTACGCGCGCAAAAGCCAGAATATGCACATGAAGTACTATCCTATGCTGGTAGGCTCGACCCTATGGCCGAAGGTGTAATGATTACGCTTGTAGGTTCGGCAAACAAAATGCGTGATGCCTATTTGGATATGAGCAAAGAGTATGTGTTTGACATACTATTTGGATTCTCGACAGATACGTATGACATTTTGGGACGAGTTATGGAGACGGGTGATACTGCAAGTATAAACAAAAAAACAGTAGAGCGTGAGCTCAATGAATTTCGCGGGCAAGTGAGTCAAGAATATCCACCGTTCTCGTCCAAAACAGTAGAAGGTAAGTCGCTGTTTGAGTGGGCGCGGGCAGGAATGATTGGGGCGCTGGTGTTGCCGCGCAAAACAGTAACCATTTACGACATCAATCTAGAGGGGATGTACAAAATTAAAGAGTCGCTTCTTTTGGCTCACATTGAAACAAACGTAGAGAAAATTACGGGCGACTTTCGGCAAGAAGAAATTCTGCGTCTATGGCACCGTAACTTGCGCAAAGATGGTGACCGCGAGTTCCCCTGCGCTACTATCCGCATCTCGTGCTCTAGCGGCACGTACGCGCGCTCTATAGCCCATGGCATGGGGCAAGACCTGGGCGTCCCTGCGCTTGCACTCCATATTTTACGCACGAAGGTAGGGGACTACGAAGTCTCCAAAAGCCTTAAATAGACCTCTCGGGGTAGGTGTGGACCGCTGCCTCGCACTTTTTCTACAAAGGGTCACGGTCACTATGACTATCCGCCGATTCTCTCATTCGAGGGGGTCGGCGGTTTATTTTTATATGTCGAGCTAGGCGGGAAAGACTACTTCCTCAACTTTTCGTACTCGGGTTTCGATTTGGG
>CALQZN010000035.1 GCA_943349675.1 Candidatus Nomurabacteria bacterium
TTCTACCTCTATACCAGCCTCTTCTGTGGCGGCCACAAGGTCGCTTACGTGCCGCTCAAGGCATGTAATAAAGAGTGTTTCAACTGAAATCCGCATACCCTTCATCCCTACAGGGCTACCACCCATCACCCGCACGCCATCGATAGAAAACTGTAGTGGTATGGTGTGGATAATTTTGCGGTTAAGTATGGCCGCAGGAGCAAGCGTTTTTTCGCTAGCGGCAATAGCGTGTGGGATATCTCGCTCTGTAACTTCAGAGTTGCCGCGCTCTACCACTGCATCACCGCGGGCAAATGCTTCGTCGAGTCCCACACCCCCGAGCCCCAGGTATGCACGCTTTACTTTAACGCGCGCTGCTTTAGAGGCCTGGGCTGTGGCAGCGGCTATAGAGCGCGCCACTTCTGGTACCGAAACAATGTAGCCTTGCTTGAGTCCACGACTCTCTGCGTAGCCGGTACCTAAGATACGTGGCGGCTGCCGCGGATCATCCGCTGCTTCTGCAATGACCACTTTTACATGGTGTGTGCCAACATCTATTCCTGTAACAATTTTACTCATGGGCGCCGAAGCCGAATTTTTTCATGATTCGACGTTCTTCGTTTTCCATTGTAGCACTGTGATCCATACCTTGTAAGTGCAATAATCCGTGGATAAAGATGTAGGTGACAAAATTACGCTTACCCATCTTGTATAGATGTGCTTGTGCGTATGCAGTGTCTTTGCAAATCAAAATTTCTCCCGATGTTTTAGAAAGAGGGAAGGCAAGTACGTTGCTCGGTTTGTTTCCCGACGCTTTGGTCGGGGTTTCAGTCAGAGTGTTGGGGTTTGTGGGATGAGGATGTTTCTTATCAACCTTACGCATTTCTGCCGGAGACAAAAAAGCGACCGAAAGGTCGTATGTTTTGCCGAGCACATGCTGTTTTATTTTTTCGAACTGAGGAGACATGATGTCGCGTACCAGTATGGTTAGCGGCGACGAGGGCCTCGTGTTGTGCGCTCGAGCATTTTGCCGAGCTTGATGAGTTCCTGCACGTCTTCGCGGCGCTTAATTACCTTGAGTGTTTGTTTGCGGCGGACTTCGCGGGACTTTACTCGAGAGTAGTAGCGATGATTACGCATGCGTTGTATAAGCCCTGCACCTTGTACGCGCTTAGAAAAGCGGCGGATAAGGTTGACCGCCGTCTCGTTGTCGTTTTTAGTAACTTCTGCGTTTACTGCCATATGTGGCCATATACTACCACACCACCACATAGGCCGCAACTTCGGGCACTACGCCAAACTTTTAAGGAACCGTGGCAAGGTGGTAAGAGGGATAATGGTTTGTGAACTATTTGTGGCTGACCGTACTATGACTGTGCCGTCTAGGGCTTCTCGTTGACCCATAATGAGCAAGTGGGATACACCCAGGGTCCGGGCAGAGTCCAGTTGTAGCCCCAAACTTTTTGCGTCAAATGACTGCCATACGGGTACATGCGCCTGGCGGAGCATGTCGACAACTGCTAGTCCTTGGAGTTTTGCGCGCAGTCCCAATTGTACAAAATAAATTTTTGGAGCGTAGGCAGGGGCGTGTGAGGCAAAGCTTGACTTTGCCACTCCTTTTTTACGAAAGAAGATGCTTGCAGATACTGCAGCGCTGTCTTTTTTGTTTGTAAGTCTACGTACATATTCGTCAAAACGGCCACCGGCGCCGCCTAAAATTGTTTCGTGTTCTTCTGCTAAGTCTATAGCAAAGACAATTCGTGGTTCTCGGTCGTCGCCCACTAAAAGGTCGTCGAGTTCATAGGGGAGCCCTAATCGTTCGATATGTTCCAACACTTCACGGAAGTGCGCGCGACTTTTTTCGGATAGGAAGTTTACTGCGCGTGGGCCGTCCGCTAAAATTTGTCGACATGTATCACTTTGACACATGTAAGGGGCAAAAGGGTTTGCAGCGACAGTACTTTGGCATGTTTCGTCGAGGTCTCCTGTGTGTCGTTTTAAATACGCAAGTAACTCCCGCTCAAAGCGAGCCTTGGAATCACGATCTCCTAATGCATTTACTCGCACTCGCGCCACTCCTGCGCCCCACTCAGTTAATATCGCAAAAAGTGTTTTAAGTAACACTACTTCGCCCAAACTTTCAGGTGAGCCAGCAACATGGAGTCCAAATTCTGCAGTATCTTTTTGCGAAAATTGTGCCGGCACATGCGAGGGGGTGGGGGTAGCATAAAATGCCAACAGTGGTTCGGGTCTCTGTGCGACAAAAATGCTGCAACTGTTTGTTGCGGTGCCAAAAGAATGTACACCTCGTGTACGCTCTGGTGCTGGGATGCCGCGCTCTACATCACGTATAGGGCGAAACCCATAAAAAGAGGCAACGTCAGCGGCATGTGTGATAAAAGAGGTGGATGTTTGAGTACTATTCATGACTTGTTATTGTGGCTGCACGGTGCTTCCGGGAAAAATATCTATGGTTTGGACTGGTAAGAGTCTAAGGAATGCTCGGCCGACAATATTTGCACGTGGCACGAAGCCCCACGTGCGAGAATCAGAGCTTTCTGGTCGATTGTCGCCCATCACAAAGTATTCAGCTGCGGGTACTTTGTAGCTTTGGTTTGCACTGCCTTGGTTTGCAACATACGTTTCGTCAAGTAGCACGCTTTCGCCATTTGTTTTTTGTACCGACACAGTGCCCTGAGTTAGCACCACTGTTTCTCCTGGAAGTCCGATGATGCGTTTAATAAAAAACTGCGAAGGGTCTTTTGGATAACGAAAAATAATCACATCACCGCGTTTAGGTGCCTCAAATCGGTAGGAGAGTTCATCGACAATTAAATACTGTCCGTTTAAAAACGTTGGCACCATTGATGCGCCCGATACAATAAACGGTTGTGCGATAAAAAGTCGCACGGGGACAACTATAACAAGTGCGATGAGAGCAAATTTTAGGAGTTCTGTGAAAAAATTCTCACTCTTCTCCTTCAGCATGCAGTTATTGTAGTACTCTTTGCATGTTGCGCAAGCGAGGCAGTAGTGGAAAACATAAAAAAGATGCATGCAAGGTTGTTGAGTGATATATTTTCTGTATGCAATGGATAGTCGCAGGGCTCGGTAACCCGGGAGTAGAGTACGATGACACTCGACATAACGTTGGGCGCGACTTTTTGCGCGCAGTAGAGAAAAAAATTCCTAAAAAAATAAAAATAGTGTTGCCCGACACTTACATGAACAACTCGGGGGCTGCATTTAAAAAACTAGTGACTTCAAAAAAGGCTGCCGAGAGCTTGGTTGTGCTGCATGATGAGCTCGATCTACCCTTAGGGGTAGTAAAATTCTCTTTTGGTAGTGGCGCGGGTGGGCATCGCGGGGTTGAGTCCATACAAAAAGCTATTAAAACAAAAGACTTTGTGCGTATTCGCATTGGTATTAGCCCCAGCACCCCTTCAGGCAAGATAAAAAAGCCAGATGCAGAGAAGGTTGTGGACTTTGTGCTTGGAAAATTTAAACCCAAGGAAGTTGAGAAGTTAAAAAAGGTACGCAAGACGGTAGCAGATGCGCTCGAGCTGTTGTTTGAGGAGGGCCTAGATAAAGCGCGGACAGAAATAAATAGTAGAAATTAGACAAAACAAAAACCCCACCAATTTGGTGGGGTTTTTGTTTTGAGTTCGTAAATTATTTCTTCTCTCCGCCGTAGGCAAGTGCCATACGCATCTCTTTAGGGTCAAAGAGTGAGATGGTAAATGGGTACCGCTTACCAAGCTCGAGGCTCTGACGTAGTTTATCCTCTGTCCCAAACTCCGAGACGTGTACCAAACCGGCAATACCTTCCTCAATCGAGGCAAGGGCGCCGTGTTTGTTAAATTTAATAACCACACCTTCCACCTTGTCGCCTTTGTTGTAGCGTTTTGCTGCTTCTGCCCATGGGTTTTCTTTAAGTGCTTTAACCGAGAGGGAGATTTTGCCGTCTTTGATGTCGATTATTTTAACCTTCACCTTGTCGCCAACTTTAAAGAAGTGTCGTGGATCGTCCACCAAGCCCCAATCGATTTCTGAAATATGTACCAAGCCCTCAAGTCCTTCTTCCAGCTTCACAAACACACCAAAGTCCACCATGCCGGTTACCTCGCCGTCGACAGTGTCGCCAACTTGGTACTGCTCAACCAGTTCGCGCTTCTCTTTGTCGTCGGTACCTTTTTCAGAGAAGATAAGCTTGCCTTCTTTTGGAGCTGCAGAGATAAGGGATACGGCGATTTTTTGGCCAACGAGTTTACGTAGTTCGTCCAAGATTTTGTCTTTGTCGCCATCGGTTACGCGTGGGTAGTGGTCGGCTTTAAGCTGGGATGCAGGCAAAAAGCCAGCAATACCTTGCCAGTCCAAAATAAGACCACCTTTGTTTGCCTCTTTGATAACGAGTTCAAATTGCTTCTTTTGTTTAACTGCGTCCTCTGCCTCAGCCCATAGCACTGCTTGGCGAGCCTCTTTAAGCGAGAGTTCGATGTAGCCGTCTTTAGTGTCGGTGGCTATAACTTTTGCAGCAACAGTGTCGCCCACGTTGGTGCGCTTGATAACCTCGCGGGCGTTCATGTACTCGCGGCCAAAAATAACGCCAGTACCAAACGGTGGTAGGTCGATGTATAGGCGTGCACGGTCGAGCGCCAGTACGGTGCCTTCTATAATGTCTCCTGGTTTAGGAGGTGTAGGGGCTTTGTCTGCAAACGCAGCCATCAACCCGAGCTCTTTGTTCTCTTCTACTTCCATATATTGATTTGTTGGGCAGGGGTTCCGGGTACATAGGCCGGGCCTATGTAGCTACCGAAGGTTATGTCCTGCGCTCTATTTGCTGATAATAAAAAGCCAAACGCTCTCTATTGGCCCTACTATACCTATGTTTTGGGCGTTTGCAAGCCCAAGGGCTTTCTATAAAAGTTATCCCCAACCGAGCTTACAAAGGTCAGTCCTTTGTAAGGAAAACTGTGGATAAGTTTTGAGGTGGGGAAGCAAATGCAGCTTTTTTGTGTGGAATATGCTAAAATCCTGCCATGGTTATCAGCTATTTTGGTGGGGAATGCTTTAAGGTAACGCAGGGCGAGTTGACTCTGGCGTTTAACTTGCCGTCTAAAGAGTCTAAACAAAAGAGCGTTAAGTTTGGCTCGGACATCCTTTTTATATCAACCCACCATCCTGACTTTAACGGGGTAGAAAACGCTGCATTTGGTGAGCGTGAACCGTTTGTTATCAGTGGCCCTGGCGAGTATGAGGTCAAAGACGTGGCCGTTCGTGGGTTTGGGTCGGAAACTACGTATGGAAGTAAGGGTGGGGTCAATACTATATATAGTATTATTCTCGAAGGGATGAACCTATGCTTTTTAGGGGCGCTCAGTAACCCGGCGCTTCCTCCGGCAGCCAAACAAGAGCTCGACGACATAGATATATTGTTTTTGCCAGTCGGGGGTGATGGAGTGTTCGACCATGCTGAAGGGTACAAACTAGCTGTACAGCTTGAACCTAAGGCTATAATTCCTATGCACTACAGCCCTGAGTCCCTTAAATTATTTTTGAAAGAGGCTGGTGCCGACAAAGTAGAGGCTCTTGAAAAGTTTACGGTAAAAAAGAAAGACCTTGATGGTAAAGAGGGAGAGATTGTTGTACTGAGTCACTAACGGCACGCTACAAGCTATGAAGAAATATTTCAATCATATAAAAAGCAAACCGCCGCACGAGAGGCGCCAGCATGCGATACAAGTTGCGAGCGTGTGTACGGCGCTGGTGTTTGTTGTTTGGATTACAACACTTGGGGTACGCTTGGCCAACACAAGTGGTGTGGTTGCTCAAAATCCAGACGG
>CALQZN010000036.1 GCA_943349675.1 Candidatus Nomurabacteria bacterium
CATTACTCTCATCACCATCTTCGGAATTATCTTCGTCAACATCATCGTTTTGGTCTACGTTCCTAAGATTACTGGACGTCCCAAAACGACTTTCTGGCGCCGGTCTAAAAGTATTCATGTTTCCCTTGCCACTATTATCAGCACATCGAGCTATGAGCGCGGCACGAGTTTTTGCACCAACCATGCCATATCCGGTGGAAGTAGGCTCACCTGAAGACACAATCCCGAGCTTTGCTTGCAAGCGCTTAACTGCAGCTTCAGTACGTTCGCCAAAGTAGCCCGTCACCTCACCTTCTGCATACACTTCTTTATCTTGTGCCAAAATCTTTTGCAGTTCACGTACATCATCTCCCCTGCTGCCTCGGCGCAACTCTCGTTTGAGCAACTCGCACAAAGGACGTACGCCCATCTCTGGACGCTGTTTCAAAATAGTAGAACTGGCATGCAAGGATCCTTCCCCTCGCAAAGCTTTGTTTACTCTCATTAATGTTGCTTGGTCTGCGTTAAAAGACTCGAGCAGTGACACCACTGCTTTGACTTGGTCCTCAGTCAACCCAGCTGCGCGGGCAGGTGCTGGCATTGCCACACTTATAAAAATAAAAGACAGCACGACCGCAAAAACGGCAAGTTGTACATTTATAAAAAAAGAACGAGAGAGGGTGACACTGTTCATAATAATTTTTCTAACGTTAATAATTGCTCGCACATACAGCAAGAGGACACCCAGCTTCCGCTGAGTGCCCTGATGCAAGTAACTATATACTCTATTCCCTACTCTACAAGAGACATGGTGGGGATAACAAAAAACTTTTACAAACTATTGACAACTCTAAAAACTATATGTATTTTATAGCCTGGCAACGCAAGGACGGGCGCCATGATCTTACGGAGAGATATAGCGACTATTCGTCCGTGGCTCATAACCTGTGGATCACGTGACTTTCGACACCCAAGCACCAAGCACACACCAGCCTACGTTTTGGATGTATACAACATATGGGCTAGGCTATTCCAAAGCACTGGCAACCAGCCATTTCCTGTGGAATGCGTCGTAGTATTCGCAGGTATTGTGACTTTTATGCAAGACGAGACTGCGGGTCGTAGCACTTTTGAAGGTGTGCACATTCGAGGAATATCGTTATTCAATCAGGTGACGACTAACAAGGCGCTACGAAATTTTAGTACCCACCTACTCTGGGCCGTAGGACAGGAAGTGCTCGAATTCTACGACGACTCTGGCATCTCCTCCGTGCGACTTAACGAAGGCGTTCCAATCGATGCACAAGCCTAACGCAAAACCGACAACCCCAAGAGGTTGTCGGTTTATTTTTTATATGTGAGGTAGATTATTTGCGGCCGGCAACAATAGTTGCGGCAACGTTTGGTGGTACAACTTCGTAATGGTCAAACTCCATAGTCATCGAACCGCGGCCCTCGGTCATCGATCGAAGCGCTGTGGTGTAACCAAACATCTCGGCAAGAGGTACTTTGGCTTTAATGGCACGGTTCATACCGCGCTCCTCCATGCCTTCAATTGCACCGCGCTTGCCCGAAAGTGAGCCCGTGATGTCACCCATGAACTTCTCTGGCACCACCACTTCCACCTTCATAACTGGCTCAAGCAAGACTGGTTTTGCTGCCTTTGCCGCATCTTGGAAGCCCATAGACGCAGCGATTTTAAAGGCAATTTCTGACGAGTCGACGTCGTGGTAGGAACCGTCGTACAGCTCTACCGAGATGTCCACCATCTTAAAGCCGGCAACAATACCGCGCTCCATAGCCTCGCGCACACCTTTTTCTACCGGGGCGATAAACTCCTGCGGCACGACACCTCCTTTAATACTGTTGATAAACTCGAAGTGGTCTTCGCGCGTAACGTTCTTTGCAATTTTTTTGTCAGGGTCAACAGCCTCAAGTGGTTTGATGCGCAAACGCACGTGGCCGTATTGGCCTTTACCGCCGGTTTGTTTGATGTACTTCCCTTCTGCCTCGGCACCTTGCTGTATGGTCTCACGGTACGCCACCTGTGGTTTGCCCACATTTGCCTCGACGTTAAACTCGCGCTTCATGCGGTCGACTAAAATTTCCAAGTGCAATTCGCCCATGCCCGAGATAAGCGTCTCCATAGTCTCTGGGTCGCTGGTTACCTTAAACGTTGGGTCCTCGTCGGCCAATTTCTTCATGGCTATTCCCATCTTCTCTTGGTCGGCTTTTGTCTTAGGTTCAATACGTAGCGAAATAACAGGTTCTGGGAATTTAATTTGCTCGAGCTGTATTGGGTTTGCCTCATCGCAAAGTGTGTGTGAGGTTTTGGTGTCTTTAAGGCCCACAGCTGCAGCGATTTCACCTGCAAACACTTGTTTTACCTCTTCGCGCTGGTTTGCTTGGAGGCGCACAATGCGGCCCAAACGCTCTTTTTGGCCGGTTGTTGAGTTGTACAAATACGACCCTGCTTCGATAGTACCCGAGTACACACGGAAGAAGGTTAGCTGCCCCACAAATGGGTCTGCCTGGAGTTTAAATGCCAGTGCACAAAACGGCTCACTGTCATCTGCATGGCGGGTAACCTCTTCGCCAGTGCGTGGGTCAATACCGTGAACGGCTGGCATGTCCAAAGGAGACGGGAGGTAGTCGACAACAGCGTCAAGCACCAACTGTACGCCTTTGTTTTTAAGTGCCGAGCCGGTGTACACAGGAAAGATTTTGTTTGCGATAACCGCTTTGCGTAGTGTCGCTTTGAGCTCTTCCAGCGTCGGCTCTTTACCATCGAGGTAGCTGGTCATAAGCGCCTCGTCGTTTTCGACAATCTTTTCAATGAGTTCTGCGCGGTACTTTTGTGCCTCGGCTAGGTACGCCTCGGGAATTTCCATCTCTATAACGTTGCTGCCCATCTCGCCTTCAAACTTGTAAGCCTTCATCTCCATCAGGTTAACAACACCTTCAAAATTCTCCTCAGCTCCAATCGGCAGCTGCATGCGCACTGCGCTTTTGGTCAAACGGTCAAGGATGGACTGGTACGAGCGTTCAAAAGACGCACCCATGCGGTCGAGCTTGTTGATAAAACAAACACGCGGCACATTAGCCTCGTCGGCATAGCGCCAGTTAGTTTCCGATTGCGGCTCAACACCTGCCACGCCGTCAAACACCACAATAGCGCCGTCGAGTACACGCATCGAGCGTTTTACCTCTACGGTAAAGTCGATGTGGCCTGGAGTGTCGATTATGTTAAAACGATATTTCTTTGCGAGGTCTTTTTTGTCGGGCTCTTGGGACTTGGTCCAAAAACACGTAATAGCCGCCGCAGTGATGGTGATGCCGCGCTCACGCTCTTGCTCCATCCAGTCGGTGGTTGTCTCGCCCTCGTGCACCTCGCCGATTTTGTGCTGGGAGCCGGTATAGTACAACACGCGCTCAGACGTGGTTGTCTTGCCCGCGTCGATGTGCGCAATGATTCCGAAGTTACGGAGCTTTTCTAAGGGGTAATCTCTTGTTGACATAAATAAATAGTTAAATAAAAAGGCGCCCAAGGCGTGGGGTAAAGATACAAGATTTACTCTAAAAAAGAAAGACCCACCTCCCTGCCAAGCAGAGGGGTGGGTCTTGGGTTTGCCGTGCTAAAGTCCCACGATAGCGTGTGCCAGCAACTGAGAGTCGTGTCGTATGAGCTGTGCAACCAGACCTGAAGCGCTCACTAAGTTCGTTTTCACAAACCCTCGTACTGCTGCACTCGCCAATAGTGTGGTCTCCACATCATTCGTTAGACGCACAGGCTCTGACTTTTCCTCCATGAGATAGTGCGTAAGTAACTCGTCACCTATAGGCGTCGTATTAACCAGCACCGCATCAAAAGGTCGCTTGATTCCGTATGATTGCAGTGTGCGCACAAACGTATCGACACCAAACCCCCTCGTCTCCGACCATTTGGTCATCAAGTTGGGCACATAGCACAGTCGAGCAAGTGAGTCGTTAATCGCCTCAGCAATCCCTTCGACAAGCAGGTTTGGAATTATCGATGTGTAGAGGTCCCCCGGTCCAAGCACAATCATGTGCGCATTTTGTATGGCCTCGACCGCCTCCCTGCACGCAAACGCGCGGGCGTTGAGCGTCAGCCGCACAATAGTTCTATCGTCCTCAAGGCTCCGTTTGTCTATATATCGCTCTCCAATAAGTTTTTCACCGTCGGAAAGCTCCGCACATAGGTGAGCAGAGTCAACAGACACAGGAAGTACCGTACCGCTAACTTGCAAAAGACTAGCAATCCGCTTGATACCTTCGACCACACCCCACTCTTTTTGAGCAGCAAGTAGTAAGAGGTTCCCTATGCTGTAGTCATCCAGGGGCGAACCGTTTTTCTCGAAACGGTGTTCGAACAATTGACGTAGTGTTTCGTTGTCCCAGTTAGCCAAAGCTAACAAACAACGCCGCACATCGCCTTGTGGCAACGCGCCACGCTGGTCACGCAATTGCCCGGTGTTGCCTCCACTATCGAACACGGTGCATATGGCCGTCGGCGAGACTGGGTACTGCCGCAGCCCATTATTTACAACGAAACCGCCCGTACCGCCACCAATGGTGACAATCCTTTTACCATTGAAGGGTTCCATTTGCCGCCTCTCACATGAGTTACTTCTACCCGCACCATACTAAAAATCCCCTCGGTTGTCACCAAGGGGATTTAAAAGTCTAAAGTTAGGAGGAAATTACCACGCGAAGTGTGCGAAGGCTTTGTTGGACTCTGCCATGCGGTGTGTGTCTTCTTTTTTCTTAAAGGCAAAGCCCTCATTGTTTGATGCTGCGATTATCTCGGTCGCAAGCTTCTCTGCCATAGGCTTGCCTTTGCCACCGCGCGCAGCAATGAGTATCCAACGGAATGCGAGTGCGTTTTTGCGCTCGGGGCGCACCTCGCGAGGCACTTGGTAGTTAGCACCACCAACGCGGCGAGAGCGGATCTCCATTGCAGGGCCCACGTTGCGTATTGCGGTTTCAAAAATCTCTACTGGATTCTCTACTTTTGTTTTTTCTTTAACAATGTCGAGTGCATCGTACACTACTTTGCGGGCAACAGACTTTTTTCCGTCCCACATGACAGAGTTTATAAACTTCTCAACACGCACCGAGCCGTACTTGGCATCAGGGGCGACTACATGGGGGTTTTTAATTGGTCGACGCATATAATATTCAAATATTAGCTTTTCTTACGTTTTACACCGTAGCGACTGCGCGACACATTGCGCTTGTCGACTGCACCTGCGTCGAGGCGGCCACGCACTACTTGGTAACGAACGTTAATGTCCTTCACACGGCCTGCGCGCACCACCACCACCG
>CALQZN010000037.1 GCA_943349675.1 Candidatus Nomurabacteria bacterium
ATCACCTTTTCATTTGGTTCAAAACCGTCCATCTCGACCAAAATTTGGTTAAGGGTTTGCTCGCGCTCGTCGTTGCCGCCACCCACACCAGTGCCACGCACACGGCCTACGGCATCAATTTCGTCGACAAAGATAATAGCTGGCGCTGCGCGTTTTGCTGTCAAAAAGAGGTCACGTACGCGACTAGCGCCCACACCCACAAACATCTCGACAAACTCTGACCCAGAGATTGAGAAAAACGGCACACCCGCCTCGCCCGCAACAGCGCGCGCAAGCAGTGTTTTGCCGGTACCTGCCGAGCCCATCAACAAAATACCCTTTGGGATACGTGCGCCAATGTCCAAGAATTTTTTAGGATTTTTAAGAAAGTCGACAATCTCGAGCAGCTCTACCTTTGCCTCTTTGGCGCCTGCAACATCTTTAAAGGTCACACGCGATCCTTTGTCGTTGGGGTCGGTCACCTTGGGGCGGCTTTGCCCAAACGAAAATGCCTGCATCCCCGCCCCTTTTACTTGGCGCGAGAGGTACCACACAAAAAACGCAATCAAAAGCAGCGGTGCCAAAAATGGCGCAAGCGCAGTGAGCCAAAACTGCCACGAGCTTTGGCGTTTGATGGTGACTTCTATTTTTTCAAGCGCTTCTTTGGTAACACTGTAGTTAGTGAGTGTTTGCGACAGCGCTGTGTCGGGCTCTTTTTTAGATACCTTTTCCACTGGCTCGGCACCCTCTGCAGCTGCATAGGTAATCGTGAGGTCGTTTCCGTCTACCAACACCTTTGATACAGTCCCGGCCTGAATGTCGGCTGCTAATTGCGAAATGGGGATGTCTGCGGGTTTTGTTTTGTCACCTGCAAAGTAGGTGTAGGCACCAGCTAAGAGTAGAAGGATAAAAACACTACTTGCCAAGTTGACCCAAAACGAGTCGCCTTGGGGCATCTGCGGCATGTGCATCCCGGGGCCCCGCGGCCCACCCTTTTTTTGCTGAGGAGATTTTTGTTCTGACATATGTTGCTCACTTTAGCATCTTTACTAACGTGGGGCAAAAGAATTACTAATCATGGTATATTCACGACGTGAGCCTTATCGAACACAAAAAAGCCCGGCTTAACTACGACATCCTCGAGGAGTTTGAGGCGGGTTTGGAGCTCTTGGGTAGTGAGGTAAAGAGTATCCGCGCCAGCCACGGCAAGCTCGACGGCGCACACATTATTGTGCGCCCCACCGCCCGCGCCGGGGGTTTGGAAGCCTATGTAGTTGGCATGTCGGTGCCACCCTACCAAACCACCAATACCCCCGCTGACTATGAACCAGAGCGCACGCGCAAACTCCTGCTGACCAAAAAAGAGCTGCAAACATTGGCTGGTTTTGAAAAGCAGAGTGGCTTGACAATAGTGCCACTTTCGGTGTATAATAAAGGTAGAGTACTCAAGATGCGTTTGGCAGTGGCACGCGGCCGTAAGAAATACGACAAGCGCGCCGTCTTAAAAGAAAGGGACACCAAGCGCGATATACAAAGGACTTTGAAAAACAACTAGGCATTCCCCGTGAGCACAGAACGGCACGAAAGCAAAATAAGTCTGCAGGGCACTTAGTCGAGCGCGACCGGCGCGAGACAGAGAAATTTTTTAGCAAAAAAATTGCGGTGCCATAAAGACTTCGTTTTGCTGAAGTTGTGTCCTCCCGGGGAGTGAAAGGCCTAGACAATACATCAATCTGTTAGTACGCAAAGGAGAAGTCCAGACCTTCTTAAAAATCTGGAAACCATAACTGCAAAAAACAGTGTTTCGCCGTATTTCGCGGCGAACGACTTTGGGTTCGCGTTCGCGCGAGCCTAACGTCGCATCCCCTGCTCCTCGCCTGATGGAGCAGGTCGGGTGTTATAAACCGGGCTAGTGCAACGAAACGTGATTCACTCGTTGCTGACACTTGAATCTGCTGTGTATATCGATTTCGTTTGCTTTCTACGATATAGACTTAAGACAAAAGAAGCAGACTAACCTTTGTAGACCTACTAGTAGATCTGTGTTGCACGAGGGTTCAAATCCCTCCACTTCCACCCATTAAAACATTGGCGCCTTCGGGCGCCTTTTGTGTTTGAACTTGCCCGAGAGAAAGGTTGCAGTAATATAACTTATAAGTTATATTCATATCATGACAACTACGTTCAAACAATTCAAAGTAAAAGCTCTCAAAAACCAAGCAGTAAAATCTGAGTACAGTGCACTTGGCCCTGAGTATGCTTTGATTAAAACTATTATTAACCACCGTCTTAAGCGCGGCTGGTCTCAGACAGAACTTGCAGAAGCCATAGGCAGTCGCCAGCCCGTTATTTCTCGACTTGAACGCGGCGAGGGCAACCCTTCCCTGCAAACCCTCCAGCGCATTGCACAAGCGCTTGATTTGTCTCTGCATGTATCGATGAAGTAACTCGTAATCTGTCACCTCTTCCCCACCTGTCGAGTTGTCATAGGTGAGTAAGTCATAAATAAAACACACTATGAAACATTTGAGCTAAGCCGAGGAGGCTGCAACCCCAAGGGGACGCGGCCTCCTCGGCGCATACAGCAAAGAGCTCTATAACTCCTGCTTTATTTTCTCAATCAAAGGCCCAGGTTCCAGCCTTACAACCAGCCCACTAGGGAGCGTCACCTCGTCGGTTACATGGTGCGGACGTTCAACATGCACAACTTGCTCGTCATTCTTTTTGAGTGTCGCCAGTAGCAACTCGTAACTCCCCTCCCCTGCTGGATATATTTCTATATGATCAAATCCGCTACGCTGACTGCCGTCTGGTTTTTGGTATGAAAGTTCGATAAACCACACACCACCCAAGCCCGTGGGCAATGGTGCGGTCAACTTTATGTACGCAATCCGCCTGCTCGATATGATTGTTTGGTACACATAGGCTGCACCTTTTTCTAAAATGGCACGCACCTCGTCAAACTCCTCGGACGAGCCACACTTGTAGCACACATGGTCTGCCAGAGCCAGCCCCGAAAACTTGTGTTTTTTAAAAAAAAGGTCAAAGTGCTCTGTGGCCTCTTTTCCTTGTGCATAAAAGCTTAGGAGGTCTTCTACCATACTTTCATTATACACCCTCGCCTAACTGGTTGCTCTTTACCCTTTTTCCTGCTATAGTTTGGGCAACAACCGCTTTGGATACCACCCGCATTAATCATCAAATACGCGCGACAGAGGTACGCGTTATAGGCCCTGTGGGGGAGAATTTTGGCGTATTAGCCTTATCCCTGGCTATTGCCAAGGCAGAAGAGCTTGGGTTCGACCTTATCGAGATCTCCCCAGGCGCCGTGCCACCGGTTGCAAAAATAATGGAATATGGTAAATTCCAATACGAGCAGGAGAAGAAACGCCGAGAAATAAAGGCTAAATCCCATACTACGGAGACCAAAAGTGTCCAGGTAAAGATAGGCACCGGCGAAAACGACCTTAACTTAAAGGCCAAAAGGGCTGCAGAGTGGCTCCGCGAGGGGCACCGTGTTAAAGTAGACCTCTTTCTGTGGGGACGGTACAAGTACATGGAGTTTGGCTTTCTTAAAGAGCGTTTGGAACGATTTTTGAAGCTTATCCCTGAAGAGTACAAAATAGGAGACCCGATAGCCAAAAGCCCTAAAGGCCTCACCACTGTTATCGAGCGGGCAGCTAAAAAGTAAGAAATTACCGTGAAAACAAATAAATCATTTACAAAACGCTTAAAAATTACCCGCAACGGCAAGGTTGTTGCGCGTAAACCTGGCCAAAACCACTTTAACGCAAAGGAGGACCGCGCAGGCCAAATGAGCACCAATCGCAGCCAGCTCCTCACTCTCACAAAAAAGGTGATGCAGCGCTTTATAAACACCGCAACAAAATCTAAAAACTAATACCATGGCACGTGTAAAAGGAGGAACAAGCGCGCTTAAACGCCGCAAAAATATCTTAGCGATGACCAAAGGCTACCGCTTTGGCCGCTCTACCAAGACCAAGCAAGCAAAAGAGGCTATTTTCCACGCTGGTAAGTACGCGTTTGCACACCGCAAAGATAAAAAGAACGACTTTCGCCGCCTATGGAGTGTCCGCATCAACGCAGGCCTCGACACGTCAGGGGCTGTCGCTTCAACTGGCAAGCCACTTTCTTACAGCCGCCTTATCGACGCACTCAAAAAAGCAAACGTCACCATAAACCGCAAAATGTTGGCCACTCTGGCAGAGCAATCCCCCGCCACCTTCGACCGGATAGTTAAGAAAGTCTCCTAACAAAAAAACTCCCTACGGGGAGTTTTTTTGTTACCGTTAGTCTTGCTGCATCGGCTCAAAGTGGAACGATGCGCGATTGATTTTGTCTTTGTGTACCAGCTCGAGCACGCGCTCCACCAAGGCTTTTGGGTCAGCATCAAACACAATATGGTCGTTGGCACGGTGACCGTTTTTCAATATTTCTTTTATCACTTCGTCGGTCTCCCAGTCTGCTTCTAAAATCCCTATTGGCTTTTTGTCTTCAAACGCAATAGTAAACTCGTGTATGGTACCGATGCGACCACAACCAAACAGCATCGCATCAACCGAGCGTGTAAAAATGAGGTCCCGCCCAGGGAACCCAAACCCGGTGTATACAATAACGTCCATGTATTCCACAGGCAGGTTGTAATACTCAATATGTTCCTTCTCTGACCCCGCTGGGGAGAAGCCAATAGACATTCCTCCCGCCGCTTTTGCACCCATCGCCGACCATAGAGGAAACCCTGTAGTCGCCCCAGTAATAAGCACTGCAGAGTGGTTAGCGATCTCACGGCCCATAGCCAAACCTTTGTCATACGCATCAATACCACAGTGTCCTGTCTCGGCCGCGCCCGACACACCTATCTTAACTTGCAGATGTGGATGATTAGGCGACATAGGTTGCGGCCCTGTATCTTTTTT
>CALQZN010000038.1 GCA_943349675.1 Candidatus Nomurabacteria bacterium
TACGTGGAATGAGAGTCCTAGTGGCAAAAGTAGCGACAGAGTTTGTAGAGAGTAGTTCCAACTGAGTGCTTGCGCTAAGGACGCAAGGTTTTCGTTAAAAAAGTTAAAATATTTAAAAACAACCAATATTGCAACTGTTGAAGCGATGCTGATAAAAAAATATGCTAAACGTTTTTTACCTTCAGCTTTTTCTATACAGCGTGCAAGTACATAATCCAGTATGATGAGGTACAACAGAATAAGTATGTAGTAGGGCACAAACGACATGTAAAAAAAGCAGCTTGCTGCTAAAAGCAACAGCGGCCGCATACGTGCCGGAAGTACCCAATACAAAAGGAATACACACGGAAAGAAAATAAGAAAACTCAAAGAGTTAAACAACATGGCACTACCTTGTGTAGGTTATGTCGGTGTCGTCGAGGCGTCGGTATGGTTTTTCGTTTGTTAGTTCTTCGTCAATGTGTGCCATCATTCCCACTAGTCGTCCCAGTAAAAAGCACCCGTTGACTATCCGCCAAGAAAAACCCATATCCGACAAAATTGCTGCCATGGCGCCATCAATGTTAAGTGCGAGTGGTTTGTGGGCTTGAAGTGCTTCTGTCATTGCTCGTACTTTTTGTGTGTGGGTACCGGCAATTCCCAGTTTTGTAGCAGCTTCTAGCAACTCTTCTGCTCGAGGGTCTTTGTCTTTGTATACCTTGTGTCCAAAGCCAGGTAGACGTTCTTTTTGTGCGAGGGCGCGAGTTACAATGTCTTCTGCTGTCGTGTCTGATTGGAGATAGTAGGCGCATTTTTCTACTGCGCCGCCATGCCACTGGCCTGTTGCCAGGAGCCCAGCTGCAAGAGTGGCATTTAGTGGATTGCCGACTGAGGCTGATACACGTGCCGAAAATATAGAAGGAGCTGCAATGCCATGCTCTATACTGGAGATAAGAAGCATGTCAAACATCTTTAGTTCTTTTTGCGTGGGGAGTCGCTTGGTCAACAAAAGGAACGTACTTTCGGTGAATGTTTTTTCTTGCATCAAAGCGCTCAATTTCTCACCCCAAATAAGGTGTTCTCCTCCCTCGTCCGTGCTTATAGCGGTAGTCCATTTCATAATAGCGTGTGTAGTATTTTGGGTATATCTTCTGTCGTCTGTGCTATGTGCACGCCAGCCTCGCGCAAGGCCTGTATTTTTGAAGCATAGCTCCCTTTTCCTTGGGAGACAATCGCGCCTGCGTGCCCGAGCGTTGTTTCTTGGGGGAGTGCGTCTGCAAATGCGCCGGCCACAAGTGCGACCACAGGCTTGGTAAACCCGCCCTGGATGTACTCTGCCGCACTCTCTTCGTACGTACCACCAACCTCACCGAACAAAACAACAGCTTTAGTTTCTTCATCTTGTGCAAATAACTTCAAAAGGTCGGCAAAATCAGACCCCAAAATAATGTCAGCTCCTATGCCTACAGCGGTTGATTGCCCGAACCCACAGCGGGTGAGTGCCAGTGCAATCTCGGAAGTCATGCCGCCACTTTTGGAGAGTATCCCAATGTTCCCTGGAGTAAATATTTCGCTCGTGGTCATGCCTATGCTGCCTATCTTTCCCTTCCCTGGTGAAATGATGCCAACGGATGATGGCCCAACGACTCGTACGTTTTTTGCCTTGGCGTGTGCCATAATGCGCGCGCTGTTTTGTGTGGTGATGTGTTCGGTCAAAATAACAACAAGTGGTATAGAGGCTTCTATGGCCTCAAGCGCCGCATCCAAAGCAAACTTGGCTGGTACAACAATGAGTGACGTGTTTATGTCTTTGTGTTGGGTTTGCGCCTCTTTGACGGAATTGTACACGGGCACACCCTCGACAGTTTGGCCACCTTTCCCTGGGGTTACTCCAGCTACAACAAGTGTGCCATAGCGCAAAGCTTCTTTGCAGGCACGCGTGCCTTCGGCACCAGTGATGCCTTGGATAAGAACTCGCGTATGTTCGTTAATTAAAATACTCATACAGGGTAGGCACGTGCGACCATTTCTTTAGCGCTATCGTTCATGCTAATGTCTGATCCAAAAAGATGAAAATCAAAACCCTCTGTCTTTGCTTGCTCGAGCATGGCAAAGGCCTCGTCTTTTCGTGGGCCATCGCGTCTCACTACAATGGGGTAGGTAGGTTTGGGGGTAATTTCTCGAAGTCCTTCAAGTAGTCCAGAAAGCGTAACGTAGATGTCGGTAAAATTTGCAAACGCTCCTGCAACAAAACACCCCTTAAGTCCAGGACGAGATAATACTTTTATCGTCAATTCTTTTACTACTTGGGCAGGAGGATTGCCAGAGTACTCTGTATAGTTTGCAGGTTTTCCTCCTGCACGAATAAGGGCGTCCATAATAAGCATAGACGCCCCGCCGCCAGACGCTAATACTGCAATATCGCCATCCATCGCAATAATGCGCCGCTCGCCTGAAGGATTTTTGTCGTCGTCGATGATTATTTTTGCATCTCCAGCTACAAGTCCGTGTGTGGTTTTAAATAGTGGGTTTATCTCTGCAACAAGGGCACACTCGTCGATAAAAAGTGTCCACAGTTTTTGTAGTACTTCCGTAACTGCGGCGCTGTCTTCTTGTGGGAATTGCGCCTCATCCAACGCACGCTGTGCTATTTCTTTTGTTATTCCAACTAGTATCGGTATGGAAGTGGTGTGTGCCTGCGCAATCCCAGTGCCTCCCGATGTAGAAAGTGACAACACAGGTCCACGAATTTCTGAACTATAGGACAGACTTATGTACCACTGCGCGAGCGCTTCTACTTTTTCTTCGACTAACACACTTTCCACTACCTCGCCTTGTATATTTTTACCCAGTAGTGTTTGTAGTTTTTCTTGTATCTGTTCTACCTTCTCCACAATGAGTATGCCGCCGTGCTTAAAACGGTCGCCGGAGTGCACCTGTGCTTTGAGTACGCAGGGTCCCCATTGCGGCAGATTTTGCGGCAGAGACACCAAGGCGCTTTTTGGTGTCTCTATCCCGTAGTGTTGGAAGAGTTTTTTGCCCTCGTGCTCAGTTAGTTTCATAGGCGTACGCACCCCACTATAGCGCATATAGATTGAATTTTATAGAGGTAAACGGTACCATGGGGTGGTGGAATTTTTGCGCAGGCACAAAGTGTTTTTTGCTATTTTTGTGCTTGCATTTGCGGTACGTATTATCTATCTTGTTTTTGCCCTTGGGGCGCACGAAGGTAAGTTGCACGAAACCATTTCTGGAGCAGATTGCTACTTTGTCATTAGTGAAAATATTCTGCAGGGAAATGGTTACTCCTGTAAGACTGAACCTCCATACACGCTGAACTCTATTCGGCCACCCGTGCAGCCGTACTTCCTTGTAGCGCTCTACAGCGTTGCGGGCACGTATTGGTTTGCGTTGCTTGTACAAATAGCGTTTAGCAGCATGGTGCCGCTTATTGGTATGTATGTTGCGCGATATTTAACTCCAAACCCCAACGTGATTGTTGGGGTCGGGCTGTTACTTGCGCTTGAGCCTTCGGGAATATTGTTCTCGATGCTGTTTTATGGTGAGACACTCTTTACTGTGGCAGTTCTTGGTTCAATAGCATGTGTATGTGCGTATATAAAAAAAGGTTCACTGCCTTTGTTTGCTACGGCTGGATTTTTGCTTGGCTTGGCCACTCTTACCAAACCCACCACTCAGTATCTACCTTTGGTCATAGTACTTTTGTTGGCATGGCACTTCCGTAAAACACTGCGCACTTTTGCACTACATGCAGCGATTTTTCTACTCGTGTTTATGGCAACACTGTCGCCATGGGTGTACCGCAACTACCAGCATTTTGGAGTTGTGGGTGTAAGCCCACAGTTGGGGGAACAGTTGTATGCAGTGCTCGTACCATCTGTTCTTTCGTTTGAAAATGGCACCACGTTTGCACAAGAGTTTGAGCGTATTTTGGCCAATGGTGGGACTGACCCTAGTTCTGCGTCTGTCGAAAATGGTACTAAATATTTTAAAATGGCTGTGCCGATGCTTCTGGCGCACCCTTTTGGCCTCGTGGTTATTAGTGCAAATACAGCTTTAAATTTTTTTATCCACGACGGCATGATTGAGGTTTTGAAACACCTAGAGATACGACCCAAAGAGAGGCTGGGTCAACCTGCACTCTTTTTATTGTTGACCGATCCGGGACGGTTGTTTGGATACATTGGGCACGTGTTCTTTACACCGCTTGTATGGATTTTGGTGGGAAGGATTGTATGGGTTGCTATAACAGTGCTGGCATTTTTTGGATTGGCGCGCTACTTGTGGCGCGAAAGTACCAAAATATATGCGACGTTATTCGCCAGTATCGTCCTGTATTTTATGTTGACGACGTTGGTTATAGGTCTTGCGGTAACTGCACGCTACCGTATTCCTATTAATGCGCTTATTTTTATATTTGCTCTATATGAGTTAGTGGGGATCGTGACTGTGCTGTACAGGCGCGGTGTGCGAGAAGCGTGGAAGCAATGTCTGTAAACTAGTATGAGCGCTACGCAAAAACTATACTACGTTGCTAACGCACGGATGCCAAATGAAAAGGCTCATGGTATTCAAATAGCAAAAATGTGTGAAGCTTTTGTTCTACAAGGTGTTGATCTTGTTTTGGTTGTGCCGGCGCGAGGCAAAGATGTTTCGATACAAGAGTTTTATGGGCTGAGCGTGGAGGTGAAGGTAGTAAGGGTGCCTACGGTAGATTTGTATTCAGTTGGACGACTAGGTTTTGCACTAAGCTCTCTTTTATT
>CALQZN010000039.1 GCA_943349675.1 Candidatus Nomurabacteria bacterium
TGCGTTTAAATCAAGCAGGTGTCATCCCAATCATATTTGCGCTGTCTTTGCTGCTTATCCCGCAAATGGTGGCGACATTTTTTGCGGCGTCCTCAAACGTTTGGGTTGCATATGCAGCGTCGAGCGTGCTTAGTGGCCTCCAAAACCTAGGAATCTACGGTGCGATTTACTTTGTGCTTGTATTTCTCTTTACATACTTCTACACCGCAGTTACCTTTGACCCACACAAAATAGCAGAGAACTTGCAAAAAAACGGTGCATTTGTTCCAGGTGTGCGCCCTGGCAACTCTACCGTCGAGCATTTGAGCAAAGTTATCACCCGCATTACATTTGTTGGCGCACTCTTTTTGGGTCTTATTGCGGTGCTTCCAATTGCGATGCAATCAGTTACCGGCATACAATCACTCACCTTGGGTGGTACAGCGCTCCTCATTGTTGTCTCAGTTGTTTTGGACCTCTCGCGTCGTATTGACGCACAGATCTCTATCCGAGAATATTAATCCAATGAGGGGAAAATTTGTCATGATTGTGGGCCCAACTGGTAGCGGTAAGGGCACGCTTTTGGCGCACCTCCGTGAGGTCATGCCGTGGGTGGTATTTCCTATATCGTGCACTACCCGGCCACCACGCCCTGGCGAACAAGAAGGAGTGACCTATCACTTTTTAACCGACGACGTGTTCCAACAAAAAGCCATGAATGGTGAGTTTTTGGAATGGGTATACACTGATGGTAAACGCTACGGTACGTTAAAGTCGGAAATCTTGCCGGCGCTTGAGGCGGGCCAGACAGTCATCCGTGAGGTTGATATAAAGGGAGTAGAAAAAATAAGAAAACTACTTCCTCCAGAGAATGTTCGCACTATTTTTATTGATGCCGGGGAGTGGGATAACCTTAGTGCTCGCATTTTAGCGCGCGCACCTTTGGATGAGGTGGAGATGGAGTCTCGGCACAGACGCTACACAGAAGAGCAGTCTTTTAAAGAACAAGCAGACGCCGTGGTTGCAAACCCAGAAGGCCAGGTAGAGGAAGCAAAAAAAGAATTTGTACGTGTTATCCAACAGTTTTCTAAAGAATAACTTTGTATAAAACGGTATGATATCAACTATGGATAAACAAACGCTCATATTTTTAGGGCCGCAAGGTAGTGGCAAGGGGACACAAATTCAGCTGCTCAAAGATTACATTACTGCAAAAGACGCGGCGCGTTCAATAGTCCATTTTGAAATGGGTAAACAATTGCGCGAGCGTGCCACAAAAGACGACTACACTGGCCGGCTTACTAACGAAATCTTGCTTGCCGGTGGGCTCATTCCGTACGCCATTAGCGCGAGTCTGTTTGCACAGTACTTGATGGATACTATTGCAACAGGGGAAGAGCACTTGGTTATAGACGGCTTCCCTCGTACTGCAACCCAAGTGCCAACATTGGATTCAGCGTTGACAGAATTTTATAAACGCGAGATGCCAACGGTAGTGTGTATAAATATTTCAGACGACGAAGCTGTTGCGCGGTTGCTTAAACGTGGACGTCACGATGATACAGAAGAAAGTATCCGCACACGACTTGCTTGGTCGCGCAAAGACACTATGCCCAATATCGAGTGGTTCCGTAGCAACCCACAATATAAGGTTGTCGATATTGATGGCGAGCGCTCAGTCGAGGAAATCCATACAGATATTTTGGAAAAACTCAATCTTTCTTAACCTATGGTAGCCACACATCAGAGCGACATAGACAACTTGCGCAAAGCAGGAAGCATCTTGGCAGAGGTTCTTACAGAGACCGCCAAGTTAGTTGCCCCTGGGGTCACGGCCGCTGAGCTTGATTTGGCTGCCGAGCGGATGATCAAAGAGAAAGGGGGTAAACCTGCCTTTTTAAACTACAAACCAAGTGGTGCTGCGTACCCTTTCCCTGCAGTGTTGTGTGTATCTATAAACGATGAGGTGGTGCACGGCATCCCAACGGAAGATAAAGTGGTTAAGGAAGGAGACCTGGTTATGCTCGACCTTGGCGTGTCCTACAATGGCTTCTTTGCTGACGCTGCTTTGACGGTGGCGGTTGGAGAGGTTGATGTAGTGGGGGTGAAATTGCTCGACGCCTCGCGCGAGGCGCTTGCGGAGGCGCTCAAGGTTGTAAAAGCTGGCGCACATGTGGGCGACATCGGTTCGGCAATAGAGCGTGTTGCACGCAAATATAATTTTACTATTGCTAAAGACTTAGGTGGGCATGCGATAGGTAAAGTGCCGCATGAAAAACCCTATATCCCAAACGAAGGGGAGGCTGGGACGGGCGAGGTGCTCAAAGAAGGATTGGTTATCGCGATAGAACCAATACTGTGTGAGGGTAAACCGCATATTACCTTAGCCGAAGATGAGTGGACCTACCGCACCCGCGATGGGCTGCGCAGCACAGAGTTTGAACAAACGGTCATAGTTACTAAAGAGGGATGCGAGGTGTTAACGCCGTTTTAGTATTGCAAAACCTTTTATCCTATTGTATAGTACGCACATGCAACATCCCAAGGAGGAAAAGACGTTTGTACTCATAAAACCCGACGGCGTACGTAAAGGACTTACCGGCGAGATAATTAAACGTATGGAGCAGCGCGACCTTAAAATCGTGGCAATCGAGATGTTCCAGCCGTCTAAGGCTGAAATGGACAAACATTATCCTAAAGACGAGGCGTGGCTCAGACGCATCGGCGAAAAGACGACCGGTACCTACCAAAAGTACGGCCATAACGTCAAAAAAGACTTTGGGACTGACGACCTCCTTAAAATTGGCAAGACAGTGCGCGGTTGGCTCATCGACTTTATGATCTCGGCCCCTATGGTCAAGATGGTGGTTCAAGGCGTGCACGCCGTAGACATGGTGCGCAAGATTGTTGGGCCTACGATGCCCTACCTAGCAGAGATGGGTACCATCCGCGGCGACTACTCTACAGACTCTGCTATTTCTGCAAATATAGAAAAACGCGCTGTCTACAACTTGGTTCACGCATCAGAGACTCCCGAAGAAGCAAAGCACGAAATTGAGCATTGGTTTGGTAAAAGTACAATTTTTAAATACAAACGTTTTGGTATCGACGAGTAATCTCTGGGTTTGATATACTGCGAGGTAGGACGCCGGAAGCAAATGTCCTTAAGTGAATCTACCGGGAGCTCGCTGTGGCGGGGCACCGTGGTGTACCGCTTAGAGCACCCACCTAATACACGGTAGACACTTGCTTCCGGAATCCGCAAAAAACTGCACCCAACTTTGGTGCAGTTTTTTGCGCCCAAAGTAGGCGAAATGTGGCTATGGCGTATAATGCAGTGATGCAATCAACCATACGCTTTTACGGTGGGGCAGGGACGGTCACGGGGTCTAACTTTTTGTTTACTCCAAGTGCAACCGAGGGACTAGATTCGAAATTAAAAATTTTAGTAGACTGCGGGCTCTTCCAGGGCAAACATTCATTCGAGGCGATAAACTGGGAACCATTTCCTTTTGATCCAAAAGACATCTCTGTGCTTGTAAACACGCATGCCCACATCGACCATATCGGCCGCATCCCCAAACTGGTTAAAGATGGTTTTCGAGGCCCTATTTACTCCAGCGAAGCAACGCGTGCACTTGCCGAACCCCTGCTCCTTGACGCTATGGAGCTCTCTGCTCGCACTGCAGAGCATTTGGGTAAAGAACCTCTATATACCCAAAAAGACATCGCACAGGCTATGCAGCAGTGGCAGGGTATACCGTATCATACGCCTCAAGACCTAGAAGATGGGGTAGAACTAGAGTTGTTGAATGCTGGGCACATTTTGGGCTCGGCGATTGCCACCTTTACGCGCGGTGATAAAAAAGTCGCCTTTACGGGGGACTTAGGTGGTGGTAACTCGCCGCTGCTTGCCCCGGTAGAAATACCAAAAGGGGTCAACTATTTAATTATGGAGAGCGTCTATGGCGACCGTATGCGCCAAGACGATGCGCATCGGCGCGACTTGCTAGAAAACTATATCGAAGACGCCAACGCGCGTGGCGGCACACTCCTCATACCTGCTTTTTCGACCGAGCGTACCCAAGACTTATTGTTTGAAATCAGGTCACTTTTTTTGGAAAAACGTGTACCGTCGATGCCTGTGTACCTGGACTCGCCCTTGGCACAAAAAATTACTGCTGCGTACTTGGCATACCCACAATATTTTAGCGAGGAGATGCAAAAGCGCATTAGCAATGGGGAGCGCATCTTCGACTTTCCAGAACTAGAGTTTATAGAGGGTGGAGCCGAGTCAGAAAAGATACGGCACAAGCCTGGTGCAAAAATAATTCTAGCGGGCTCAGGGATGAGTAATGGTGGGCGAGTGGTAGCGCATGAGGCAGTAGTGCTCCTTGACGACAAATCAACGCTTTTAGTGGTCGGCTACCAGTCTGCAGGAAGCCTAGGTAGACGCCTCATAGAAGGTGCAAAAAAAGTTGAGATTAAAGGGGAAGAGGTGTCAGTGCTCGCTCGTGTGGAGTCGATGTACGGCTATTCAGCACATATGGACGGCGAGCAGCTGCTCGAGTTTGTAAACAAAACAGCAGACCAGTCGGCCCCAGCGTCACTTGCAGAAGTGTTTGTGGTGATGGGTGAGCCAGCTGCGTCGGGTTTTTTGGTGCAGCGCATTCGTGATTATTTGAGTATAAAAGCCACCGCGCCAGAGGCAGGAGAAA
>CALQZN010000040.1 GCA_943349675.1 Candidatus Nomurabacteria bacterium
CGCTCGAGCATGTCATCAAACGCTTTGTTTGCGGCGTCGACTCGTTTTTGCATGTCATCTTTAGAACGAAATTTATCATCCTCCGGCATCGCACCCTCGCGCTCGAGTTTTTGAATATCCGACCACACATCGTCGCGCGCAGCGCGCAATGCGGTACGAAAATCTTCTACCTTTTCTTTTGCTATTTTAAGGAGGCTGGTGCGACGCTCGGACGTCAATTCAGGGAAGAATACTCGCACGCCTTTTTCATCTACTCCAATCGAGAGTCCTAGGTTTGCCACTGTAATCGCCTTTTCTATTTCTTTAGATACACTCGTGTCCCAGGGTGCCACGCGCAGCGTCCGGGCATCTTCGACAGAAATGTTTGCAACTTGATTGAGCGGCATACGTGTACCGTAGCTTTCTATCTGGATACCATCGAGTATGGCTGGGGTCGCCCGGCCCGTGCGCACACCACTTAGCTCTTTGCCCAACCGGTCAGTAATTTCTGCAATGCGCTTCTCAAACGGTTTAAAGTCGTAGGTCATGGCTGCATTATACACGAAACCGCTTTGCAGCTGGAGGATAGATTTTGACCAACGGGTCCTGTGTAGTGTCGTAGGCCCGAGCTGGGGCCAAGTAGCGGCCGTAGTGGATGATGCGGTGTGTGATATGCCCCCACTCTTTTTTTGGCACCAGCTGCATCAAGTCTTTTTCTATCCGCACCGCATCTTTAAAGTCAGAAAGGTCAAACCGCTGTACAAACCGTATCACGTGCGTGTCGACGGTGATCCCCGCCACTACCCCGTGTGCCTCTTTAAGCACCACCGTAGCTGTTTTGCGCGCGACGCCGGGCAGGCGCAACATTTCTTCTATAGTTTTTGGGATTTCCCCCCTAAACTCCCCGGCTACCATTTTTGCAGCGGCAAGGATATTTTTGGTTTTTGCGCGATAAAACCCTGAGGCAAAGATGTCACGCTCAAACTCGCGCACCCCTTTTTGCGTTTTGCCGGCATGCACATAGTCGGCAAGGGTTTTGTATTTTTTAAAAAGCTTTTCAGTAATTTTATTTACTCCTTTGTCGGTCGACTGGGCAGAAAGTTGTACGGCAACCAACAGCTCCCACGGGTTGCTGTAGGCAAGCTCTATCGAGGCCGTTGGATAGAGTTTTTTAAGCACACGGTCGAGTTTTGCCAACCGTTCTTTTCTTTCTTGTAATAACTTAGGTGACATAGATTTCGTAAAAATATTTGTAAAAAAGTCTTTATCCCCACTTTTTATAGTCGCCTTGCTCCTTAAAAAGCGGCGCGCCCCCACCTAGACTTTTTAAAAACATTTTTACTTCATTTCAGGGTCGGCAATGTTGCAGCAAAGTGCTCAAGTATCATTTTAATAGACGGTGCGCGGTCGGCGAGGTAGCCTCGGAAGTGCGCAACATCGGCCAAAGCTGGTCCCATCTCTTTTGGATTGTTACTCAGGTGTTTGTACAACTCTGCCTCTAGCGCATCAACAAAAACACGCACTTTCTCTCGCACACCATCCTCGTCCCCTTTTAAAAATGCAGTAACCCATGCGCTGCGTTTGGCATAGGGCCAGGAAAGAAACTCCAGGGCAGTGGAAATTTCCTGTGAGGAAATTTCCACGCCCGACATACCTTTGTGGGGATAATCTAAAAAACGCGAGCGCAGGGTTGGCAGCAATGTGCCATGCGGCACCAGCACAACAAACACCACGCCCTCCCCCGGCTCTTCAAACAATTTAAGTAGCGCCTGCTGCGCCTCGCTTGTAATAGACGAAATACCCAGCACAAACAGTGCCTTGCCTTGCATGCTGCGCAATGACGTTTGCATAACCAACGCACGCGACTCGTCTATACCAAACTTTTCCCACGACTCCACGTGTACATCAGGGTTCCCTGCTCCCGCAAACCCAAATCGTTCCCCCGCGTCTTTTGCCAACAAAGAAAGGAGTGTCATCGGCCCTTCGTACAGATATGCGTGGTGCGCCTGCATAGATGCTTATCGTTTTGCAATAACCGCTTTTTTGTATGTATCTAAATGCTCTAGCGCAATACCAGTACCGCGCGCCACACAAAATAGAGGGTCTTCTGCCACAGAGGCCTTTACGCCTGTGCGGCGCAACACCAACTCAGGGAAATTCCGAAGCATCGACGTACCACCTGTCATAATGATGCCACGATCTATAATGTCGCTGGCAAGCTCGGGCGGAGTCTCTTGTAGCACATCGCGAATAGCTTTAACTATCTCGCGCAGTTCTTTGCCCATCGCTTTTACAATGTCGTTGGTCTTGAGTTCTGCTGAGCGGGGCAGGCCAGTGATAAAGTCGCGACCACGCACAGTGGTAACCAGCTCTTCTTCCACAGGCACTGCAGAGCCTATAGAGATTTTTACTTCTTCGGCCGTCTTTTCGCCAATACCTAAGTTGTACGTCTTCTTTATATAGTCTGTTATAGCGTGGTCGAGTTTGTCGCCACCATATTTAACAGATATTGATGCCACAATGCCGCCAAGTGATATAACAGCAACGTCTGCCGTGCCGCCACCAATGTCTACCACCATGTTGCCGCGCGGCTCGTGGATGGGGATGCCAGCGCCAATAGCTGCAAGCACTGACTCTTTAACAACATATGCGTTTTTTGCCCCGGCGCGTATTGCAGCTTCTACAACTGCTCGACGCTCGGTCGACGTCACCCCTGTAGGGACCGACACCATAACTTCAGGGCGAAAAAGTCTGTAGCGCCCCATAGCTTTGGATATAAAGTAGCGCAGCATTGCCTGAGTGACGCGGTAGTCGGCAATTACACCGTCTTTCATTGGGCGGTAAGCAACAATCTCGCCCGGAGTGCGCCCAATCATCTCTTTTGCCTCGGCACCCACCGCCAATATACGCTTATCAATTTCGGAAATGGCTACGACCGACGGCTCGTTAAGGACGATGCCTTGTCCTGGCACAAACACGAGTGTATTTGCAGTGCCTAAGTCAATACCGAGTTTTGGAGTAAAAAATGCCATTTCGCTTGCAATAGTAGTGTATTTTATAGACTTCTCCAAATTATGGTACTCTTTTGGTACATGCAGCCAACACTTAATTTTAAAATCCAGGGCGGCAAACAGCTCCACGGAAGTATCGATATCAACTCGTCTAAAAATGGCGCGGTGGCACTGTTGTGCGCGTCGTTTATAAATCGCGGTACTACGACCCTAAAGCACATGCCAAAGATAGAAGAGGTCAACCGTATCATCGAAGTCTTGCAAAGTGTTGGCGTGTTGGTGGTTTGGCAAGGTGGAGACGTAGTGATTACTCCACCCCAAACAATAGACCTCAACACCATAGACAGAGTTGCTGCAGAAAAAACTCGCAGTATTTTGATGTTTACCGGCGCACTTGTACATCGCATGAACGCTTTTAAACTCCCGCAAGCTGGCGGTTGCAAACTAGGGAGCCGTACTGTGCGTCCCCACCTATATGCACTCGAGAAATTTGGCGTACACATCGAGACTACCGATAACTTTTGGGAAGTGTCGCACACAGGGCTAGCGCCTTGCGAGGTCATCATGTACGAGTCCGGCGACACAGCAACAATTAACGCGCTCCTAGCCGCAGCAGGCATTGATGGTAAAAGCACCATTAAATACGCATCGGCAAACTACCAAGTACAGGATGTATGTTTTTTTCTGCAGACACTTGGGGTTTCGATAGAGGGCATTGGCACCACTACCCTTGTGGTACAAGGCAAAAAAGATATTAATCAAGACGTTGCTTTTACAATAAACGAAGACCCGACCGACGCGATGTTTTTTTTGGCGACAGCCATAGTTACCAATTCTCAAATTACTATTCGTCGCTGCCCTATAGATTTTCTTGAGCTGGAATTATTAAAACTTGAAAAAATGGGCTTCAAATACAATCTCCTAAAGCGCTATAAAGGCGAAGGTGGGCATGTAAACTTAGTCGATATTGAAACATTACCCAGCCAACTGGTCGCCTCGCCCGAAAAATTGTACGGCCGTCCCTACCCCGGACTTAACATAGACAACTTGCCGTTTTTTGCAGTCATCGCCACCCAAGCCGAAGGCACGACACTCATACACGACTGGGCGTACGAAAAGCGCGCACTGTACTTTACAGAGCTAGACAAGTTGGGGGGCCAAACACTCCTTGCCGACCCACATCGTATTTTTGTCACTGGTAAAACACCGCTCCACGCCGGCGACCTTACATGCCCACCCGCACTGCGGCCTGCCACAATATTGCTCATTGCAATGCTTGCAGCACCTGGCACCTCGATGCTGCGCAACATCTACAGCATCAACCGCGGATATGAAGGATGGGCTGCAAAACTTACTTCGCTGGGCGCGTCTGTCGAAATGCTCGAGGAGCCTCGCCCGTAGCACCGGGAACATGGTTTTTGGGATTTACCTCCCACCAAAATTTTTTAGAAAAAGAATTTGCGTTGCCACGTTTAGCAGCGTCATCACAGATGCTTTTTAGATAGTACAAGTCTTGCGTCGGCACGCCCAAAAAAACTCTACCCAAGCGCCCCATCGACAACTGTCCCAACCCATCCCGCGCTCGCGTAGTATTGAGTTTGCCCAAAAAATATTCCATCAACTCCCC
>CALQZN010000041.1 GCA_943349675.1 Candidatus Nomurabacteria bacterium
CACCCTCTGTTATATGCACATGGTTAAGAGGGGAGTTGTGCCACCCATTGATTTGGTAAAAAAACACTCGAGTCTTAACCTGGATGCGGTGCTTAACTACTGCGGCATCCCGAGCGAACCAGAGCCCCACAACGCCTTGACCGGGGCAAAGTGCCACGGGGAGGTAATCTCGCGGCTTTTGTACGACAAGAAACTCTTGCCAGAGTTTGAGAAATTTGCCATGCCTTGGTAAGTTTGTAAAGTCAAAAAACCCTTTAAGTACAAGGCCTTTTTGGGTCAAGTGGATATCCACAAGGTTTAATGGGGTAGGGCATTTTATTGTCAAGCGCTTGCCTTGACCCCTCATCTAAAACACAGGTATCCTATATCTATCTCCGGTGTCGAACCGGGGCTTTTTTGTTGCCTACCTAAGCATTAGCGAGGATTGGTTGTTCAAAAAAATTCTTAATCACCCTAGTAATCATCTATGCAACTTACTACAAGTATAGCTTTGGCCCTTTCGGTGGCGTTTGGCGCGCAATCGCCTGCTACAGACACGCCTGCCACACTGCCGCCCGTGCAAACGGTGCGTGAGTATGTTGCCGAGTACTTTGCAGATGCGCCTATTATGGTGGCTATCGCGAGCTGTGAGTCACACTTTAAACACTATGACTCAAACGGTGCTGTGCATCGTGGTGTGCAAAACAACAAAGACGTTGGGGTGATGCAGGTAAACGAATATTACCACCTCAAACACTCGAAAGAGCTTGGGTTTGATATATACACTGTGCAAGGAAATACGGCCTATGCACGCTACCTCTACGAGCGAGAAGGTACAACGCCATGGCTGTCGTCATCGGTATGTTGGGGCAAGAGCAAACATACTCCTATTGCGTCAGCACAATAAATAACTTAAAGACAAACAAAACCCCAACTACGTAGTTGGGTTTTTGTTATTTTTGGTCAGTGCTCCACTTGCCCGACCCGTAGGCCACAATGTACAAGAGTCCCCCGACTATCGCCATTCGTTGCAAAAATAGGTGTGTGCCAGCAGCGGTGTTTGCGTCAAAAAAGAAGACGGATGCAAGCATAACGTACACGGCAAGTAGGGCTGCGCACAGGCGAGGTCGGAAACCAACCACTACCCCGATGCCTCCTACTACTTGGATGCTGGCGGCCAAGACAGCAAACCATACGGCCCCTGGGACCCCGTTTAATGCAAAAATCTCAATTGTAGAAGAGAGGTGGAGTGTGTTTTGTACGCCGTTCCATACAAAAAACCCACCAATAAGTATACGCCCAAAAAGCGGAGCATAATTTTTTACCCAAGGATGCATAAATACTAGTATACCGTACAATTTTCTTGCTCAAAGGGGCTCTGTAAAAACAAATGAACAATTCTAGGTGCGGTAATTTTTTTACATAAAAACTTATTTGATTTGTATAAAATTATATAGACAAGTTTATGGAATTTTTAAAAAAATAGGGAAGCGACTCCCCTGCTGAAAAGGGAAATTTTTGACCTTCGGGGAAGAGGGGTAGTTTAAAGAAAAGTTGATGATTGATGTAGGAAAGTATGCCCCTAGAATGCCCTAGGAGTGTTTGGAAGTGATGGAGACGGGGGAAAGGTCGGGCTGCAAATAGGTGCGAACCGAGGGCTTTATAGGAAGAGCCCTTTTTAGCCTAGGATACGTCGCAAAAGGTATATTGTGCGACGTATGTATATTCAAACCGTGGCCTATACCAATACCTTGGATCAATCATGCAAATTTTAAATCCCCTCCCTCCCCTCTGCTCGCCCGCAGCTTTTTAAAATAAAATCTATAAAAATATTTGTACACTTTTATATAAAAACTACTCCCCCAACCCCTCCCCCAATTTTTTTGATTTTGGCGGGGGAGAGTCAATGTTAGAATACCTTCATGGACGCAAAGAAGTACCGGGAGCAGATGAAGGCCCTGCTGTCCCCCGTTGAGAAAAAAATTTTGCAAAAACTCTCGACACCCAAAAAGATCCAAGACTACCTAGATTCGCTCAAAGTAAATTTTGAAGTAGGGGGCGAGACGCTCATGTCGCCTCGGCGGGTTATGCGCACTGGACGTGCGCACTGCATCGAGGCGGCATTGTTGGCTGCAGCGGCACTAGCGTACCACGGCCGGCCCCCGTACCTCATGGACTTTCAAACCCGCGAGTATGACGAAGACCATGTGGTTGCTGTGTTTGAAGACGGTGGCCTGTGGGGCGCCATAAGCAAAACAAACCACGCAGTGCTGCGTTGGCGCGATGGGGTGTACAGCAGCCCACGCGAGTTGGCGATGTCGTACTTCCACGAGTACACCATGGCCGACGGCCGCAAGACAATGCTGGCGTACTCGGAGCCTTTTGATATGCGCCAGTACAGACTGGAGCGTTGGCTTACAGTAGAGGAAGATATGGAGTGGTTTGCCGACGATATAGACGAAGCGCCTCACTCTCCTGCCGCGCCAGCAAAGGTGCTGCGCACGCTGCGCCCCACTACTGCAATTGAGAAAAAGATATTACTTTTGGTAGAACAAAAAGATCCAAGAAAAAAGAAATAGGCGCTATGCGTGTTTGTTAGTTTTTGACCCCAATCCCCTGCCTAAAGAGGTACAAAATGATGCCGACAAAGAGTGCGAGCATCCCCAAGAGTACTGCAAAGCAGACCCATATGTTGATGTCGCTTACGCCCAAAAATCCGTAGCGGAAGGCGTTGATCATATACAGTATTGGATTAAACAATGACACTGTTTGCCAAAACGGCGAGAACTGGTCTATAGAGTAAAAGATGCCGCCTAAGTATGTAAGGGGGGTGAGCACGAACGTAGGAACGATTGAGATGCCGTCAAAGCCTTTTGCAAAAACGCCGTTGATGAGCCCCCCGAGCGAAAATAGTACCGATGTGAGCACTGCCGCCAACAACAATACGGCGAGGTTAAATATAACTAAATGAGTAAAGAAGAGTGAGACTATAAGTACGAGTACGCCAACAAGTAGGCCTCGCAACACTCCCCCACTAACAAAAGCTAGGGTGACAGTCCAGTTGGGCATAGGTGACACCAAAATCTCGTCCAATGTCCGCGTCCATTTTGCGAAGTAAAAAGTCGAAACGGTGTTCATATACGAGCTGGTTATAACCGCCATCATAATGAGTCCGGGGACAATAAATTGGATGTACGCAAAGCCGTCTATGGGTGCCAACTGCGAGCCTATAAATTTACCAAACACCACAAAGTACAGCGATGTTGTGACAATGGGCGGCAAGAGAGTTTGCGACCAGATGCGTATGATACGGACAAACTCTGCGCGGAGCATAGTGTAGTACGCTATCCAGATTTTGTGCGGAGTCATATTAGTTTTGGCGAATGAGTTCTAGATATACATTTTCGAGTTTGTCTTTGCCGTGGCGCTCGAGCAAGCTCTGCATCGGCTCGTGTATTAGTATTTGTCCGTGGTTAATTATGGCGACATTGCGGCACAGGTCCTCGGCTTCTTCCAAATAGTGAGTGGTTAAAATTATGGTCGTTCCGTTTGCGTTTAGTTTGCGCAAAAATTCCCACATGCCGCGGCGCATTTCAACATCCACACCAGCAGTTGGTTCGTCGAGTATAAGGAGTTTGGGCGCGTGCACCAGACCGCGTGCGATCATCAATCGGCGCTTCATACCGCCCGAGAGTTTTTGCGAGGGCTCATTGCGTTTGTTCCAGAGCCCTAGCTCCTTCAAAAGCTCCTCTGCTCGCGAAAGCGCCTCTTTGCGAGGGATTCCGTAATACCCCGCTTGTGTTGTTACAATATCAATAACTTTTGCAAAAATATTAAAATTAAACTCCTGCGGCACCAAGCCTATATAGGTTTTGGCTTTGGGCGCATCCGCATCTATAGAGGTGCCAAACACCTCTACACTGCCTTCCGTTTTTTTTACTAGGCCACTCAAAATGCCTATCATTGTTGTCTTCCCTGCCCCGTTGGGCCCCAGGAGTGCAAAGAAGTCGCCCTCCTCTATGTGTAGGTCAACCCCTTTAAGTGCGACTACTCCACTTGTGTAGGTTTTGTGGAGTTTAGAAATGGAAACTGCCGGAGTCATTACTCCGGCAGTTTACCACGCCAAAGGAGTATCCTCTATTGGCTAAAAACAAAAAACGTTGTATTACATGCACATTTTGCACGCGCTTTTGTGTCCCAAGACGAGCCAAAGTGCAGAAAGACCGACGAGTATGTATACGATTCCTTCTAGTTCCATACTTGAACCAACGAGCATGTTTACGACGTTCCAGTTTGCACCGCCGCCCAGTATCCAACCCAGACCTACGAGACCCCAGTTGAGTGCGCCTACAATAGTAAGGATGAACGCAATATAGTGAAGTATTTTCATAATGTATTTTTTGAAATTTAAATACGCGGCTCGACCACTTCCGCATCTTTAGTATGCGGCT
>CALQZN010000042.1 GCA_943349675.1 Candidatus Nomurabacteria bacterium
GACATATGCGTGTTATTTATTTACTACCAAGCGAACGTTCTTTTGCCGCCTTTAAAAAGCCAACAAATAACGGGTGTGGGGTAAGTGGACGCGAGAGAAACTCTGGATGATATTGGGTTCCCAAAAAGAATGGATGCTCTGACTTTGGCAGTTCTGCTATCTCCATAAGTACTCCGCTTGGCGACTTACCACTAAATACCAATCCCTTTTCTTCTATCTGTTTTATATATTCTGGGTTCACCTCGTAGCGATGACGATGGCGCTCTTGCACCTCTGTTTTGCCGTACGCCTCCGCAGCAACGGTGCCAGGCGCAAGCACACATGGGTAGGTACCCAGGCGCATAGTACCGCCGTAGTCTTGCTTAACCATTTTCTCTTTTTGGTCGGGCATAATGTCGATGACCACATGCGGCGCATCTTTGTTGACCTCGGCAGTGTTTGCCCCTACAAGATCTGCAACATTGCGTGCGTACTCTACTACCAACCACTGCATGCCATAACACAGCCCAAAGTAGGGTATCTTCTGTTCGCGTGCATATTGTATCGCAAGCACAATGCCCTCGACACCACGTGTGCCAAACCCACCCGGCACAACAACACCATCGTACTGCTTTAAATCTTCTAGTTTTTTAGGATCTTTTTCGTACTCTTCTGAGTCTAGGTACGACAATTTTACTTTAGTTGCTTGGGCGTACCCCGCGGCTTTAATCGCTTCAAGTACTGAAATGTAGGAGTCGGCCAGCACAAAGTCCCCAGTTTCAAAGTACTTACCTACCACCGCAACCTTTAATTCTGTTTTACTGTTTTTAGATGCATCAACAAACTTTTGCCAATCTCTGAGGTCACTGTCGCGCGGTGGCAGGCCCAAAATGTCACACAAAATGTCACCCATGCCATCTTTTTCGTAATTTGCTGGCACGTCGTAGATACTCTCAACGTCGGGCGCTGAGATGACTCGCTCGGATGGTATGTTGCAAAATACGGCAATTTTTTCTTTGCGTTTTTCATCCAGCGGCTGGCTTGCGCGCGCCAAAATCACATCTGCTTGGAGCCCGACACTGTTGAGTGAGCGGGCGGCGTACTGAGTTGGTTTGGTCTTCATCTCGCCAATGTTGCCTGGGATTGGCACATACGAAAGCATCACCACCGCAACGTCGCGCGGGTACTTTTGCTTGAGCATACGCGCTGCTTCCAAGAATATGATGTTTTGGTACTCTCCAATAGTCCCCCCTACTTCTATAAGCGTTACCTCTGCTTTTGCACGCTGCTGCGCTTCTGTGATGCGGCGAATAACCTCCAAAGGAATGTCCGGCACCACTTCAACATTTTTGCCTTTATACTCTAAATTGCGCTCGCGGCGGATAACCTCCAAATACACGCGCCCCGTGGTCATATAGTTTATCTCGGGCAGCGTCTCATCCAAAAAACGCTCATAGTTGCCCATGTCTTGGTCGCACTCATACCCGTCGTCCAAAACAAAAACCTCGCCGTGTTCGGTGGGGTTCATGGTGCCTGCATCTACGTTGATGTAGGGGTCTATCTTTATTGCGGTGACTTTAAAGCCTTTTGATTTAAGGATCTTACCAATAGAGGACGTCGCAACCCCTTTGCCAATACCCGACATCACCCCACCCACTACAAAAATATACTTGGGACTTTGAGACATACCGTATGTTATACCTTATATTTTTAAATAGCGCCGCACCGCCAAAAAGCTCGCCAACGCACCGAGCACCACCCCCGTGCCAACAATAACCAAGAAAAAGAGTGGGAAATGTGCCACGTAGTACGAAAACACATTGATACCACCAAAAAAGTCTGCAGTCTCGGTACCCATCCAGTACGTCAGCGGATAAAACAGCAACAGCGTTATAACCCCAGCAATAAGCCCGTAGAGCACACCCTCTACCATAAACGGCGCTCGGATATAAAATTGTCCCGCACCTACCAGACGCATCACCTGGATTTCGTCGCGAGAGGTGTAAATGGCGAGGCGTAGTGTGTTAAACGATATAGCGAGTGTTGTTAAGATGAGCAACACTATCACAATAGTGCCCAAGCGTTGCGCTGAGTCGGTAATGGTTTGCAAACGAACCAACGCTTGTCGGTGCGTTTCGTCAAAATAGTTGACCGTGTCTATAATGCCCGGTTGACCGTTTGCAGCAAGCGCTTGTTGTTGTTTTAAAAAGTTTGCAATCGTTGCGTACTGCGATATGTCTTTTGCTTTTATCCGCAGCACGGCTCCAAGTGGGTTTTCTCCAAGTTCGTCGAGGGCTTGGAGGATCAACTGTTTAGATTGGTTGTTTTGACGAAATGCAATGAGCGCATCTTCTGCCGAGACATACTGGACAGACTCAACTTCCGGCAGCGCCTGGAGCGACTGTTGGAGCTCAAAAATCTCTTCTTCGGGCGTATCTATAACAAAGTAGACGTTTACATCTGCCTTATCGCGCAAGTCGTTGAGGGTTGTAGTAAGTATGACACCCGCAAAAATCGTCGTCCCAACGACAAACAGCGTCACTGTCATGACCAAAATAGAGGCTAGGGAGACAAAACCATTCCTCCAAAAATCAAGGAGCCCTGCACGAAAAATTCTTTTTATCGTGACCCAGTTCATGTATCCTTTTATACTACCTTACGCAGGCACCCCAAAGCAAACTGTTATCCTCTGTCTTTATAAAATGTACTTACCCTCGCGGTCATCGCGGATGACTTTACCTCGGTCCATGGTGACAACGCGCTTTTTAAGGCTATCAATTACTCCTTTATTGTGTGTGGTGAGTATAACTGTTGTGCCCAGGTCGTTTATTTTCTTTAAAATTTGCACCACCTCAAAGGTGTTTACTGGGTCTAGGTTGCCCGTTGGCTCGTCGGCCACAATCACGTCGGGCTGGTTTACTATCGCCCGGGCAATAGCTACACGCTGTTGTTCGCCACCGGAGAGCTCGTCAGGAAAGTTGTTCATTTTGTCGCCCAAGTCCACCAAGTCCAGCACATGAGGCACGTCGGAGTGTATCTCTTCTTCGCTGCGGCCTGCTGCCTCCATAGCAAAGGCGATATTTTCGTACGCAGTTTTTTGCGGCAGCAAACGAAAGTCTTGAAAGACCGTACCTATTTTGCGACGAAGGTCGTTCATCCGGCGCAGAGGCACCTGGTGTATGTTTATTGACTCAAAAAAGACAGACCCTGAACTTGGGCGCTCCTCTGCCAAAAGCATTTTGACCAGCGTCGTCTTGCCTGCACCCGAGTGGCCCACAATAGAAATAAACTCCCCAGGCTCCACCGAGAAACTTACATCTTCAAGCGCGACAGAATTGTCGGCATATATTTTACTTACACGATCATAGTAGATCATAACAACCCCTCTATTGTAGTACGCATGGGCGCGATGTGCAAAAGACTATACAGCCGAACCTGTTTGTAAAAACGGCTCTAAGTCACCATCCAATACCCCTTGTGCGTCGTGTACCTCCACGCCAGTGCGATGATCTTTAACCAGTTTGTAGGGGTGCAGCACATACGAGCGAATTTGGCTCCCCCATTCTATTTTGCTGCCATTCGTCGACAATTCAGACACTAATTCCTTGCGCTCTGCTTCGAGTTGGCGAATGAGTTTTGCTTTGACAATCGCCAGAGCTTTTTCTTTGTTTGCGCCTTGGGTGCGCTCGCCATCGACATGGGCAGACAAACCTGTAGGTTTATGGACGATGCGCACTGCGGTTTCGCGCTTATTTACGTTTTGGCCGCCCGGGCCCGATGAGCGTGCCATGGTAATGTCTAAATCACTCTCGGGGATATCTATATTCCCCACCTTTTCTATAACGGGCAGAACTTCCACCAATACAAAAGAGGTCTGCCGTTTTTTTGATGCATTAAACGGCGAGATGCGTACCAAGCGGTGCACGCCGTACTCGTTTTTAAGCACCCCGTATACTCCTTTACCCTCAATCTCAACCGACACATTGCGGTAGCCGCCACGGTCGTTGGCGTTTGCATGTAACACGCGCATACCCCAACCCCTACCTTCAGTATATTTGCGAT
>CALQZN010000043.1 GCA_943349675.1 Candidatus Nomurabacteria bacterium
CAAAAGGTCGTCAAAGTCTACTGCCCCGTCTTTGTGCAGTGCCTGTTCGTACAAATTCCATGCTGCCGCCGCAGTGCGCTCGCGGAAACTGTTTGCACCAGCACCAAACTCTGCTGGGGTTATACCTTGCCCTTTTTGTTTGGACATTATACTGAGTGCTGCACGAGGCTCTATATCTTCGACGCCCAACTGTTTGAGCGCAGCCTTCATTTCTCGCAGTGAGTCAGCTCGGTCGTATATAGCAGGGGTGCGTTTAAACCCCAAGAGCTTCGCGTTCTCTTTTATGATGGACAAACCCAGCGAGTGGAAGGTGGATACAAAAGGTCCGTGCCCTCTACCTGCCAAGGTGGTAGGCGCAAGTGGCAAGGTGGCATCGCCTCGCAGAGTCTGCATAACGCGCTCACGCATCTCAGAAGCTGCTTTGTTGGTAAAGGTGATGGCAAGGATATGTTCGGGTGCAACGCCAGAGCGGACAATCTCTAAAATCCGGTGGGCAATGACCCGGGTTTTACCCGCCCCCGCCCCCGCGAGCACCAGTAGGGGCCCATCTATTGCCAAAACGGCTTCTTGTTGTTTGCTATTTAGTCCCGAAAGACGGTTATGTTGATCAGTCACTAAAGAACTATACCAGATAAGGCTTAAATGGAGGGTATGCAGAGGCTATCCACACCCACTATTTGCTTTGATTGACGAGGGGGTGCGCGGCTGTATAGTTATACAGTACGGACTGAAGAGACGATGAAATGGCTCTGTTGAGCCATTTTGTAAACAAAAATGGCTGGGTGAGTACCCAATAGGCTTATCAAAAAAGACAATTCAGACGCTCCCCTGCTTGTAGATGCCCCAGCTCAGGCCGGCTCTCTAGGGAAAGCTAAAAAAACGTTATTCCTAGGCGCTATAGTTGGTGCGGCTTTTTTTGTTTTTCTTTACCCTATACTGGCAACGGCTAGTATTTTTTCGTCCTTTCTGCAAAAAACAGCTACCCAGAGCAGTGCTTCGGCGGCAAAGCTAAACTCGCAAAATGCACCCCTGTTGTCCCCTGCAACCAATATTGACCCTCGCCCTGCAGTCGGTGGCGGTGACATCCTCATACAAGATGCTGTAGCCCTAGTGCCTAGTGGCAGTGTTGCTGGTGCTTCAGTAGAGAAAAAAGCAGACTCGTCTCAAATAAGTGTATACGTGGTGCAAGAGGGCGATACGCTCTCGGTCATTGCCGGTATGTTTGATGTTTCGACAAATACTATTATTTGGGCAAACGACATTAAAGGTGGTGTTGTTCGTCCTGGGCAAGAGCTCATCATCTTGCCTATTACGGGCATCCAACACAAGGTGGCGACAGGCGATACTTTGGGGAGTCTTGCCAAAAAATACCAGTCTGACTCGAGAGATATTGCCCAATATAACAACCTTCCTGACGATGCCACCCTTGTGGTGGGCGAAACAGTAATAATCCCCGACGGGGTGGTGCCAGCGCCCGTTACAAAAGCCATTTCCAGTAAGGCACAAGTCACTCAAAAAACAGCGGCCAGTGGGTACTATGCGTGGCCGGTTGCGGGGGGTCGACTTACACAAGGAATCCACGGACTCAACGGAGTTGATATTGGCGGTACCAAAGAAGGGGCGGCAGTTTTTGCTGCAGCGGATGGTATTGTTATCGTTGCAAGAGACAATGGTGGCTGGAACGGCGGATACGGAAACTATGTCGTTATTAAACACGCAAACGGTACCCAGACACTCTATGCACATGCCCAAACAGGGTCTATTAGAGTCTCGGTTGGTGCAAGTGTTGCAAAAGGGCAAACAATAGCAGGTGTTGGGCAAACAGGGAAAGCCACAGGGCTCCACTTACATTTTGAAATCCGAGGAGCAAAGAATCCTTTTGGTAAATAAAAAAACGCCCTACTCTTTTTTAGAGGGAACATCAAAGATAGATGCAGCAACTAATTTGCCAGCCACGTGGTCGGCAATTTTTTTGCCTCCATATATAGATGGTAGGATGCCTACGCCGTTACAGCCCAAGTTGTACAGCAGTACTTGATTTTGGGGCTCAATGCCAACAAGTCGGACTTTATTTTTTGTGTAGCCCATGAGTCCGTGCCATGTAAACACATAGTCTATTTTTTTGTTAGGGTCAGTATCGTACACTTCGCGTACAAACTCATCTATTTTTTGTTCGTGTTCTTCTGGATAGTCATCCTCGTGCGAATAGACATGCTTCTCTTCTATGTCTAAGTCGGGGCCACCGATAGAAATTAAATTATGTTCAGTATCTTTTTCGTACTCATATGATCGGCGAGTGAGATAGTAGTATGAGTTGTCGGGTCCGGGTGTGGGGTCCGTGTAGTAACTAATCGCTGTTGGCGTTTTGTTTAGTGTTTCAAGATAGCCAGACATATATCCTATTTTGCCGCTTAAGGTGTGATGATATTTTGCATCAACTTCCAATCCGTGCTCGTTGATGATGTGCAGATTTTCAAAACCATTGGTGCACAGCACGACGCGCATAGCGCTTATTGTGTGCGTGCCGGCGTCCAGAAGCGCATCACTTTGATGCAAAATAACTTTGTGTACAGGTGTGTGTTCGTATAGTGCAAAACGCTCTGGGTATTTCCCAAGTAAGTACTGAAGGACTTCTTGGCAAAACAAGGCACTATTGATGCAGCCTTTTTGAGATGAAAGTACGGCAACAAATTTTTGTTGTTTTGTTTCTAGTGTGGCAAGTACTTCTTTGGCGGGGGCAATGCTGTAGAGTCCAGAATATTTTTGTGGAATTTTTTCTACAAAATCCTCCTCTGCACAGATGCGCATAGGCTCTACTTCGAGTCCAGCGCTTTGACGAGACAAACTATCTTCCAGATGCCACAGTACTTGTTCATAACTCACAAGCCCAGCGTATCCAACAAAACGTGATAGTGGGATATCAAGTCCTCCGTCGGTATACATCTCGTCCAACAATGTCCACGCCTGTTCAATCGCACGCTGCCCCTCTGTGGCAAGTTCCACACCAAACTCTTGCACTAGATGTGCGAAGCCTATCTCAAAGTAACTCACTACTTGTCCTGCGTTGTGTCCGGTTGCGCCATGGGCCAATTTAAATCGCTCAAGCACCGCTACTTTTTTGTCAGTGTTTTTTAAAATAAAAAATGCAGTCGAAATACCGGCAATACCTGCCCCCACAATGGCGACGTCAGTCGTAATATCTGCTGTAAGCTTTGTATGTATACGGGCGTGATTGAGTTGGTGTAGCCAAGGTGAAATATTTTTCTTCATACGAAGTACAGTATACACGCTTGTGAAACGCCATTAACCCTTACGCTCTCTATACTGCAAGGCTTCTAAAATATGAGAGTCGTTAACATCGGGTGAGTCATCTAAGTCGGCAATAGTGCGTGCAACTTTAATAACTCGGTGGAATGCACGGGGCGAAAGGTTGAGCCGCGTGCCAGCCCGCTCGAGTGTGGTTCGTGCACTTGTGGTAAGCGGTACTAAGTCTTCGAGTTCGCGTGGTGACAAGTCACTGTTTGTTTTTGTAGAAGGCGTGTCGACAGAATTTTTTGTTCTGCTATTTTTACTTTCACCATTTGTAAATCGGTCACGCTGCCTTGCTCGTGCGATTAAAACTTTTTTACGTGCTGCTTCAGTCTCGCTGCCGCGCACTATTTTTTTACCTAACTCCGTTAGGTCGACTGGGCCCATGTGTGTCCACAGGTCAATGCGGTCTGCGATGGGTCCCGAGATTTTTCGTCGGTATCGCTC
>CALQZN010000044.1 GCA_943349675.1 Candidatus Nomurabacteria bacterium
TCCGCGCAGAACCAGGAGTGCTCCTCCATGTTCGTGTTGGTAGAAAAGATCGGCCCGTAGTACCCGATCGCCGGGGCCAGCACGGTCACCAGGGTTTTTCCTCCCTTGCAGGAGGGGCCCGACTGTGCCATCGCCGGAGTGGCGAGGGCGAGCATCACAATGAGGATGATCAGGATATTGTTGAGGAAACGGCGCATTATGGGTTCCTTTAAGGTTTTTTTCGCACGGAACTGTGCTACTTTTAATCATACACCTTTATGTACAGCTTGTCAAGCCCCTGTAAAGTAAGCATTTTTTGTTGTTTTGGAGGAGTATATGTACCTGCAAGTTTAACTTGCAGGTAGAGACGAGGGCAACAAAAAATCATCCCCCACGCGCAACTGGTGCGGTGGGGGACTTGGGCTAGTTGCGAGGTACTGCTGGGGCTTGGCCAGCCGTTTTGGCATATTTTGCCTGCAGCTCCGCGAACTTTCTTGCTGCGGCTTCTCTGAGTTGCTTCAACTCAGCTTTTGCCGCTTCGACCTGTTCTTTGGTTTTTTGCGAGGTGGCCACCTCGACGATCTTGGCCTTTGCCTCAAAGGACTTCGCTTTCGCCTTAGCGAAAGCGAAGTCGGCAATACACCGTGTCTTATCCCAGCCCTCGAGGGCTGGGCAAGTCGCTTCTTGCCAGGCCTGCACGCGTGCCTCCAGGTCGCTGACGCTGCTCGCCATCGCCGGAGTGGCGATAGCCCCGAAGCCGGCGATGGCAAGAGCGAAGATGGAATTACGAACGCTCATCTCGGTTTTCTCCTGTTGTATAGGCAAATGTTGCCTGATCTCCTAACTTGAATTATACACCTTTAATAGCTGTTTGTCAAGTGGTTGTGGCAGTCCTAAAGACACCTATTAAGTAAGGCCTTACTGCGCAAAATGGATGCTGGTGTAGGGGTAGAGGAAGTGTTGTTTTGTGAGGGTATATATGGTTTAGTGTAGTGGCTATCTATTGCCCCCGTCGTTCAACGGATAGGACGCATCCTTGCGGAGGATGCAATGTGGGTTCGATTCCTGCCGGGGGCACCTGTTAGTGACAAGTCAAATGACCGAGCGGGCTCACTCTGGTGTATTAAAAGTCCCCAAAGAACCCTTGCGGGGTCTCACCCACACAGGGTCGAGACCGAACAGGGGCACCAAAAATTTATAAACCAAGTATTTCAGCAACGTGCTCGGCGAAGTGTGGATGTTGCTCTTCCTCTTTTAGTATGTGGCGTAAGTACTCGCGCACCTGCCTCGCGTGTTCGGCGTTGTCGAGTGGTACTGTCATATGTGGCGACAGTATGCCGCTGGTAGTTAAAAACAACCGTGCTCGAGGCTCGTAGTCTGGATAATCTTCATGAGCCTCTTCAATTTCGACCCAAAATGACTGTATGGTCCGAAAGGGGTACAGGGTACCGTCTACTGCGATGCCGCGTTTGTCTATACGTACTGTATGTTCGCGCGGGCCTCGCGCTGCCAAAATACTTATTGACCCCATGCCGACAAACAAAATAACAGCGAGCATGTAGTTTGCAAAAAAAATTGACACACCAATGCCCACAAGTGTAATGAGTGCAAACGCCCAATACCAGTCAGTCGAGCGTTCTTTGTGTGTGTGGGTCGAAACACTCCACGATATTGTCTGCTCTTGAGGTGCCATTGTGTATATAGTATACACCGCGAAATTTAAATATTTACGATTTCTGTTGGTGTAAGTGTATGTATAACCGTCGGTTTTTCTAGTGTTTGCTTTTTCAACCCCAGCGCAACTTGCCCGGGACGGGTTGGGAAGATAAGCGAGGCAGAAAGTAGCGTCTTCTCCATATGCCCTCTATAGTACAACAATGAAGCGTAGTTTTGTGGTGCCAATTATAGAAAAGGTGGCAAAAGACATGGGTGTTGAAGTGCATATAGAGCCGTGGGGGTATGCGGGTACGCTCGTGTTGCCAGATGGGCGCAAACGCTACTTTAGGGGGGCAAGCTTTGATCTAAATACACTAGGGGCATCGGAAATTGCAAAAGACAAAGACTATGCGGCATACTTTTTAAAACGTCTGGGGTACAAAGTGCCAGACGGTACAACTTTTTTTGCACCCAAGTGGGCAGAAGTGCTGGGGAGCGAGCGCATAGCAGATGCTGCGTGTGCATATGCAGAAAGTTTGGGATGGCCTGTGATAGTGAAGCCCAATAGCCGCAGCCAAGGCAGGGGGGTGGCAAAAGCGTGGAACGCACAAGAGTTGCGGCAAGCGATAGAAGAAATTGAGCCGTACGAAAATGTGTACTTAGTGCAAAAAGTTGTACCGGGGCGTGACTACCGCATTGTGGTGCTCGATGGAGAGGTAATTAGTGCATACGAGCGCAAACCACTGTGTGTGGTGGGGGATGGGGTTTTGACTGTTGCAGAGTTGTTGGTAGAAAAACAAAAACAATTTGTACACAGTGGGCGCGACACGGTGGTGCCTGTAGATGATTTTCGAATCCGCAACACCCTTACAAAGCAAGGACTCACTGTAGAGTCGGTGATAGAAAAATTGCAAACGGTAGAGTTGCTTCCCAACGCTAATTTGTCGTCGGGGGGTGATGCGTTTGATGTAACTGATGTGCTGCACGAAGCATGGCACACGCTTGCCGCAAAGATTGCCCATGATGCAAACTTGCGCTACATCGGCATCGACATTATGACGGAAGTGTCTTTGTCGGAGCCGCCCGGGGAATATGTGTTGCTTGAAATAAACTCCGCGCCTGGCTTAGACAACTACGCAACCTTGGGCGACAAACAACGTAGCCGTGTTGAGGCGATGTACAAAAAGGTGGTTGAGGCGATGATGAAGTAACGGGCGGAGGAGGTGAGATTCGAACTCACGGTGGGTTGCCCCACGCCTGTTTTCAAGACAGGTGCTTTAGACCACTCAGCCACTCCTCCGTATTTTTCAGAAAAGCCAAAAGCCTTTCCAATAGCGAACACAATACACTTTTTATGGATAATCCGCTATGCTCTGTATATGAAATACCTCGGCATTGATTATGGGACAAAGCGCATCGGCGTTGCTGTGTCGGACGACACGGGGACGCTCGCGTTCCCCCTAGGGCTTGTTGCCGCAGGGGAAGGGGCGCTGGAGGAAGTGTTGGAGCTTGCCCGCGAAAACGGAGTAGAGACTGTCGTGATGGGTGAGTCACGCAACTTCAAGGGCGAGGCAAACCCACTGATGGAGAAGGTAGAGAAATTTAAGGTGGCGCTTGAGGCTGCGGGCAAAAAAGTGGTACTCGAGCCCGAGTATATGACCAGCGCAGCGGCCGAGCATCAGCATACCCACTCACACGACGCACATACTGGCCGGCCAACACGCAAAGAGGCAGTGTCGAAGGAGTTTTTGGACTCCTCGGCTGCGGCACTTATTTTGCAAAGTTATCTCGACCGAAATAGAAAATCAGAGTAAAATCTAAAGTGACGCGCTGCTTCAGCAAAATAAGACTTCAGGAATACGCATAATTTTTTGCTAAAAATTTGCTCGTTCTCGCGCCGCCGCGCTGCGAAAGACTCCGTCGATACTCTATTTGCTTCTATTTCCTCTAAACAGTATATGGAACCTATTTCAATTGATGATTTTAAAA
>CALQZN010000045.1 GCA_943349675.1 Candidatus Nomurabacteria bacterium
ATAGAAATAAGGCGGTGGCCACGTTTCTCGAGCGTACCTTTAGGGCCTTTTACGCGGATGTCCCCATCCGAAATAGTAATTTCAGCTTGTTTGGGAATCGCGATTGGTCGTTTTGCAAGACGTGACATAATATTTTACCAAATTTCAAACAGAGCTTCTCCGCCTACGCGCTTGATCTGCGCCTCTTTGCCAGTGGTTATACCAGCTGGCGTTGAGAGAACAAGCAAACCGTGGCCACGCTTGATTGGACGGACATCACGAACGCCCATGTAGATGCGGCGAGATGGTTTAGAGATGCGCTTTACACCCTGTATTGTTGGTTTGCCGTTTTTGTATGCAAGCACAACCGACAACACACCTCCTTTTTTAGATTTTTTGTCGATAGAAGCGATATACCCTTCGCGCTCCAAGATCTCGGCAATAGCAAACTTCATTTGCGAAAAAGGCAAAGACACGATCTCTTTATTTGCGCGAGAAGCATTTTGCAGGCGGATTATGAAGTCTGAAATTGAGTCTGTTACCATGATGATTTACGGACACCTGGGATAAGCCCTTCGTTTGCTGCTTCGCGGAAGCAGGCACGGCACATGCCGAAGTCACGCATAAAGGCGCGCTTACGGCCGCAGCGGAAACAACGACGAACCACCCGAGAAGCGAACTTCGGTGGTTTGTTTGAGCGTGCTATTGTGGATTTTTTTGCCATTTTGAATGGATACTCCCCATGCCTTGGGAGTTATGATTCTATGGGTTTGCCTCGCCTTGCGACTAAACGACACCTAACAGAAAAAAGGAGCCCTTGTGGGCTGGGGTGATACTAGCATAGCGGTGTAGGAGGCGCAAGGTGCTTGGATATTCCTTAGATTTAGTGCCTATTCTAGGGGATAATTGACAAAATACAATTTAATGATACTCTTATAAAAGAGGGCGTCTGTGGACCGTTGGACCACCGGCACTTCACAACTGCAAAGGAAGCGTGGATTGAGACTAGTACTTTTTACTTTTGTAATGGCTATCCTACCCGGCGCAAGCCTGGCAGCATGCCCAGTACAAGAGGGAGCGCTAGTTGCGAGAGCGACATATTACAGCCTCCCAGGACAAACTATGGCCAACGGGCAACAGTTTGATCCAAACAAAAATACGGTGGCCACCCCACAGGACTTCTTTCCTTTGGGGACCAGGTTGCTCATCATCAATCGTGGATCCGGCACATACGTCATCGTAGAGGTGACCGACCGGATGCCTAAAAGAAAAAGGTTGAGTAGACCCAACAAAACGCACATTACCACCACACAACGTGTTGACTTAACACCACGCAGCGCACGTACCTTGGGGATCTACCCTACCCAAGGTGTCGCCTGCGTTGAAGTCCGCCCCCTAAAGGGGTAACCAAAAAGCCGTCGCAACTGCGACGGCTTTTCTTTTTTTACATCCTGCACATAGGCCCCGGTCTATATTTTTATACTATTTGAAACCACCAGGGCGCAAGGACGGACCTCTCCCCCGTATGTACGAGGGGTGATTATTCATCACCTGTGGGTATTTTGACACTAAAGTGTACTGTTGCGGCGCCACTCACTACAGGAGTAGGTACTTCCATGGCCACCCAAAGTTCTGAAGCGCCATTCCCTTGCGAAACTACAGCACCCTCTCTTTCAGAAACGGTTTGTGTCCCATCAGGCGTAGACACTTTAAAAATAGCTTGATACGAGCCAGTAGCTCCTACCTCTAATACTTCAACCTCTGCTGTATAAGGATCTTCTTCGTAAGGAGTCTTTATGGTAACGACTGCACGATCGCCTTTTTTCATTATAGGGTCCGCTTCTTGTTGTTTTGAAACAGCATACGCCCCATGAACAATTACATGGATTTGAAATACCTGCGCAACCGCTGAAGTACTTGTGTGCCCTCCCGAGACGGGAGGTTGCGTTGTTTCAGAGACAACTCGTTGTCTTGACCTAACACTTTGTACCTCTTCTTGAGTCAAAGCTGGGTTTTGGATATCGTTTTCCTTCGTATTCTGGTTTACACTCTCCCTCGGTGGGGACACCGCGGGGGCTTGAGTAACAAACAACCAAACCCCGAGACTCAAGGAGAGTACCACTCACACAAGTAGATATTTGTTCATGAGATAAAGATACCACCCGTTTTACGTTTTATATAATGATATCTATTTGAAAACCTCCTAAGGGTTCCCCTTAGGAGGTTTAGAATTTAAAAATCTCGATACGTACCTTCATCACGCCGACTTATAGATAGGATACGTATTACCCTGCCTTGCTGGCGAAAAATGATGCGGATGAGGCCTTTGCGAACGCGGTAGATGTCTGAATAGCCACGCAATTTCTTTACGTCTAGCTTGTTGCCGTGACCAGAGAGAATTATTATTACATATTCCTCGATCGCCCCACGTTCCTTTGGAGAGAGCTTCCTTAGGAATTTCTCTATCTTATCCATGTATCTTTATTTTATTCGACGAAGTGCCGCTAACACTTCTTCAGCCAATACCCCCTTTTTGTCTATTTGAGTGAAATCAACGACAGTCTCCCAACCGCTTTCCTCGTCAACGGGGGCTATTTTAAATACTGGACGAGAGCGCCGTACCACAGTAAATGATTCCCCTTTATCTACGCGGGCAATGTATTTATCCATATCCTCCCGCAGTTCTTTGAGCCCAACTATGTTGCTTTTGGTAGTAGTTTTCCGCATATACAAAGTTTATCTTAAGATTAACTTATGTCAACACAAATCTGAAGCATATACATAGCAAAAAATCCCCAAAGTTTTACCTTGAGGATCTTTTACATAAACCAAGCCTATGTATTATTTTTTGAAGGGTAGCCCGAGGTGTGCCAAGTAGGCGTGCGCTGCTTTTTTGCCTTTTGCAGTAGTAACGATAGTGACAGCCATACCAAATACGTCTTTAAGCTCTTCGTCTGCAGTCTCGGGAAATACTGAGTGCTCACGGATACCGAGTGTATAGTTACCCATCTCATCAATAGCAGTTGCTGAAACACCTTTAAAGTCTTTAGTGCGAGGGAGCGCTACATGGATAAGGCGGTTGAGGAAGTCCTGCGCTCGCTTGCCACGGAGTGTCACCTGGTAGCCTACGCGGTCGCCGATGCGCGTCTTGTAGGTCGCAATAGACTTCTTTGCGCCACGAGTTACTGGCTTTTGGCCGGTGAGGGTTTGGAGGCGCTTTGCCACCAACTCTACCTTTGGCTTATCTTTTGCCATCTTGCCCACACCCACCGAGACAACAACCTTATCTACCTTAGGCACTTGCATAACATTCTTCCACCCAAAATCTGCCTTGAGCGCATCAAATGTTGTCTTTTGCTGTTCTTGTATGAGGTTTGCCATATACTATTTTGTTTTAGCCGCTTTCTTGCTGCGGTCTTTGTGTGCTGCGGCAAGCATTACCTTACTTGCTGCAATTGGATGCTGTTTTTCGACAACCTGGCCCTGCTGGCCTTCGCGGCGAGGCTTTTGGTGCTTTTTGTGCATCCCTACTCCTTCCACCAACACCATGCCGGTTTTTGGAAATACGGCAGTCACTTTGCCAGTCTTGCCTTTTTC
>CALQZN010000046.1 GCA_943349675.1 Candidatus Nomurabacteria bacterium
GTGTATGGTGCGCCCCACTTGTGAGAGTTTTGCAACCATGCGGCGTTCGTCGCCGCGAAAAATATGCTCCTCTATGTTCCATAAACGTTTGTGTATGGTGTCGCATTCGTTCAAGAGCGCCTGGTAGAGGTTTTGAGTCATAGAGACAAATAGGTGTCCGCCATGATGGGTGGCACTGTCTCGACCAAGCACGGTGTCTACCTCGAATGCTTTTGCAAAGGAATGCAGCGGGTCAACCGTTTCATAGCGTGTTGTGATTAAAAAGTTTTTACCAATTAAAAAGTCTATTTCTTGCTCGGGGTGGCGCTGTGCGCCGTGCAAAACAGGGAAATGGAGTATCACGTACAAATGGTCGCCGTGTCTCTCGACCTTTGATTTGTATGACGGTAGCAGAAATTCCTCGGCGATAAGGGGGTCAATGCCAAACTCTTGTATCAGTGAGCGTACTTCGCCCGACGATGGAGAGACGCAGTCTATCCAGGTTACTTCTTTACGCACGTACCGCGTTAACATACACACCAGTATACCACCTCGAGATGTCTCAAAATATGCCTGTGTGGTATAGTGGTGTGTATGACTCGTGTACAAGGCAAGGCAGCAGCGATTATTTTGGCAGTGCTTGTGGCGTTTGGCGGTGGCGTGTATGCAGGCGTGTCTGAGCGGCAGGGAAGTGTTGCAACCGCGGCCGAGGCAACGATGTTGCCTGGAGATATCGACATGGAACAGTTTTGGACTGCCTATAAACTACTCAATACCAATTTTATGGTAACGCATGCGTCTAGTACGTTCCCTACAACACAGGAGCAGGTGTATGGAGCTATTGCAGGTTTGACCGACAGTTTTGGTGACCCGTACACGGTGTTTTTGCCACCCTCTGACGCGCAAGTCTTCCAAGAAGATATAGCGGGCTCCTTTGGTGGTGTCGGGATGGAAATAGACAACAACGCCAAGGGGCAGTTGGTGGTCATCGCACCTCTTAAAGATTCTCCAGCTGAAAAGGCAGGTATCCATAGTGGCGACATTATTGTGCGTATTGGTACCACTAGTGCAATGCGTTTGGACAGTGGAGAGGCAATTAAACGTATCCGTGGCCCTAAAGGCACTTCGGTGGAGCTGACCCTTGAGCGCGCAGGTGAGGCAAAGCCAGTTGTCATCTCTGTGGTGCGTGACACCATCAATGTACCGATTATTAAGTCGTATCGACGTGATGACGGAATATTTGTTATCGAACTGTACAGCTTTTCTCAAAACTCCACGAGCCTCTTCCGCGACGCGCTCCGTCAGTTTGTGCAGTCGGGTGGTGGTAAACTCCTTCTCGACCTGCGCGGCAACCCGGGTGGTTACCTAGAGGCAGCGGTGTCTATGGCAAGCTTCTTTTTGCCAGTTGGGGACACGGTGGTTACCGAGGATTTTAAAGGTAAACAACCCGACGTTGTACATCGAAGCTTGGGTTATAACGTTTTTGCAAATAGTAAAAACTTTAAAATGGCCGTGCTTGTTAATCAGGGTTCTGCCTCGGCATCTGAGATTTTGGCAGGCGCACTAGCTCAACATAATGTTGCAAAAATGGTAGGCACCCGTACGTTTGGTAAAGGCTCAGTGCAACAGTTGATGAAGCTTGGCGGCGGCGCAGAACTTAAGATAACCATTGCGCGCTGGTTGACCCCAAATGGCACATCAATTTCCGAAGGTGGGCTCCATGCAGATATCCAAGCTGAGCGTACTGCAGACGATGTAAAGGCGGGCAAAGACCCTCAAACTGACGCGGCAGTAAACTATCTCCTTGGTCGCTAAAACACACGTACTTTGGTAGAGTGGGTGTATGAAAGTAATCTTTTTAAAGGACGTACGTAGGGTTGGTAGGGCAGGGGAGATAAAGGATGTGGCCGATGGGTATGCGGCAAACTTCCTTTTTCCTACTAAGTCTGCCGAACCCGCTACTGCACAAAAAGTTGAGCAGATAGCACAACAAAAGCAAGCTGCGGCAGAGGCGGCGCGGAAAGAAGAAGAGGTGCTGGGCAACAAGGTTGCGGCGCTTAGTGGCAAAAAAGTGACCATCCCTGTGCGCGCAACACCAAAAGGAGGATTGTTTAAAACGGTACTAGCCAAAGACGTGGTAAAAGCGATTTTAGGCGAACACGCATTACACATCCCCGAAGAGTCGGTCGCGTTAGAAAACCCTATCAAGACAATAGGCGATCACATTGTCCATGTTGTCGCAAAAAACAAAAAAGTAGAGATGACTGTGACGGTTGTAGCCTCGGTGATATAAAAAACGAATGGAAAAGAGGGGGTTAGTTAGATAGTGACAACGTCAACTGCAGAGCGTTTAGTAGTGCGCCCGTCAAAGCCGACTTTGCGAACATTGCGGAAGGCAACAACACCTTCTTTGAGTGCAAAAATAGTATGGTCTTTGCCAAGACCGACGTTTCGGCCAGGGATCATTTTAGTGCCGCGTTGGCGTACGATAATGTCGCCAGTGTGGGCTTTTTCGCCAGCATAGAGCTTAACCCCCAAATACTTTGGGTTTGAGTCGTTTAGGTTTTTAGCTGTGCCGCCCGCCTTTTTTGATGCCATATACTATACTAGAAGAGTATGGACATCCTATCAAAAAGTACATTTTTAAGCAAGTTTGCTGGAGGGCCTTGGATCATGCCTCTTATCGTAGTCTTGGTGGGGGTAGGGGCGTTTGGTCTGGGGCAGCTCTCGCTGCTAGATTCGCAAAAAGATAGTCTCAAGATCTATGCCCCTGGGCCAGCTGCTGTGGGGGAGGCAGCACGTAGCCTGGCGGCACCTAGTGAGGCGCCAACACGCCCAGCCATTGACCCCAACCAACCTAAAAACTTTGTCGCCTCTAAAAATGGTACAAAATACTATGCGCTGGGGTGCCCAGGTGCCGCCCGCATCAAGGCTGAAAATCAGGTTTGGTTTGGCGCTGTGGACGATGCAGAGGCGGCTGGGTATACGCTTGCGGCAAACTGTACCTTGCCTTAAAACACTAATAATTAAAACAATACATATGATTGTAGTTGATGTAGAAGCGAGTGGAGTAAGTTACGAAAAATGTTCCATCGTCAGTGTTGGGGCGCTCGATTTGGCCGACCCTACGCGCCAACTGTATGCAGAGTGTCGCATATGGGATGGTGCTCATGTGGAAGATGGGGCCTTGGCGGTAAATGGTTTTACACGCGAAGAACTTAGCGACCCAACAAAGCGGTCCGAAACAGAGTTGGTGCGTCAATTTATAGCCTTTGCAGAAGCAACGCCCGAGCAAACGTTTGCGGGGCAAAACGTATCGTTCGATAGGGACTTTTTAAAAGCGGCGGCAATACGAGCGGGGCATACCAATTGGCCATT
>CALQZN010000047.1 GCA_943349675.1 Candidatus Nomurabacteria bacterium
AGGCAGGCCCGCTTGGTTGTCGCTGGTGCCTCTGTACAGTTTTGTAGAGCTTTTAGACATCGCTGGCATCTCGGTATGGTGGGGGCTTGTGGTGCCGCTGCTTAGTGCTGTGTCTATTGCTGGGTTGTTTGTTTGTGCTGATACAACGCTCGGTTTTTGGATATCTTTGTTGCTTGACGGTGCGCTTTGGGTTGGAGTGTTTGGTTTTATGGGCTACTTGTACTACCATCTCGCCCGTTCGTTTGGAGAAAATGGATGGTATGCGGTAGGGTACTTATTTTTGCCATTTATCTTTTTTCCACTACTTGGGTTTGGCAGCGCAAAATTTAAAGGTTCAAAGAAAAAGAGTGTCGATAAACAACGGAACAAACTTATTGTTACGGGCCTTATAGTCGTGAGTACATGTGCTTCTGTTGCTGTGTCTTTTGTATTTATTTTTGCAGCATTGCTCAAACATGCTCCAGCGACTGACCCATACATCACCCAAGAGTCTCAAACATGCTACGTTGTCGTTGGTCAGTATATCCAGCATGTACCGAGCGGGTCTTTTTTGGACGCATCGGTAAATTCTTTTAATGAATTAACAGACTACACTCAAACCAAAAATTGCTATGGTGAAGATTCAGAAACTGCATTTTTTCAAAATACACCCATTGCAGGAGTAAATGCACCAACGTTTAGAGTGCTTGGATATGAGGGTTTTTATGCGGTTGACTCAAAACGTGTATATGCCGGCGACCAAGTGGTGCCAGACGCTGACCCAAAAAACTTTACTGATTTGGGGTATGGGTACGCAAAAGGTAAAAAAACTGTGTTCTATGTGTCGACAGGTGCCAACAATAAAGATTGGGATCTTGTGATTTTAAAAGATGCTGATGTGGAGAGTTTTGAAACAGTAAAAGAATGGAATAACACGTACGACGCGTTTGATAAAAACCACCAGTACTACTACGGCGCCATTGTTGCGTCCACTACCCGACAGTAATGTCGCGCAGTGATTTTTTGTAGCATTTTTTGAAATTTTGTTGTACGGTATAGTCTGTGCACGCTGCACAAAAGCCGAAGTAGCTCAGTTGGTAGAGCAACGCCATGGTAAGGCGTAGGTCGCCGGTTCGATCCCGGCCTTCGGCTCACGAATGTGAGTAGTTGTAAATATACGACCACTCTTTATATTTTAAGTGGTCGTTAGTTCACTGTATTATGTGCGTATGTCTATGCCGAGAAAACCACGGAATACATGCCCTACTTGTTGCAAAGAAGTAGCCCGACCAACATACATTTACTGCAGTAATAAGTGCCAAGCTGAAAAACAGTATCAGACTTATATTAAAAAGTGGAAAGCAGGAAAAGTGACGGGATTAAAAATTACTGGTATAGTCTCAAAGCCGATAAAACGCTATTTGCGTAACAAGTTTGGTAATAAGTGTTGTGTGTGTGGTTGGTCAGAAGTTAATAAGATCACCGGATTAGTTCCGTTAGTTGCTGACCACATTAATGGGGATTGGCGCGATAATAAAGAAAATAATCTTCGGTTGATTTGTCCAAATTGCGACGCTCTAAGTCCAACGTATGCTAACCTCAATAGAGGAAATGGAAGAGCCGGGCGGGCAATAAGTAAGAGAAGTCAGAAAGCTCGAGTGTTTGCGAACAATTTGCCAGAGTAGCTCAGTTGGTAGAGCACGTCTTTCGTAAAGACGGGGTCGCCGGTTCGATCCCGGCCTCTGGCTCCAGAAAAAATAATGACCACAGTGTGTGCTGCGGTCATTCGACCAAAACTCCATTTCTGATGTTCTCGAGCAATCCAGCTGCACTCAACATGTCAGCGTGGGTGTGTAGTACCCCTCCGTATGTAATCTGCATCAGAAGTTCGACTGGGCTTAGTATGTGTCCGTGCTCGCCCTGGTTGCGGTGCGGCTTCAAAACGCTTGTATTTCTTTCTGGATTATACAAACTCATCGCTTGATTGGTATCTATTCTTGCTACGAATAGATGTTTTGTATAATGCCCAGCGGGCATGTATTGTCTGTACCGCAGTGTGTTGAGCGACGCTCTGAGGTCGATTCCACACTCCTCAAAACACTCCCAATATGCCGCCTCGAAAATGCTCTCGTCCTCTTTTCGGCTGCCGCCGGGGAGTTTGTAAAAGGCTCTAGACTTTGGGTATGTTTGGGTGTTTCGCACCAAGACATATCCCAGCAGTTGTTCTCGGTCAACGAGTTGTATGAAGGTGACAACCGTCGACTTTAGGTCGAGAGCGCGGCTACGCCTATGTGTATTCATGCCTCGGGTCCTTTTTCAAAATATTTTAGAATTCTTTTACAAAAAAGTCAACAGTTGGTATACTTGCAAGTACATGGACAAAAAGGAAGGTCGTATACAGGAAATCGAAGTTGCCATGCAAATGGCGGACTTTTGGGCCGACAAAAACCAAGCACAAGCACTTGTTCGGGAGTTGCAAGATTTAAAAGTAGCAGCTGAAGGGGGTGATACCTATAGCAACGGCAACGCCATACTTACCATTGTGGCCGGTGCTGGCGGCGACGACGCCGAGGACTTTGCCTACCTGTTGCTGGAAATGTATCGCAAATATACAGAAGGTAGGGGATGGGGTATGCGGGTATTGCATGCAAATGCCAACGACCGTGGCGGCTACCGCAATGTGTCGGTTGAGATTGAGGGTAAGGGAGTATATGGGGTGCTTAAAAACGAGTACGGCGTGCATCGCCTGGTACGCATCTCGCCATTTAACGCCTCAAAAAAACGGCAAACATCTTTTGTGTTGGCGGAAGTTCTGCCCGTTATAGAAAAGGTGGGGAATATAGATATCCCAGAGAATGATTTAGACATTACCATGGCACGCTCATCGGGCCCGGGCGGCCAAAACGTAAATAAGCGCGAAACCGCAGTGCGCATCGTCCATAAACCTACAGGTTTGTCTGCACATGTCGACGGCGAGCGCACTCAAGGTGCAAACAAAGAAAAGGCGTTGGCGATTGTTAAAGCAAAGCTCATTCGTCAACTCGAAGCAGAGCGTAAAGAGTTGGTGTCCGACCTATCGACCAATGGCAGTAAAATAGAGTGGGGGAGCCAAATTCGCTCGTATGTGCTGCACCCCTACAAACTGGTTAAAGATCATCGTAGCGGTGTTGAGGTACA